>NC_013720.1:5847149-6196199 GCF_000025185.1 Pirellula staleyi DSM 6068
GCCATCAACGCGATGCGCGCCGACAAAAACAATCGCCTCACGGTTCTCTGCGATGCGTTCCCCGATCAAGTTGCCGATGCTCAGCAGCAACTCGGCCGCGCTCTCGGTGAACAGTTCCTCGTCACCAACGACACCTGCTTCCACGGCCTCGATGCCTATAAGCAAGTGATGGCCAGCGATGTCGATGTAGTGCTCCTCTGCACCCCAACGCATTTCCGCCCTGTCCACCTGCGTGCCGCTGTCGAAGCTGGCAAGCATATCTTCTGCGAGAAGCCAGTCGCCGTGGATGCCCCCGGCATTCGCAGCTGCCTTGAGTCCACGAAGATGGCCGCCGAAAAGGGACTGAACCTCGTTTCGGGTCTCTGCTGGCGCTACGACCTCGGTGTTCGGGCCACGATCGACCAGATCAAGAGTGGCGCGATCGGCGACATTGTCGCTATTCAAGAAAACTACCTCACCGGCACCCTCTGGCACCGCGATCGCAAGCCAGAATGGTCGGACATGGAATATCAGCTCCGCAACTGGCTCTACTACACCTGGCTGTCGGGCGATCACAACGTCGAACAGCACATCCATAGCCTCGACAAGGCAATGTGGCTGATGGACGACGTTCCACCGGTCAGTTGCTACGGCATGGGTGGTCGTCAGGTACGCACCGACAAGATGTGGGGCAACATCTACGATCATCACGCTGTGGTGTACGAGTGGGCCAACGGCGTGAAGTGCTATGCCTTCACCCGCCAGATGGCCAACTGCGGTTTCAACCAAACCGAAGACTTTGTGATGGGAACCAAGGGCTCGGCCCAGGTTCTGAAGCACGAAGTGATCTCGGAAGGAAAGCCTTGGCGTTATCGTGGCGAGAAGCCCAGCATGTACGACGTCGAACATGTCGAACTGTTCAAGGCAATCCGCAGCGGCACGCCGATCAACAATGGCAACTACATGTGCTCCAGCACGATGCTCGCCATCATGGGTCGCATGGCCACCTACACGGGCGAACAAGTGACCTGGGAAAAGGCGATGGCTTCGACCGAAGACCTCACCCCACCTTCGTACGCTTGGGGCCCGATGGAAGTTCCACCAGTGGCTATGCCTGGCCAAACCAAGTTCGTCTAAGCGCGATCAGGAGTAGAGCCGGCTCCACCGGCCGACTCGAAGCTGACATCAAAAACTTGAAGCGACCACGAGCCTTGCAACTCGTGGTCGCTTTTTTCGTACCTACAAATCTTTGATGGAACGGGGCCTATGGAGATGCGGCTAAGCTGATCCGCGAGATGAAGCAACGGATCGCCTGAAAGTCTAAAACTTCACCTGACCGTTGACGATCACATGCTTGGCCCGGCCCTGGAGCTGCATCCCAGCTAGAGGTGTATTGGCGCTCTTCGAGTGGAATGTCTTGGGCTCTACCGTCCAGCTAACGCTGGGGTCGATGATGGTGATATCGGCATCGGCACCGATGGCGAGCGTCCCTTTTTTGATGCCGAGCACTCGCGCGGGATTAGTCGAGAGCTTCGCGATGGCATCGCTCCAGGACAAGTGTCCCGGCTCAATCAGCTTGGTGATGACCAGCGCCAGCGTGGTCTCGAGACCCACGGCACCAAACGGCGCGAGGTCGAGCTCTTGCATCTTCTTTTCGCTGGCACGGGGCTGATGACTCGAGGCGATCACATCGATCGTTCCATCCTTAAGCCCAGCGATGCAGGCCTCGACATGTTTCACCGAGCGAAGTGGCGGGCTCAGTTTGTACGATGAATCAAACGAGCGCAGGCACTCGTCGGTGAGTGTGAAATGCAGCGGCGCGATTTCAGCGGTGACAGGAATCTGACGCTGCTTCGCGCGGCGGATCAAATCGATCGCGCCACTGCTACTGATGTTCATCAGATGCAGCGTCCCTCCAGTGGCATCGGCGAGCCGCAAATCGCGACTGGTCATCACATCTTCTGCGGCGGGAGCAATCCCGGCGAGCCCCAGCACCATCGAGATCGTCCCTTCGTGCATCACGCCGCCGCGCGACAGTTCATACACTTCGGGATGATGCAAAATCGGTCGCTTGAACATGATGCAGTATTCGAGCGCGCGGCGCATCAGGTCGGCGTTTTGAATACTTTTGCTGCCGTCGGAAAAGGCAATCGCCCCCGCTTCTACCAGCGAACCGATTTCGGCGAGCTCTTTGCCATCGCAATTTTTACTCGCAGCAGCCACGACATAGACATTGCAATTTCCCGCACGAGAAGCCTTTTGCCGAATAAACTCCACAGCGGCCGGGGTATCGATCGGCGGATCGGTGTCGGGCATACAAGCGATCGACGTATAGCCCCCTGCAATGGCTGCGGCGGTGCCGCTCATGATGGTTTCGTCTTCTTCGAAACCTGGCTCGCGCAGTTCGACATGCATGTCGACCAGACCTGGCGAGACAATCAGCCCCTCGGCATCGAGCACGTGATCGGTCGGCCCGGGCTCGACATCGTAAGCGGCAATCTTCCCGTTCTCGACGAGCAGATTTGCCCTACGATCGAGCCCCTGGCTCGGATCAATAACGCGGCCCCCTCGGATGACCAATCGACTCACAACAGCTACTCCTGCTTGGCTGGACTTCGCATAAATCGGCTCAGCACACTCGCTGCTTACTTGGCACCGCTGGTGGCAACTTGCCCCGCCATGATTGTGAGCCACAGCACCGCCATCCGCACGGCAATGCCGTTGGTCACTTGCTCGAGAATCACGCTGTGAGGACCATCGGCCACATCGGGCGTGATCTCGACACCACGATTGATCGGCCCCGGGGCCATGATCAGGATGTCGTCTTTCGCCTTTTCCATCCGTTCGCGATTCATCGCATACAGCAGGGCATATTCGCGCACGCTCGGAAAGGGGCGCGTGTATTGCCGCTCGAACTGAATGCGGAGCAAATTGAGGACGTCGCAGCGAGGCAGAATTTCATCGAGGCTGTAGGCCACTTCGACCCCAAACTGCTCCCATCGCTTCGAGACCAGCGTCGAGGGGCCACACACAATCACGTGCGCACCCAGCTTCTTGAGGCCCCAGATGTTCGACCGCGCGGTGCGGCTGTGAGCAATGTCTCCCACAAGCGCCACAGTCAGCCCTTGCAAATTCGGGCGCCGCTGACGAATCGTCAGGATGTCGAGCAAACCTTGCGTTGGATGTTCGTGGGGACCGTCGCCTGCGTTGATCACGCTGCAATCGAGGTTGCTGGCCAACAGCTGCGGCGTGCCAGGAGTTCGATGCCGAATCACCACCGCCGAGACGTTCATCGCCTCGATATTTTTGGCGGTATCGATGACCGTCTCCCCTTTAGCCGTACTGCTGCCTGACGACGAAAACTCCACCGTATCGGCCCCGAGGCGACGCGCGGCCAGCGAGAAGCTGTTCCGTGTGCGAGTGCTGTTTTCGAAGAACAGGTTGGCGAGCGTGTGGCCCGTCAGGACCTGAATCTTTTTTCGGCAGCCGTCGGTGGCAGTTCGAAAATGCTCGGCGTAGTCAAGAATGCAGGTGAGTTCTTCGGCCGACAGCGACTCAAGATCGAGCAAATGCGACCGCTTCCAAACGGGTGGGAGCGACGCAAACGCGTGGAGGATGTCTGTCATCGAGCGTGGTGGAGAGCCAGAGTTCAGAAGCCGATCGTTCGCGCGTAGGTGGCTAGGACGACCAGGGCAGATGACGCGTCGAGAATTCTAGGACCCGCCTCCCCTTCTCGCAAGGACCGAGAGGTCGGAGGGCTCATTCGGCGGCTAATCCGGAACATGCCCCAGTTTGGTGAGATCGACCTGAGCCGAGGTGAGGCGGTTGTTCTCGAGTGCGACGGTAACGAAAAAGTCTTTCTGGCAGAGGTGGCATTCGCAGTAACCTTCGACGAGCAGCAGCGCTGCGCCGAGCTGATCGGCAGACGAAACGGGCTCGCGAAGCATGCGGGGATAGTCGTCGCCAAGCTTCAAATGCAACTGATTCGCAGTGTTGCCGTGGCGCAGCTCGATCTCCATTTCCCCCTGCTTTCCGCAGCGCGGACAGGTGAGCAAAGCCGCCAGCGTATTGAAGGTTCCCATCGGGTCGCCCCATGATTTCTGCGTCTCGGAACGACTCCGGTAGTCACTCACGAGGCCAGGATAGCCTACGACGAAGTGGCGCGACTATCTAGAAGTTCAGGCGACGGGCGGGTATGTTCGCGGGACTCGGATTGGTAGTTTTTCTCACCTTAGTGGAGATTCTAGGATGCGTAAGTTGGCAATGTTGGTGAGCACACTGGTGCTCGGCGGAGCGATGCTGATGACGAGCATGGTGACAGCAGAAGAGTCGGCCAAGCTGGAAGCGGGGGACCGAATTGTGTTCCTCGGCGACTCGATCACGCAGCAAGGAGCTGGCAAAGAGGGTTACGTGACGATGGTCGCCGAGGCCCTCGCGAAAGATCATGCCGATCTGAAGATCGAAGTGATTGGGGCGGGGATCAGTGGTCACAAAGTGCCGAACCTCGAAGCGCGTCTCGATAAGGACGTCCTCGACAAGAATCCGACGAAAGTGATCATCTACATCGGCATCAACGATGTATGGCACTCGCAAAGTGGCCGCGGCACGTCGAAGGAAGATTTCGAGGCGGGACTGGGCCGCTTGATCACCCGTATCCGCGAAAAGGGAGCGACTCCCCTTCTCTGCACCGCCAGCGTGATCGGTGAAAAGACCGACGGCTCGAACGACCTCGACACGATGCTGGCCGAATACTGCGAAATCTCGCGCAAAGTGGCTGCTGCTAACAAAGTGCAGCTGATCGACCTGAACAAGGCTTTTTGGGAACACATCAAGGCCAACAACCCCGAGAACAAGGATCGCGGCATTCTGACTGGCGATCGCGTGCACCTGAACAAAGCAGGCAATGCGTTTGTCGCCAAGCAGATGCTCGCAGCCCTGGGGGCCGCAACGGAAACCAAGCAGACCCTCCGCCATGTCGTGCTGTTTAAGTTCAAGGACGATGTGACGAAGGAGCAGGTGCAAGAGGTGGTGGATGCTTTCGCGGCTTTGCCTGCAAAGATCCCCACGATCACCGGTTTTGAATGGGGAACCGATGTGAGCATCGAAAACAAGGCCGCCGGTTTCACGCACGGCTTTGTGGTGTCGTTTGCCACCGCCAAAGATCGGGACGACTATATCCCGCACCCTGCTCACGCCGAGTTTGTGAAGTTGGTTGGCCCGCGACTCGACAACGTACTGGTGTTCGACTTCTTTCTCGGCAAATAGTCCCAAGATTACCGACAAGTAATTTCACGTCAAAAGCAGCATGCCCATCATTCGATCACTAGCAGATCGTTTGATGGGCATTTTCATGCGCCAGAAGTGAACGCTGCGCAATCAGTGGTGCTCGAACCACGACCTAGATCGCTTCGCCACCACGTTCGCCCGTGCGAATGCGAACACAGTCGTCCATCGGCAGGACGAAAATCTTTCCATCGCCAATCTGACCAGTCTCGCCGCTTCGTCCACCCCGAATGATGGCGTTGATGGTCGGCTCGACAAAATCGTCGTTCACGGCGATTTGCAGCTGCACTTTGCGGAGGAGATTCACTTTGTATTCTTGGCCCCGATAGAGCTCGGTCTGCCCCTTTTGGCGGCCGAAACCCTGGCAATCCATCACGGTGAGCCGGAAGACTTCCACCTCGGTGAGGGCGGCTTTGACTTCCTCGAGTTTGCCGGGCTGAATGATGGCAATGATGAGCTTCATGAGCGGTGGCTAGTCAATCGCTGCGAGCAAGTTGGGGAGGGAGAGGTGTGAGCAAAAGCTCTGGCAATGGTCGCCCAAGGACCACGCTTAGGATGCCGAATTATAATGCAATCGGAGTGCCAAGAGCGTTTGCGAAACTCAATTGTAGTCGGAACGCTGGAAAGATGCAGCCGCGCGAGGGATGTTGCCGGCGCTAGAAGTTTCGAAGTGCCAACAAAAATACCCCGCCGCTGGTGCGACGGGGCATATGGTGGCATCAGGCCGGGACCCGATGCATTTCGCCTGAAAGTTTCACATGCAGGGCCGAGGTGTGTTTAAAACACCCCGGCCTGGATGGGCGAGGCGGACGCCCATCCAGACCATTGGGGTATCCTTCTGGCCCAGGCAAGAGCCGAAGTGCTCCCACATGAACGACTGATCCGAGACAGCCTCGTCTCCTGAGGCATCACCCGCTGCCCGAGGCGCCAGAGTCTTGTGGACTAACCGACGCTCGGACAACTGGTAGGGTTTCACACCGCTTCCGTGCTCGGTTTGCCAGCTGGTACGGTCGAGCCTGACATGCCAACGCTGTGCATGCCCGACGAACCTGGCGTGTGTTCGAGCGATACGATGCCTTGTGGATAGGCATACATACCGTGCTCGGTGATATCGAGACCAAGGATTTCTTCTTCAGCATCGACGCGGAGAACACCACAAGCCTTCATCGCAAAGAACATGACCAGCGAAGTGCCGAGTGCCCAAACCCCGATGACAGCAGTGCCAATGACCTGGATCACGATGAAGTCGGTGCGGGTGACACCTTCAGCGAGATCGCCGAAGATGCCAGTAGCAACACCGGCCCACATGCCGCAGATGCCGTGTACAGGGAAGGCACCGACAGGATCGTCAACGCCAACCTTGTCGAGCAGCACGATGCCGAGAACGACGAGCACGCCAGCTACACCACTGATGATGAACGATTCACCGTAGGTTATGATGTGGCAGTTAGCAGTCACTGCAACAAGACCAGCAAGAGTTCCGTTGAGGGCCATCGTGAGATCTGGCTTCTTGAACAAGCCCCACGAGAAGATCATCGAAACAACGCCGCCGAAGCAGCCTGCGAGAAGCGTGTTTACGGCTACTTTAGCGACCAGGTCAACGTTGGCCTTGCCCACGAAAGCAAGTTGGCTACCAGGGTTAAAACCGAACCAACCGATGACCAGGATGAACACACCCAGAGCCACGTATGGAATGTTGTGACCAGGCATGGCCTGAGCCTTGCCGTTGATGAACTTGCCAATGCGTGGGCCGAGAGCGATGGCACCGGCCAAACCGGCCAGACCACCGACCGAGTGCACGACGACCGAACCGGCGAAGTCGACGAAGCCTTTGTCGTGCAACCAGCCGTAACCCCACTTCCACGAACCACTGATGGGGTAGATCACAGCCGAGATGATCACGGTGTAGATCAAATAAGCAGGGAACTTGATACGACCGGCAACCGAACCCGACACGATGGTGGCGGCGGTAGCGGCGAAAGCAGCTTGGAACAGGAAGTCGAAGTCGCTTGTGAGGTTAGCAGCAACGGGGTCACCCGTTTCAGCTCCGATGCCCCAACCAGCGAAACCGAAGTATTCGCCGACGATCCAAGCGTCGCCTGGATACATGATGCCGTAGCCGCAGATGAAGTAGAGAACGGCACCGATGCACATGTCCATGAAGTTCTTGAACATGATGTTCACGGCGTTCTTCGAAGCATTGAGACCGGTTTCGACGAGAGCGAAACCAGCTTGCATGAAGAGGACGAGAACGGCACAGATGAAGAGAATGAAGTTGTCGAATGCGTATTCGATTTCATTTCCGCCGTAGGCAGCGGCCAGAGGGGCAGCAGGAGCAGCCTCTTCAGCGGCTGGTTCTGCAGGGGTTTCAGCGGCTGGTGTTTCAGCAGCGGGCTCGGCTGGTGTTTCAGCAGGAGCTTCGGCAGCGGGGGTTTCCGCTGGAGGTGTCGCTTCTTGGCCGTAAGCAGTGACGGCAAACGAGGTACATAGCAGCAGGGCCAGAAACATTCCGGCCCAGGAGAACGAACTTCGACTCATCTTGGTTTCGCCTGGAGATGGATGGTGAGAAAGCCAACTATCCGCGACCTGGAGGTTCGCGGTACGCCTTGATCGAAAGCCACACGCATGGGGCGGGATCCCAGTGCCCGATGCGTACGCAATCGAATTGGGCCACGCAGATTGCAATCAATGTGCCAACAGCTGGCAGAAGAGTTGCTGTCGGGTTGCCGCGAGAATGGCAAAGTTACGAGTTCGTAAGGCTTTAGGCGCGATAGCCCATTTCCAGTTTTTTGTAGCTCGCGAGATTCCCCAAGAGCCGGTGCGCGAGAGTTTAGCACCAGGGGATTAGAAACAAGGCACGGCTGGTGCGCGGGACGCCTAAAGAGAGCCGCACCGTGGGTCGCGAACTGCTGAAATCTAGCACGCTAGAAGCTGCAGCGCGAAAAACTGGTCATTGGGTCCGCTAGTTTTCCGCGCAGGTGGTGCGAGATCGTGCATCAGATACCGGGTGCCAAGTGCTAGCAACGGGAACTCATCTACCCCCAATCTTTATGCTGGGTGAGTTGATCCCACACAAATAGAAATCGAACGGTCAAGAAAAAGACCAACCGCCGGAAACTGACTTTCGTGAGAAAGAGCTTCCGGCGGTTGGTTATTCAAACGATCGCGATCTGATCTCTTATCCAGCTCAGCCAGGGAGTCTCGCTGAGCTTCCAGGGGCTTGGCCGTGGCACTTCTGGTGTGTGGGAGACAGGGGCGGTCCTGTGCTCCCGAAGTGATTCTGGCCAGAGCCACATCGGGGATTAGAAGATGTAGATGGCGTCGAAACCGTACAGGAACTGGTAGCTGTCGGTACCAGCGTTGAATGGCAGGAGGCCAGTCGTTTCGTCGAGGTCGGTCCAGTCGTAGCGAACTTCTGGGCGGATCGTCAGGTTGGCGGTTGGGGTCCAGTTGAGACCAGCCGACACAGCCATGAAGTCGCCAGCAAAGCCTTGACCTGCAACCGTATTGCCTTGACGCAGACCGGTCACGCGGGCACCGTCGTCGTCGCGGAACCATTCAAATCGCATGCCGGCCTTCCAGCAGTCGTTGATGGTATAGAACAGGTATTGGTTGACGCCGTACCATTCAGCCGAGGCACCAGCGTTCGACAGGCCAGGGTTGGCACCGTCGAGTTGGTAGCCTTGATCGCTCTGAAACACGTAGGTGAGGCTGTCGCTCACGTTGTACGTCACCACAATGCTCTGCATGTTGCGGTTGCTGATGCCACCGTTGAGGTTCGGTTCATCGGGGCTAACAATCGCACCGTAGGCAATCGTCAGGTCGCAGCCGTTGGTCCAGGTGAAGCCAAACAAGCCAGCAGCGGTGTCGATCGGACGATCGAACGCATCCCAGCCGTTCACAACACCACCGACAATCGACGTGCTGTCGCTGTACTTGTACGTGGCCAATGCACCGGTGTGGGTGAAGGGCTCGCCGTACTGCATGGTGTAGGCGTGGGTGTAGAAGAAGTTGCCGGTAGCAGGAACCACTTCGTAACCAATGTTGGTGTAGAAGTGACCGAGCTTAACCGACAGATCGTTGTAACCCACTTCCATGTACGCTTGGGGCATCGCCAGACCGTATTCGTCGGTCGCGTTGCTCCATTGTGGTGCAAACGTGGTTGGGTCGGTTTCCAGACCTTGAGCGGTCGTGAAGAAGAAGTCGCTTCCGTAAAGGAAGTCAACTCGTCCACCGATGTCCCAACCGCATCCGCCCGTGTCGATCGTGTTTTCGAGCGTCACGTACAGCTGGTTGAACTGACCTTGATCTTGGTCAGCAAAGGTCGTCACGCCGTTGAAGTTGTCAGCAGCAGGACGGCCGTTAGCCATCACACCACCCGAGGCATGACCGTAGATGTTCCAGCCACATTCCTTCTGGCAGAACAGACGCCATGGCTCGCATTCTTCCTCTTCCGCTGCTTCTTCGCAGGCGGCACAAGGTGCAGGAGCAACAGCAGCTGCTGGTGGAGCCATGTCGCTAGGCGAGGTGGCTTCCGGTTGATAATAGTAGTAGTCGTTGGCGTAAGTCACCGGCTGAACTGCAGTGCCCGGTGTCTGTGCCTGTGCGTTAGCCGCGTAGATGCTCCAAGCAACGGCGGCTGCGAAGGCCAGCTTCGAAAGTTTCATGTGCGAACTCCCCAATCCATGGAAGAACGGTTTTGCAAAATCAGCAGGGCGACGCAATCCGAACGCCGCTAGGTATGCCTGTAGGTAGATGGTGCTGAGCATGCGGTCGGCATGATCGGAAGGGAGAGTACTCCGCTGCCAACTCCCAGCACTCCTTACATCGGAAAACCAGCGAGAACCGGTCTATCGGAAACAGTAGCCAAATCCGCTACGAGTGGGTCAAAAGTCGCTCACCGTGTTAAAGCTTGCGGCTGGTAACGCTCGTAGCGCCCCTACAATCGGAAGTGAGACTAAAGGGGGGCTCGGAAGGTGCTGGAGGGAGACTTTGAAAGCATCAGAATCGCGCTGAACGTGGCTTCCAAGCCCGCGCGTAAAGCTGCCGGAATGCTACGATTCCCTACCACTGCTACAAATGGTGCGAGCCGCATAATCGGCACAGATTAACAGTGGCCTGCAGCGATGGCAGAGCTGCCACGATCCACGCGGAAGGACTTCCCGGAGTGCGTTGCTGCCGCAGTGCTCCAGAATGAACCGGCGGTTCGAAAAATCGAACCAGCGCCCGCTCTATTTGCCATCCATTTCAAACAGCGCGTCGACGAACTGATCGGAGTCGAAGATGGCCAGGTCGGTGGCTTTTTCGCCGAGTCCGACGAACTTCACCGGAATCGAAAACTTCTCGCGAATCGGAATCACGACGCCACCCTTGGCCGACCCATCCAGCTTCGCGAGTACGATGCCGGTACAGTGGGCTGCCGTCGAGAATCCTTGTGCCTGGCTAATCGCATTTTGACCCGCCGTGGCATCAAGCACCAGGATCACTTCGTGGGGAGCTTCTGGGATTTGCTTGCCGATCACGCGGTGAATTTTCTCGAGCTGCTGCATCAGGTTGGTTTGCGTTTGCAAGCGACCGGCGGTGTCGATGATGCAAACATCGGCCTTCTCGGCGATCGCCGTTGCCACGGCTCGATGCGCCACGGCGGCGGGATCCCCACCTGCTTCCCCTTTGACGATGTTGGCTCCCAGTCGTTCGGCCCATATCGTGAGCTGCTCGCAAGCGGCAGCCCGGAACGTATCGCCTGCTCCCAACACGACCGATTTACCCTGCTGACGGAAATAGCTGGTGAGTTTAGCGATCGAAGTGGTTTTGCCGCTTCCGTTGACTCCCACAACCAGCACCACCGTCGGCCCTTCAGCGGCGTAGGTGATTGGCTGCAGAGGCTGGGCTACAAGCTCGCGGAGTTCGCTTTTGACCGAGGCAATCACATCGGTCAGATGGACCACACGACCGCGGAAATCGGTCTTCACGCGGTCTCGGATTCGACCGGCAGGCCCAACCCCCATGTCGGTTTTGACGAGGATCGAATAGAGCGAATCGAGCATCTCGTCGTCGACCAGCCGCCCCTCTTTTTTGAAGAGGTCGCGGATATCGGTGTTGAGCAGATCGGTCGTCTTTTTGAGCGCCGATTTCAGTCTCGCAAAAATGCCGACGGGCTGAGCCGGTTCCGCTGGTTTCTCGCTCGATGCGGCTGTTTGCTCCGCCTCAGGCTTTTTTTCTTCGGCTGCGGGCTGCTTTTTAAAGAGATCGAAAATTCCCATCGCGTTCCTCGTTTGCCGCGCTCACCGCTGCATCTGCCAGCCGTCTGCCGATTGATTTACTTCGCCGACGATCAGTCTCACGAATCTCGTTTCTTCTGCAAAAACCGATCGAGAATTCCGTTGACGAACTGCGGCGATTGGCGGGCTCCGAAACGCTTGGCAAGCTCCACCGCTTCGTTGATCGCCACCCGCTGCGGCGTTTGTGTGTGCAGGATTTCGTAGGCCCCCAGTCGCAGCACGTTTCGGTCGGTCACCGCCATGCGATCGAGCGTCCAGTGATCCGCTTTCTGTTGCAGCAGAACATCGAGCTCCTTACGCCGGCCACGCACACCGCGCAGCAAATCGCGGGCGAAGTCGACAAGCTCGACATCATCCCCCAAGCGTCGACGGAGAAACACGTCCGACACGGCAATACTGCGGTCCGGGTTCAGATCATCTTCGTAAAGGATCTGAAGCACCACTTCACGAGCTCGACTACGACGGGCCATGCAAACCTTCTTAGGATCGACTGCGAAAAATCCGCCACTGGCGACAGAAACTCATCCCCAGTATAGCAACCTGCCGTCAGCTTCGGGGGAGAGAGCAAGGACTTCCCGGAAAGTGAAAACCGTGGGGGCCACCTCGGCCTGTAGCCTTCGAGCGTGCGACAGGCGATTCATTTCCGCCTCGTCCCTCGCCAGGAAGAGCAGCGTCCCGCACAGAGAAGACACGGCGAGAACCGCAGCCCCTCCGTAAAGACAGCCGCCAGAAAGCGAGGGATCGCCCGCCTGCACTTTGAAAGTCCACCCTGCCCCGCATGGCGACCAGCGGAGAGCACGAAACCACGACAGCCGCGGTCGCAACATCGAATGCCGTTACGTCAGTCAATCGGCATCAAGGGGTTTGCAGAAGGGGGGCGAGTCACTCCCCCTTCCGCCACAACAACAGAGCCACCAAATTGGCCTTCGCGTCAAAACGGCAACAACTAGTCGCCGATATTCTCAACAGCCAAACGTGCTGACTTCAAGAGGTCACCAAGCCGGACCTTGGCCTCATAGAAAGCTTGAACTGAATAAAATCTATATCCAACTAGCAAAGATAACGACTCAAGATAGTCATACTTCTCTCCAAGTTTATTGACGATAGTCTCGATGAGCAACGATACAACTTGAAGCAACTTCGCGGATTCTTCCTGATTTCCCTCGTTTACTGCTACAGCAAGCTTCTCTAATTCATCAACCACGCCTGAATTTATAGAAAAGTATTCTTCTACTCCTTCGTCAAGTTGCGCCCACTCTGTCGCCAGTGTCTGCGCATTCGAAACATCTGCTTCTGTTGAGGTATTGCATTCTTGAACCAATCGATTGATGCTTTCTTCATCATACAGTTCAAAGGACGAATAGGATCCAGGATTATTTAGAGTTTGCTTTCGAGCGAGCAACGGCATGACGTCCACCATCTTCAAGCTCATTATGAGCTGCAGGGATCGATCGAAGTTAGTTCCATCGCTACTCATTTCGCGATCACGCAACAACTCACCAAATTCCCCACTCAATTTCGATCCTTGCTCCTTGACAAGCTCAATTATACCTTCACATTTATCAGCTATCTCATCTACCTCTAATTCCGCTGGATCTCCTACATCGTCGAGTAGAGTTACAACTTGCACCTCTTTTAGCTTGAGTGATACGTTGGCCGAATAGTTCCAGTTAGCATCGAGATATGTTTTCACTTGCCCATTTGCGGGAGCTCCGGAATAAATCTTTTCAACGATCGACGATATCTCATCAAGCCTTTCCCTACAAAACTCGAGCGATACTTTCATCTCTTCCCAATCGGTCTCGCGAGAAAATTGCTGCCAGTTTGCCCGCGGATCATCCAACTCAAGTAGTAACCTAGCAAGTTCCTCAACGTCTGCGCGATACCGCTCATCGAGCAATCCTTTGTCAAGCGCATCATTCATTGTCGACAGCCAAGCTTCACGGTCGTAACCAGCCTTGATCGAAAGTTCCGGAATAATGGGCTTCTCCACCACTTCGATGCTGGGTGGCTCGACAATCCCCTGAAGTAACTTCTGAGCCTCCTCGTCACTCATCATCGAGTCGGAAAGGAAGGGATGCCCAAGGGCTTCAATCGAAGTCGGGCGAGTGTCACGCGATTGGCCGGTGAGCCACTTCGTGAACTGCTTGAACTGAACTTCATAGTCGTCTTTCCGGATCTTTTTCCATTGCTCCTGATCTTCTTGCCCCCACTTCACCTCAGGACTCGACTTTTTGACGGTCGGCGCAGACTTCTCTGCGACAACTCCTGCGGAGAATACATCAAACCTTCCGTCGACGGCTATGTTATCGTTTGGCAAGTAATCGGTCTTAACAATTTTGGAGGTCTCTCCAACCTGAATCGCTCCGCCGAGATCGATTAGTTTCATCCCACCTGACTTGGCGTCAATCATTACATTTTCTGGCTTAATATCACTGTGCACTAATCCCTGATTTTCAATGTGTGCCAGCGTCTGAAGCATCTTGCGTTCCATGTACTGAATGATACCCCAGTACTGGGTATCGCTAAGTTCACCCTTTAGGTGCTTCGCTTTGAGCTTACTCAAAACTGCTTTCTGCGATTCTCCTTCAACCGCCTCCAAAATTAAGGATTTACGCTTAATCTTCGACCGTTTGGGATAGTCGACTTCGACTTCGATCTCTTGCACTCCCATGCACTTCGGAAGTCCTGGGTGATCTCCCAGTTGCTCATAGATCTTGTACTCCTTCTCGAGCAAGTGGTCATTGCTCATCGTACGCGAGAACTTGCCAACCAGAGGTTTTCCCTCTTTGGAGGGAAGCATGTAAGCTGCGCCAAACCCACCAACACCAAGCTTCTTGCCTAGACTGCGGCTCTTAAGTGTTGGTGCCATTTCCTTGATCCAATCCTCGGTCGTTTGCGTTATCTGGGGAGCCACCGCTCCTTCCAGTTGACTGAGAATTTGACCAGCCAGGTCAAAGTTTTGGTCGGAAATCGCCTTCTTGAAATCGGCAATCAACTGCTTCACTTTGGGACCACGCTTGGTGTCTTGAAGCGATTTCTGAATTGGCCCGGCGAGATCATTGAGCGACGATAGACCGACCTTCACCTCGGACGGTTTCTTTTCAGTTTTGACTGGCTGCAGTTGATTCAGGAGCAATGCCAGATCGCGCAGCGATTGCTTGGCCATCTCAAAACTGCGGCTGCGCAGGTCGACCTGAAACTTGGCAACCAGGTTCGAGAGATCAGCCTTTCGTTGCGGATACTGGCCGCTCGCTTCGCCAATTCTCGGCATCAAAGCCTTTAGCTTCTCCATGAGCTGAGGGGTCAGGTCGAACTCAGGGGCATTAGGAACTTCCGGTTCAAGAGTCTGGCTTGTTGACTGCTGATCAACGGTTGGCTCGACCGGACGGTTCTTCTCATCGAGTTGCTGAATTCGCTCGTTTTTCAGCCTGTTCTCTTCCGAGTCATCCTTACTGCTCGCTCCGATCTCAGCCCCATTGTCTTCCGGAAGTGGCATTTTCTCGAGCACTTCATCGGGGATGTCGTCGTTGATCTCGACGATACTGGCAACTACCTCGTAGCGAGCCTTGAGAGTTAGCTTGGTCGATTCCGTAATGAATTTGCGAAGCTTCATCTCGGTGACCGAGGGAATCTCCAGCACCTGAAAGACGAGGCCAGCATCATTGGTGGGGTCGAGTTTTACGACACCTTGAAATGCGGCGTTGCCCCCATTCTTTTTCTTCGACTCCTGGACCTCGTTCGGTTTGATGGGCTTTTTACTGACGATCAGGTCCAGTGGATTCGCCCCCTTGGCGATTGCCGCAAAATTGCGGGGCCTCTTCCGGGCACTTTGCAGAGACTTGGCCAATTCCTTGTTTACTTCTTGATTCTCTCCAGCCATATGACCTCGATGAAACGCCTTGCCTAAAAGGAGATACTGCTAAAAACAACGATGGAAGAGGACGAGCGCCCGCCTGAAAAAACTACACCTCAAAGAGCAAGAAAAAACGCCACAGAGGGTGTAGACCGCCACTGCGTTTGACTGACCAGGGCATGCTAGAACGAGGCAAATGTTATTTGCAATCCATTCTTGTGAGGGGCTGGAGCCACTTAAGCGCTACAGCAGATGACCTAGTCGACTTAGGTTGCGGACCCACCGGGGGCTTTTTTCCCGCACCTAATTCGTCAGCCAGCGTTATTTATTGCCCCAAGCTTTCAGATGTTCGAAAGCTTTGCTGGTGAGCATGCGGCCACGGGGAGAGCGAACGATCAGTTCGCAGCGCAAGAGAAACGGCTCGACTTCGTCTGACAGAGTGTCGGTGGCCAAGTTCATGGTGTGAGCGACGGAATCGACGCCGACCGGTCCGCCCGAGAAAACACGTAGAATCGTCTCGAGATAGGCCCGGTCTTGCTTATCAAGCCCCAGGATATCGATCCCCGACATCGCCAAGGCAGCCTGTGCCACAGCGACCGTGATTTGGCCGCTCGACTTGGCCTCGGCATAGTCGCGCACCCAGCGCAGCCGATGATTGGCGATGCGCGGTGTGCCGCGGCTGCGGCGGGCAATTTCGATCGCGGCATCGCCGGCGATGTTGCAACTGAGCTTCGCCGCACTGCGGCGGACGATTTCCGTCAGTTCGTCGACCGTATAAAAGCCCAAATGCTCGCGAACCGCAAACCGATCGCGCAAGGGGCTCGAAAGCATACCGGCCCGCGTGGTGGCGCCGATGAGCGTAAACGGCTTCAGCTTCAGGTTAATCGTGCGGGCGTTCACCCCTTCGCCAAGCACAATATCGAGCCGAAAATCTTCCATCGCCGTATAGAGATATTCTTCGACCGGCTTGGGCATCCGGTGGATCTCGTCGATGAACAGCACGCTGTTGGGCTCGAGATTCGTGAGATAAGGAATCAAATCCTTGGGAGCCTTGAGCGCTGGCCCGCTGCTGGTCACCAGCGGCACGTTCAGCTCGCGGGGAATGCAGTTGGCAAAGGTCGTTTTGCCGAGTCCCGGTGGACCGTCGAACAGAATATGCCCCAGCGTATCGCTTCGCTTACGAGCGGCGTCGACGACAATCCGCAGCCGCTCGATCACTTCCTGCTGCCCCACCATGTCGGCCATCCGCTGCGGTCGCAGGTCGCGATCTTCCTCGGGTTCAGGAATCTCGGCCGATAAAATTGCTTCACGAGGCATCGCTGGTTCCGTCCACAAGCTTCCGGCAAACGCGGGGCACAATCCGGCTGCAAACCGAGCCATCAATCGGCTCGATAGTGGCCAGTTGTACCATACCTGGGGCACCGACTCCAAGATAAGACCCGCAGCCACTCGCCGAGCGAATCGAACTGGCGCAAATGTCGACTCGCCAAAATCGTTTAGAAAGCTCCCGTGACACCCGCCAAATGCGGTTTAGCGACGGTTGCTCTGCCCCAAGGGGCGCGTTATGCTCGACTCCCTTGCCCCGCCGCTAGAATAGGTCGCTACACCCTTAGTTGTTTAAACAGCTGTTGTGTGGCAGACTTCCTGCCACTGCATCATCTGCTCTGCAAATACGTCGTCGATCGCCTTCAACCGTCATCCGTTAGTCTCTCCAGCGAGGATTCGGCATGAGTTCCGTGGATACCGCAGCCCCCAGTTCGCTCGAGGCCAAGATTCAAGCAGCCAAGGACAAACTCGACGCGCATGCGTACGAGGTCGTCCAGTTCCATTTTCACGACTCAACGGGCTGCCCGTTCTGGCTGGAAAAGAAACGCGAGTTCAACTTCAATCCACTCACCGAAGTGAAGTGCTACGCCGACATCCAAAAGTTCCCGCTGTTCGAAGACGAGTGGCTGCGTGGCGGTCCGATTCGCCGCTGGGTCCCGAAGGCCTTGGCCGATAAACCGACCTACGTCTTCGAAACTGGCGGAACAACCGGCATTCCGAAGAGCCGCATGGTGATCGAAGACCACTGGATCGACTACGAAAACTTCAGCCACACCTTGCCCGACGAATACTTCCCCAAGGGAAGCAATTGGTTGATGCTCGGCCCCAGCGGACCACGTCGTCTGCGACTCGCCGTCGAACACCTCGCCCAATTCCGTGGCGGCATCTGCTTCTGCATCGATCTCGATCCACGCTGGGTCGTCAAGCTCATCAAAAAGGGCTGGATGGAGCACCTCGAGGAATACAAAAAACACTGTATCGACCAGGCGATCACGATCCTCACGGCTGGCCACGACATCAAGTGCGCCTTCGCCACCCCGAAGCTGCTCGATGCGCTTTGCCAAGAGCTCGAAAATCGGGGCATGAGCCTCAAGGAACTCGGCATCACCGGCATTTTCTCAGGCGGAACCGAATTCACCCCACAGTGGACGCGCTACTGCATCGAAGAACTCTTCGGCGGTCCGCCGGAAGAGAGTGGCATCTACATGACCCCAACCTACGGCAACACGCTGATGGGTCTGGCCTGCAGCAAACCGGTCACCGCTGCCGACAAGTACAAGATTTCGTACTACGCTCCGCAGCCTCGTGCTGTGGCAGAAGTGGTCGACTTCGACGATCCGATGAAAGTGGTGCCCTACGGTGAATCGGGCCGTGTGAAGCTCACCACGATGACCAAGGAATTCTTCGTACCCGGCTTCCTTGAGCGCGACGAAGGGGAACGCGAAATGCCGTTCGACAAGTATCCTTGGGACGGTGTGAGCGGCGTGAAACCGTGGCGCGGCATCGCCTCCAGCACCACCGTCGGCGTCTACTAAACCGACCGGTCGTCAGCGAGTTTTGAGGGTGCCACTCAAGTTTTGGGTGGCACTCGAATCTCGGGGTGGCACTGCTGGCTTGTCCAGCAGTGTGCCCCCTAATCCGACCTGACCATCGTGTGCCACAGGGCTCTGCCCAGTGCGAACTGCGAACCAAAATCTTGAATTGCAACTTGCCTGGGTGCCACTGGCTTTGCCAGTGCAAACAGTAAATACCCCTCGTTTCAACGAAGTCGTCGTCCCCACCTTGCGACCTCCTCCCTACGTCCACCGCTGCTGGAGATTTCCGCCGTGCTAACGATTCCTGTTCTTCGCTGGGGCAAGCCTTACGAATCGCTCGAGTTCGACGAAGTCAAGCACTTCGCCACCGGCGAACCAATCGCCAAGATCGGACTCTCGGCTGGCGGCATGCTCACCCGCGACATGCGTAACTCGCACAAAGCACGCGAAGCCCTGAAGAAGTTCTCCATCGAAGAGCTGATCGCCATGTGCAAAAAGGCGGGCGAGCTCTACAGCACTGCCACGCTCCCGATGGGGGATGGCACACAGTCTCCCGACGAGTTCGTGCACGCCCAATCGGCCAGCACCGGCCTCCCCGAGCACATGTGCCGCGCCAACATGACCAAGAACGCCTTCGTGCTTGGCAACATGGACAAAATCCTCTCCTGCCTCACTCGCGGGCTGCCGCTCGACATCTTCACTAAAGGCTATGGCGACGAAGGTCGCGGCGTGACCGTCAGCTTCCAGGCTACCACCCCGGTCCTCGGAGCGGTTCTTCCCTCCAACAGCCCCGGCGTACACACCCTGTGGCTCCCTGCGATTCCGCTGCAAATCGGCCTGGTACTGAAGCCCGGTTCCTCCGAACCGTGGACCCCCTACCGCATGTTCTACGCCTACACCGCTGCTGGCATCCCAGCCGAAGCGATCTCGATCTACCCCGGTGCCGGTGGCGATGTCGGCAATGCGCTGCTCAACGCCTGCTCGCGCAGCATGGTCTTTGGCAGCGAGAAGACGGTGGCCCAGTACGCCGGCAATCCCAAGGTTCAGCCTCACGGTCCAGGCTGGTCGAAGGTGATCCTCGCCGACGACTGTGTCGACGAGTGGGAAAAGTACATCGACGTCATGGCCGAAAGCATTTACTGCAACAGCGGTCGAGGCTGTATCAACGCCTCCGCCGTCTTCGCCTCGCGTCACACCGAGAAGATTGCCGAAGCACTCGCCGCCAAGCTTGGCCCGGTCGAAGTCAAACCGCCGCAAGACCCTGCTGCTGGCCTCGCCGCCTTCACCACTCCCGGCGTTGCCGCCAGCGTGTGGGGCATGATCGAACAAGACCTGAAAGAAACGGGCGTCACCGACATGACGAGCAAGTACGGACCGCGCCTCGAAGAATATGATCGCTACGCCTACCTGCGCCCCACGATCGTCCACTGCGATTCGCCCGAGCGAGCGATCGTGAAGAAGGAATTCATGTTCCCGTTTGCTTCGGTGGTGAAGTGTCCGCAGAAGGACTTCCTCACCAAGATTGGCCCCACGCTGATCGGCACCCTCATCAGCAAAGATGAGACGCTAATTCAGCAAGCGATCGACTGCACCCACATCGACCGCCTCAACATCGGCGCCATCCCCACCAACCGCCTCAACTGGCTGCAGCCCCACGAAGGGAACATCATCGACTTCCTCTTCCGCAACCGCGCCGTCCAACTCGCTACCTAATTCGCCTGGGTGGCGGCGGGCGCTACGAGTTAACGGAAGCCCCCAAAACCTAGCTCATTCGCAAACCATCTCTAGGCACCCCTCGCAGGGTGCCTTTTTTATTTAATACGCTCCATCTTCCGCCTTGGGTGCCATGCTCCTACCAGCGAAGCAGCAGGAGCATGCTGAGTTGCCCCCAGAGCATCACCGTCACCTTTTCGAGCATACTCCCAGCCAACACTCACTTCAGCACTGGCCGTACAGCCATTGCCACACAGCCGCAAATGCTTGCCTTCATTTTTTGGCAAGATGACTCGACCTTAGCCTTTGAAAGCCTCTTCAAGAGACTCCCGAGCTCGCAACAAAAACATTTCGGGCCCACCCTCGGGACTACCAGATGCTTGCCACATTGAATTTGCTAACTGCACGATCTTCTCAGATTTCAATCTCTCATTCTTATCAGAGGCCTTTTCCATTGTCCCCAAACCTGGATGGTGGTCTGCGATTGATGTAAGCACCATTGGTTTGATTTGTTGATGCTGACAATATCTCGCGAACCAAGCATCGATTACTCGACCTGCATTTGCAACTTTGAAGCTCACCTCTTGCAGTTCCTTTAAGAAGAGCCACGTTAAGACCGCTCTCCTTCCGCCGACGGCCCCAAGGCAAGCAGCAAATTGTCGCTCTCGATCTGCCTTGGGTTGATGGGCATACTGAGTATAGATGAACACATCGATCAAACGCTTTCTAGTGAAAGGATATGGGCCGTTTGGAGCAAACGGCGGGAAGTATGGCGGAGTCTGAAGAGTATCAGAGTACGACTTTGCTTCTGCTGCCACCCACCGGGCAAACGAATGGCCCTTCAACGCTTGCTCATAAACGGCAACTGCCTTTAGGAAGTTTGCCTGTTCATTCTCCATGTACAATCTGCGAAAGATCATGACATACGATCTGATCTCATCATCCGTCACAGCGGTTGCCAATGTTGGCTCACCGACGAAAAGCTGATTGCTGGTTCCCGTTGAAGACAGAGTTCCCGGCCCATTCTTGAAGAACGCTGACCCCGTCATTTCTCGCAGATCGCGAGAAAAATAGGCAAGCAACCGGACCTCAGCATCTGACAGAGCAACGCTATCAATCGGAATTGGAGCACTTTCAGCTATCTCGAGCTCAATATCATGAGGTCGGTAATGTGATGGAAACATGACTACTTCAGGATCGCCACTCAAGATCGGTCCGATTTGCTGGACCGTCACCTGTGCGCCCAACTCATCCTCAAAGTACTCCGGAGAAAAAAAGGACTTGCAGCCGGTTTCTACCCATCTCTCCATTGCCTCCTTGGAACTATCTTCTTTGAATAACAGGCGAAACGTCGAAAACTTCCGCTTTTCGTTAGTTTCCAATGCAAGCTCCACTGCGGCTCGCTTAGCAGGTTCTAACGTCGATGTATCGAGGTACAAATGCCGGTCACCGAACTTCCTAGAATTGCGGTCAAGATAACGAACTTTCCAAAAGATGATCACTTTAACCTCCTTGCTGTCGCTGCCGAATGCAGTTTTCCGACACTGGAAGCCTCTTCGCGCTTGGGACATTTCTTTCCACTATCGTGGTTCGCAAACATGTGGAATTTCAACTTTTTGACTGCTAGTTAACGGACCAGTTAGATTCATTACTTGACACCGGCGACAGAATCCACATCTTATAATATCCATGTTTCTACGGTGTATTGGGAATTGCATGTATACGCTTAGGTGTTAACGCGACGGCCAAACTCATAGAACTGTCGCAGCTAGAGCATGTCATCAATCTTGGGGACCACGAGCCAGCCAGGGCTACTAACGGCGACGTTCGATCCAATGACGCGAGTCTTGAGAGGTGTGCATGACGCCTAGTATAAGAATGTCCGTTGGAGTGATGTCGTAGAACACGACATAGGGAAAACGCTTTAATGGCCAGTAGTAGAAGCCGAATTCGCTTTTGCTACGCCGAAGTGGATCAGCCATTAACTGCTGTATTGCAAGCCGAACTAGCGCGACAAAATCGGCACCAAGAACAGGATTGCGATCGTCGTACCACTTGGCAGCTTGAACAACATCTTCTTCAAAGAATGGGTGGTAGCGAAGTACTTTACCCATGGCGAGATTGATCAATCCGACGCCAAATCTCGTCGTGATCGACCGCTAATGTCGGATCGCTCCGCAGTTCGTCTCTACGACGCGTCGCCTCGGCAATAGCCCAAGCAGGAAGCGGGAGTGGAGAAGTCTCAGCGGCCAAATCGTCCCAAATTTGCTGCACCAACAGCAACTTCTCGGCAGGCTCAAGATGACGAATCGTATCGTTGTAGACGTCCATAAAATTCTCCTCGTCACAGTCTAAGCAAGACGAGAAGCTGAAGTCAACTTTTGTTCACCCACCGGTCGGCAAAATGCTTCGAAAGTTTCGGGAGTCTATGGCACCGCTCTTCTCGCGTTTTTCTTGTTGGCCTGCTTGCCTTTAGGGCGTCGGTAGAGAACAATTCGCGGCAGAAAAGCCTGCCTCCCCTACCCCGCTTAACGACTTCGTACCGCCGCTTATCGACCTCGCATTCCGCTCGTCGATGACACATGGGGCGAAGTCCCCTTTTCCTTCCACCAGCAAGAGGTGTTGTTCGCGATGCAAAGCTTTGATTTTCAGCCTCGCACGCGAATTGTGTTTGGTCCTGGCAAAATCGAGGCCCTGGGGCAATTGGCGTCCGAAATCGGGGCCCGCCGGGCCTTGGTGGTGAGCGATCCGGGTGTCGTTGCCGCAGGGCATACGGCTCGCGGGATTGCATCGCTGGAAGCTGCTGGGATCGAGACCCATCTGTTCGACGGTCTGGCCGAGAACCCGAGCACCGACGATGTGGCTGCCGGGGTGAAGATCGCCCGCCGCTACGAGCCACAGCTGTTGATCGGCCTGGGTGGCGGCAGTTCGATGGACTGTGCGAAGGGGATCAACTTCATCTACACCGGCGGCGGCGAGATGAAGGATTACTGGGGGGTCGGTAAGGCACTCAAAGAGATGCTGCCGATGATCGCCATCCCGACCACCGCAGGCACCGGGAGCGAGACACAGTCGTTTGCGCTCATCAGCGATGCCAAAACGCATGCTAAAATGGCGTGCGGCGATAAGAAAGCATCGTGCCGTGTGGCTTTGCTCGATCCCGAGTTGACCGTCACTCAGCCTGCGCGTGTTACCGCCTTAACCGGCATTGATGCAATTTCGCACGCGCTGGAGACCTTCGTCACGAAGAAGCGCAACGCAGCTTCGCTGGCGTTTAGTCGC
Organism: Pirellula staleyi DSM 6068; assembly: GCF_000025185.1. Lineage (NCBI taxonomy): Bacteria > Pseudomonadati > Planctomycetota > Planctomycetia > Pirellulales > Pirellulaceae > Pirellula > Pirellula staleyi. The sequence goes on from NC_013720.1 coordinate 5,870,405, forward strand.
GAATCGTGGCGACTCCTGGCGAGTCACTTCGCACAAGTACTGGCGGAGCCAACCAATATCGAGGCGCGCGGCAGCATGCTGCTGGGGGCGTCGCTCGCTGGACTGGCGATTGAGAACTCGATGCTTGGGGCGGCCCACGCTTTGGCCAATCCGCTGACAGCCCATTACAACATTCCGCACGGCCAAGCGGTGGGTGTGATGTTGCCGCACGTGATTCGCTTTAATGGCGAGCAGTTTGCCCACTGGTATGTCGACCTGCTCTCAACGCGCGGTGATGGCGACGCACTGCCCGGGCCGAGCGATGGCGTAGAAGGACTAGCGCAGTTCGTCACCTCGCTGGTGGAGAAGTCGGGGCTGTCGACGACGCTGACGCAGCTGAAGGTCGACCCAGCTTCGCTCGAAACCCTGGCGGGGGAAGCTGCGAAGCAGTGGACGGCCACGTTTAACCCACGCGAAGTTTCGGCTTCGGATCTGGCGGCGATCTACCGGGCGGCGATTTAGGAAGTCGCGGTACCCGCTTCGCACGCAGCGATCCAGGGAACCAACTGTCGCGTGCTGTGGCAAAACAGCCGGGATTTTCCGCATCCACCGGCCTCTGTAGGGGGAACCGGTGTTCTATCGATCGTCAATAGTTGTTTTGACGTGATTCGCAGCCTCGAGTTTGGTAGAATAAGGGGCTAAACCGACACACTTTCCACCCTCGAGGAGACAGTACGCGCCATGTTCACTGCTGCCTGTCGATCCGATGCTCGATTTTTTGCGATGGGACTTGTCGCGTGCGCGTTACTGCTCGGGCTGGTGACGTCGAAGGTGGCGCTCGCCGCCGAAGCTGATGCTGCCCCTGTAGCCAGCTCGGAAGTGCCGCGTAGCACCGCCATGAGTTGGCCCCTCTATCGTGGCGACGCAACAGCGTCGGGAGTGGCAGCGAGTTCGCTCCCCGATAAGCCCGAGCAACTTTGGAAGTTCGAAGTGAACGGCGGTGCGTTCGACGCCACCCCTTCGATCGTCGACGGTACGGTTTACATCGGCGATCTCGACGGCAAGGTCTATGCCCTCGAACTGACTACCGGCAAAAAAGTGTGGGAACAAGCGTTTGAAGAGACCGGCTTCATCGCCTCTCCAGCAGTCCGAGGCGATCTGCTGTTCCTGGGAGATATCAACGGTAAGTGCTACGCTCTCGAGCGATCAACGGGCAAAACCAAGTGGACCTTCGACACCGAAGCGGAAGTCGATAGCAGCCCGAATTTCTATCGCGACTACGTGCTCTTCGGCTCGCAAGATCGGTTTCTCTATTGCCTCGAAACAGCGACCGGCAAACTCGTTTGGAAGTTCGGCATTGAAGATCAAATTCGCTGCACGCCGACGGTGGTTGGCGATCGCGCGTTCCTCGCAGGCTGCGATAGCAAACTGCATATCGTGAACCTCGAAAAAGGGACAGCCGAAGCCGACGTTCCGATCGATGCACCCACTGGCGTAACGCCTGCGGTGTTTGGCGACCAGGTGTTTTTTGGAACCGAAGCGGGGGTGTTTTTCGGTGTGAACTGGAAGACAGCCAAGGTCGCTTGGAAGGTAGTGGATGAGTCGTCGAGCCAGCCTTATCGCAGCTCGCCTGCGGTAACAGCCAGCACCGTGATTGTGGGAAGCCGCAATCGCCGCGTGCAGGCTTTCGATCCTGCGACAGGCAACGAGCAATGGTCGTTCGCCACCAAGCAGCGAATCGACAGCTCGCCAGTGATCGTCGGCGAGCGGGTGTTCGTCGGTGCTGCGGATGGACGGCTCTACGCTCTCGATGTCAAAACCGGTAAAGAAATTTGGCAAACGCAAGTCACCGGGGGCTTCACCGGCTCCCCAGCCATAGCCGATGAGAAGCTGGTGATCGCCACCGATCGCGGCACGATTTTCTGCTACGGAAAAAAGTAATCGCGCGAGCTTGCAATCGCCCGCACGATCTATTCGCCACACTCGTTTGAGAGGAAGAAAACTGATGACCACCGAAGCGACCAAGACGGAAGTCGGTAGTTACTTCATCAGCAACTATCCGCCGTTCTCGCAGTGGTCGGAAGCCGAGCTTCCCGCTGTCGAAAGTGCCCTTCATTCGCCACCCCTGCACGACGAACCACTCGGCCTCTACCTGCACATTCCGTTCTGTCGCAAACGCTGCAAGTTCTGCTACTTTCGCGTCTACACCGACAAAAACGCGAGCGATGTCGAGACCTACGTGTCGGCACTTTCGCGCGAAATCGAGCTTGTTAGCAAGCTGCCGATCATGGGTGGTCGGCCATTTCGTTTCGTCTACTTCGGTGGCGGCACTCCATCGTTTTTGTCGGCCAAACAACTCACGTCGCTCGTCGATCGCCTGCGTGCCAACATCAACTGGGATCAAGCGGAAGAAGTCACCTTCGAGTGCGAACCTGGCACACTCTCGCAGCCCAAGATCGTCACGCTCAAAGAGCTTGGCGTCACGCGTTTGAGCCTAGGTGTCGAGAACTTCAGCGATGCTGTGCTCGAAGAAAATGGCCGCGCCCATTTATCGGGCGAAGTGTACAAAGCGTGGGACTGGATCAAAGCGGCCGACTTCGCCAACGTCAACATCGACCTCATCAGCGGCATGGTCGGCGAGAGTTGGGACAATTGGCAAGAGAATATCAAAAAGACCATCGAGCTGTCGCCCGACAGCGTGACGATCTATCAGCTGGAACTGCCGTTCAACACTGTCTATTCCAAAGACATTTTGGGGAACACTCGCGAGATTCCCGTGGCAGATTGGCCCACGAAGCGTGCGTGGCTGAGCTTCGCGTACGACGAACTGCAGGCCGCCGGCTATCACGTTTCGAGCGCCTACACGCTGGTGAAAGATCCCACCAAGGTGAACTTCAGCTACCGCGATAATCTGTGGCGTGGCAGCGATCTTTTGAGCACCGGCGTCGCCAGTTTCGGCCATGCTTCGGGCGTGCACTATCAAAACAAAACCGAATGGGGCGACTACACCAAGAGTCTGCTTGAAGAGAATAAACTTCCACTCTATCGCGGCATGAAACCGACGTCGCATCAGCTGCTGATTCGCGAGTTGATTTTGAACCTGAAGAAGGGTTATCTCGACACCAGCTACTTCACCCACAAATTTGGCGTGAACGTGCTCGAGCACTTTGCTGACGTCTGGCAATCGCATGTCGACGATGGCTACCTGACGATCGACGGCGATCGCGTGAACCTCACACGTCAAGGTCTGCTGCATGCCGATGCGATGCTGCCACCGTTCTTTGAACAGCAACATCAGGGAGTTCGCTACACATGAGCGAGCCGCTGGTGTTTTCGATGGGGAACTACGACGCCGAGATTCCTGTCGATCGGATGTACGCCAAGAATCATATGTGGGGACAAACACAGGCCGACGGCACGATTCGCTTTGGCTTCACCGCCTATGCGGTTCGCTTGCTGCAAGATGTTTACTTCCTCGACTGGTCGATCGAAGCTCCGGCCAACATCGCCGCGCGAGCGGAAATCGGCCAGATCGAAAGCAAAAAAGCGGAGAGCAGTTTGTATGCTCCGCTCGCTGGAAATCTGATTGAGTTCAACACCGAATTGCTTCGCGACCCCTCGGCGATTAATGTCGACAAATATGGCAAAGGCTGGCTGTTTGCAATGCAGGCGAGCGCCGATTCGCTCCTTGCTCCCGCACAGTACCTCGAGCATCTGGCCGATGTTTGGGAAGTCACGCAGCGCACAATCAAAGGCCAAATGAACGAGTAGAATCCTGTCCTCACCGCTGGTTGCCCTTCTTTCGATTTCGAGACTTCGCTCATGGCCAAACGCATCACTGTCGTCATCTCGCAAGGACAGTCCAATAGTCCCAACAAGCGCCAGCTCGAAGAAGATGTGATCGCCCAACTGCTCTTTGAACAGGGCATCGATGTGGTGGTGATTCCGCATCTGTACGATCTGCGTCCCGACGGCACCGGCATGCTGGCTCTGAAGGGAATCATGGGGCACATGGTGGTGCTTAGCTGGCTGTACGATCGGGCGATTCGCTGGACGCTCGACCGCTTCGATATTCGCGGCCTCGAAGGGAAGACGCTGGTTCAATCGGAAGACGAAAGCGACGACGAGGAAGACGACAACGATGCTTCACCAGAAACCGTCGCTAAGAAGCGCGTGATCGACGATCGACCAGTTCCGCAGCGACGCATCTATTGCATCGATTTGCGAGCTCGCACGACAGCTCAGCCCTTCGTGGAAGAAGTGAAGCGGATTGCCCGCGAGAATGCCATGCAGCTGGTTTCGCTTGGACTTGGTCCAGCGCCTTCCAACGTCGTGAAGGCACCAGCGCCGTTCGTTGATGCTCCAGCGCCTGCACCGACTCCTGTGGTCGCCAAACAAGGCTCGAGTGGCACTACCGACGAGATGTGGGCGAGGTTCGAGAAACCGACCAATAACACGCACTTGCCCCTGCCGGCCAGCAATGGCAATGTGGTGGCGGGGAGCGAAATTCCACTCGATTGGCAGAAGCCAGCGGAACTTCTGCGGATTGAAGAAGAGGGTGGTCGTCGCTGGTATCCGGTGATCGACTACAGCCGCTGCACCAATTGCATGGAGTGCATCGACTTCTGCTTGTTCGGTGTTTACGGCGTCGATCGCGTCGACACGATTCTCGTCGAACAGCCCGACAACTGTCGCAAAGGATGCCCGGCTTGCAGCCGCGTTTGTCCTGAGAATGCGATCATTTTCCCGCAGCACAAAACGCCCAACATCGCCGGCGCACCGGTGATTGTCGGGAGCTTGAAGATCGATTTATCAAAACTCTTCGGCGCGCCGGACACGGGCGAAACCGCGGAAGAAGTCGCCATTCGCGAGCGCGACGAACAACTTGCCATGGCTGGTCGCGCTGTTGTTGGTGCTGCGGTCGGACTACCCAAGCGTCAGACCGAAGCCGATAACGCCGCGCCGAAAGATGAGCTCGATTCGCTCCTCGATGCGCTCGACAGCAGCGATCTCTAGCATTCTGTGGGGGCTACTGCTTCTTCTTTCCCTTGGCTTTTGTGGGGCCTGACTTAGGCGAAGCAGGCTTCGTGCGTCCTTCGTTCTTGGCGACCTCGGCAGGCTCCATGATGGCCCCTTGATCTTTGGTCTCGTCGATCCATTGATCAAGTTGGCGGCGATGCGTGTCGATCACTTCTTGGAGCGCAGGATCGGCGATTAGGTTTTTGGTTTCGTGCGGATCAGCTTCGAGGTCGTAGAACTCTTCTTCAGGCATCGTCGGTGCGACAAGTGGTAGCGCGAGTGGCCCCAGCTTATTCTCCGCCGCTAGTTCTTTTAGCAGATTCCAGACGGGATATTGCCGCTCCTTATAGTCATTGGCGGCGAGTAAAGGCTGATGGGGGGTGAAGTTGCGAATGTAGCGATACTGGCTGCTACGCACGGTTCGCAAGCGAAACACCGTTTCGTCGCAGCGGTCGCGGGCCCCGAAGACATACTCGCGCGACGGGCCAGAGAAGTCGCCAATGAAAGGCTTGCCGTCCATTTTGTCCCACCCTGGCACGTTGGCGAGCAAGGTGAATGTCGCCGCCAGATCGATCGCTGCAACCAAATCGCGATTCACGGTCCCCTGTGTTTTCATATGCTTATGGCGATTGATTTCTGCGGGCCAGCGAATGATCAGCGGCACATGCAGGCCACTGTCGTAGCAAAACTGTTTGCCGCGTACGTGCGCTGAACCATTGTCGCCAAAGAAAACAACGACTGTGTTCTTGTCGAGTCCTTCTGCTTTTAGCTGAGCAAGCACGAGCCCGACTTTGCGATCGAGCTCTGAAGCCGCGTCGAGATACTCGGCCCAGTCACGACGTACAATTTCGTGATCGGGATAGTATGGAGGAACCTCTACCTTCGCAGGATCAGCTCTTTTGGGAGCTTTGAAGTTGCGATGCGTCTCTTGAAAGTTAATCTGAGCATAGAACGGCTGATGCGTGGCAAGATCGCTCCACTTATCGCTCTCAAACGCAGGCTCGTCGAGGTTGAAATTGAAGTCGGTTTTGCCACTTCCGCGAAAGCCCCACGCGGCCGGCGTTTCGCGAATATTCGCCGTGAAATATCCCGCTTTTTGAAGCCGATGCGACACCAGCTGAACACCTTCGGGGAGCTTATAGCCATCATCGCGATGCGAGCGATGATTGTGCGCGCCAATAGTGGTTTGATACATCCCGGTCATCCACGCGCTGCGACTTGCCGAGCAAACCGGCGCGGTGGTGAAGAACTTGGTGTAGCGAACCCCTTCAGCAGCCATCTGATCGAGATTCGGCGTGAAGACTTCCCGGGTACCGTAACAGCCTAAGTGAGGTCCAAAATCTTCCGCCACTAGCCAGAGGATGTTTGGTTTCTTGTTGTGATCATACTTCGTAGCTGTAGGTTCCTGGGCCACCAGCGAAGCTGCCGACAAGAGCAGAAGCGTTAGTGACAAGATCGCGCACGCGCGCAGCGAAGCAGCTTGTTGATCGAGCATGGACGTCCCCACGTTGGAAGAGGAAACAAGACTGGGACGCAACTGTTATCGCTGCTGATTTGGCTGATTGCAAATCGCGACTGCGTAACGAGCGTGTAAGAGAAGATCAGCCGTCGATCGTATCGGGATAGACCACGATTTCGATGCGGCGATTTTTGGCTCGCCCTTGTTCGGTGCCGTTGCTGGCAAGCGGATGATTTTCACCCATGGCAGCGATAGCCAGCTGACGGACAGGAATGCTGTTGCGTTGCACGAGCTGCTGAAACACCGCTTGCGACTGGTTGTAGGCCAGCAAATGTGCTCCGGCAGGGTTGCCTGCTTGAGCATTGTCGGTGTGACCTTCAATCACAATTCGCTGACGTGGATAGCTGCGAATGATTGCTGTTGCCACTTCGTCGATAATTCGCTGCGCTTCGAGAGTCGGCTGCAGCGAACCGGTCACAAACAACTTGTCGGCCGGTAGCTCGATCCGAATCACGCTACCATCTTGCCGCACATCGATGCCGGGAATCTGCACGGTTGAGAGGGAATTCGTCGCGCTGCTGTTAGCCTGAATACTCGCGCCACCACGAAACCGGGTGCTCGCTTGTAGTGTTTGCACTTGCTTATCGATTTCGGCCTTCGCGGTTTGCGTCTCTTTCAAACGCGACGCCATGTCGCCCAGTTGCTTTTGCAGCAGCGAAACCTGGTCGGCATATTGCTGCTTCAGCTGATCGGCCTGCGCTAACTGGCGATGCAAGTCGGCATTGTTCAGATCAAGCTGTCCAACGCGCCGCGTGAGATCCTGCACCTGCGAATTCAGCGCCGTCGACTGCTGCTGAAAAACATTCGACTGCGCCGTTCCTGCCGGTGGCTGAAAGGCCCCCTGCTTACATCCACACGCCAGAAAACAGACCAAACTTGCCGCAGCAAGCAGGTTTCGCGTGGATCGGAAGTGGTCGAGCAAACGTCGCATCGATCGAGGATCTCGGGCCATCAAAACAAGGTGAAACTGATTGGCCGCGGACCTTAGCAAGCCCGGCCCGATGCGACAAGAGAAGAATTCCGTCAGGAATTCATGGCGCAAGTGCTCAGCACACAGCGTGCTGCCCCAGCCAGTCGCCTTCGCCCCATGTGGGCGAAGCTGCGAAGCGCGAAGCTGAGCTCTAAGCCCTTGGCCCAGAACGTTTTTTCGCGCGAGTATCCTCGAGTGGGATCGAACCACCAACCTTCGCCTTCGGAGGGCGACGCTCTATCCAATTGAGCTACGAGGACATGACCGATGTCCATGAATTTTAGCGGCCAAGCTGCGCACCAGCAACCGCCGCCAGCATTGCTAGCAGATTTCATGGTGCACGAGCGGTCGGATTGCATCGTTACCGCCTCGGATTACTGACGCTTATTCGCTGCACGCCACCTTGGGGGTAATTCAGTCTTGTTCTCGCGCGCTGGAGTGGGTTATGTTTCTCCTCGCTGACGCGTTGTCGACCCACGATTTTGCGGCTGAATATGCCTCTCCCGACCACGCCGATTCACGATTTTTGACTGTCGCATGCTGGCCAAGGAGGGCCGAGAGATGCAAGTGATCTTGCTTGCCGGTGGACTTGGAACTCGCTTGGCCGAAGAGACGCATTTGCGTCCCAAGCCGATGATCGAAATCGGTGGAATGCCGATCCTGGTTCACATCATGTCGATCTACCATGCGCACGGCTTTCGCGACTTCACCGTTGCCTGCGGCTATCGCGGCGAAATCATCAAAGAATACTTTGCCAACTTCCACGTCACGCACAGCGACTGGAGCATTTCACTCGCCAGTGGAAAACGCAAATCATTCCGCAGTTCGCTCCCCGACTGGAATGTTTCGATCATCGATACTGGCCTGCATACGATGACGGGTGGTCGCATTAAACGACTCCAACCTTACATCGGTAATGAAACCTTCATGGTGACTTACGGAGACGGCGTATCGAATGTCAACATCAGTGAGCTTCTCAGTTTTCATAAGTCACACGGAAAGCTGGCGACAGTCACAGCCGTGCATCCCCCCGCGCGTTTTGGTTGCCTCGACCTCGCGGGAGATAAAGTACAAAGCTTTGCCGAGAAGCCACAAACGTCGGAAGGCTGGATTAACGGCGGCTTCTTTGTGTTTGAGCCGGAGATTTTTGACTACTTAGGTCACGACAGCGATGTCCTGGAAAAGAAACCGCTCGAATGGCTCAGCCGATCGGGCGAACTGATGGCCTATCGACACGATGGATTCTGGCAGCCGATGGATACGCTGCGTGAGAAGCAGTTGCTCGAGCAATTGTGGGAATCGGGAACAGCACCATGGAGGGTGTGGAATGAACGCTTCGAATTGGCTCAGACAGCTGCAGGGAAAAAGGGTGCTCGTCTCCGGACTCAGCGGGTTCAAAGGCCAGTGGCTCGGAAGGTGGCTTGAAAAGCTGGGAGCCAACGTCGTCGGATTTGGCCTAGCGCCACATCTCGGCCCACGCGGTGAAGCGATTTCTTTCCCAGCCTCGCTGCAGTGCGAGATGCTCGACATTCGCGATCACGCTGCTGTTTGTCAGTTCACGCGCGCCGCCGAGCCCGATGTTGTCATGCATCTGGCGGCTCAACCTTTGGTCCGCCAATCGTACTCCGATCCTCTTGGAACATTCGCCACCAACATCATGGGATTGGCGCATCTACTCGATGCCGCCACCCAGTGCCAAGCTCGCGTTTTTCTGAACGTCACGACTGATAAGTGCTACGAAAACCGCGAAACCTTGCGGCACTATCGCGAAGAAGATGCGCTCGGTGGTTATGACCCTTACAGTGCCAGCAAAGCGTGCTCCGAGATTGTCACCTCCGCTTGGCGGCGTTCTTTTTCCAGCGACACTGGAATGCTGATTGCCACTGCCCGCGCCGGCAATGTGATCGGTGGTGGCGACTGGTCCGACGATCGCCTGATTCCCGACATTGTCCGCTCGATTGCAGCGAATCAATCGGTCGTGATTCGGCGTCCGCAAGCTGTGCGTCCCTGGCAACACGTGCTCGAAGCGCTGAGTGGCTACCTGCTGATCACCGGCGCAATGCTTGCCGGTGAAGCTGACAAAGCCTCCGCCTGGAACTTTGGTCCCAGCGAAACAAACTCCATTCCCGTGGGGCAGATCGCCCAGGAAATGGTTGCTGCTTGGGGAGCCGGTAAACTCGAAATTGCCTCGAAACTCGAAGGTCCTCACGAAGCTCATCTACTGCAGCTCGACAGCTCCAAAGCCCATACCCAGCTAGGCTGGCGGGCCTTGCTATCGCCTCAAGAGCGTGTCACCTGGACCGCGAATTGGTATCGAGATTGGCTCGCCAATCCCACGCGTCATTGGTCGCTCATCGACAACCAGATCGAACGTTACGACGCTCGGTTACGATCCACTTTGGAGCAAAGTACCGCGAAAGGATTTCAGCATGTTGCTGCCTAAGCGGGTCCTTGTATTCGGCGGTGAAGGCTTCATCGGCTCGGCAGTAGCGAGCCTGTTACGCGCTCACGACTGCGAAGTATATTCCGCAACGAAACATTCCGCTGATAGCAAATTGGCCCCGTCGACGTCGACTCAACTCTGCATGCTGAGCGACCAATCTACGGCCTCCTTAACGGCGTTGTTTCAGGAACTACGCCCCGGCGCAATCATCAATCTCGCTGCCAAAGGGGTGACGGGGAAAACGGCCACAGCCTCGCTTGTTGATACCAATTCGCTCCTACCACTACGACAACTGGAGGCCGCCGCGCAGGCTGGGAAAATTCCGCTGGTCCATACCGGAAGTTGCTTTGAGCTCCGCAGCAGCACGCAGCAGAAACTTCTTACGGAAACTTCCGATCTCCGACCTCGGACTGCGTATGCAGCGACGAAAGCGGCGGCGTCTCTTTTGCTGCCAATCCTGGCGTCTGAATACGAGACCACAGCGGTCGTGCTCCGACTATTTGGGGTCTATGGCCCTGGCGAAGCCGACTCACGCCTCTTGCCGCAGCTCATTGATTCCCTATCGAGCCATCAGCCCATGGCGCTCACCAGTGGCCGGCAAATCCGTGATCTCTGCTACATCGACGATGTAGCGCAGGCCATCGTGCTCGCCACTTCGCAGGCATCTGCACTTCCACGAGGGAGCGCTCCTGTTTGGCAGGTGAGCACTGGCATAGGGACCTCGATTAAGCGTGTCGCCATCACCACTGCTCGGCTGCTCCACGCGCCAGTATCACTCCTTCGATTTGGAGAAATTCCGGATCGTGCGGGAGAACCACGACGTCTGGTCGGAAGTCATCAAGCCCTTTCACAAGCCACAGGCTGGGCTCCCTCGGTGAGCTTACGCTGCGGGATTCAGCGAACCATCGAAGCGCGACTCGCTCGCTCACCACTCGTTGCCAAAGCATCGTAAGCAGCCACTACCAATCGTCCCAAAATCTCGCGACTTTTTTTGAAGCAACCGATCATGACCACGACCGCTGACAGTTTGCGACGAGAGATCCTAGAGCGTGTAAGCGAGTTTCACGCCCTGCAGTGGCCCACCCGTGGCGAGTTTGTTCCTGGAGTCACTCCGGTGCCGGTGAGTGGGCGTGTATTTGATGCGACCGACGTGCAGACACTTGTCGATTCCTCGCTCGACTTTTGGTTGACAGCAGGTCGCTTTGCCGACGAGTTCGAGAAAGATTTTGCGGCCAAGATGGGGGTCCGCAATGCACTCTTGGTAAACTCGGGATCGAGTGCCAACTTGCTGGCTATCGCTGCTCTCACTTCGCCCAAACTCGGAAAAAAACGACTGCAACCCGGCGACGAAGTCATCACGGTCGCAGCTGGCTTTCCGACGACAGTCAACCCAATCGTGCAGCATGGACTGGTGCCTGTTTTCCTCGATGTCTCACTACCGACCTACAACATTGATGTCTCGCGACTGGAAGAAGCTCTGAGCGATCGCACTCGCGCGATCATGATCGCGCACACGCTAGGAAACCCTTTCGATCTCCGCACCATCACCGAGTTTGCCCGGAAACACAATCTCTGGCTAATCGAAGACACCTGCGATGCCGTCGGTGCTACTTTCGATGGCAAGCCTGTCGGATCGTTCGGAGACATTGCGACCGTCAGCTTTTATCCAGCTCACCACATGACGATGGGAGAAGGGGGAGCTGTCCTGACGCAATCTCCAGCGCTAAAGAAGCTGCTTGAATCTTTCCGCGATTGGGGGCGCGACTGCTGGTGCGCACCAGGCAAGGACGACACCTGCGCCAAACGCTTTGGATGGCAACTCGGCTCGCTCCCCGATGGCTACGATCACAAATACACCTACAGCCACCTCGGCTACAACCTGAAGGTGAGCGACATGCAAGCAGCGGTGGGGGTCAGCCAACTCAAAAAGCTCGATCGCTTCATCGACACGCGTCGCGAGAACTTTCACTACCTCCGTCAGCAGCTTGCGGGGCTGGAAGAGTTTCTCATCCTTCCCGAGGCAACCCCAGGCAGCGAGCCTTCGTGGTTTGGGTTTCCAATCACGGTCCGCCAGAAATCGGCCCTGCGGCGCACGGAAATCACGCGTCAGCTCGAGTCGCGCAAGATCGGCACACGCCTCTTGTTCGCCGGTAATTTGCTCAGGCAGCCCGCCTATGCCGGGGTCAAGCACCGGGTGGTCGGCTCGCTCGACGTCACCGACCAGATCATGCACGACACGTTCTGGGTCGGGGTCTATCCGGGGCTGAATCGCCCGATGCTCGATTATGTGGCGAGTACGATTCGGAGCTGTGTGCTGGGAGAACTCTCGAGCGCATCACTAGCAGGTCCTAGCGCCCCAAACCATGCGTGCGATCACAAGCTGCGCGTCGCCTAGGAGATCCCAGCGCATGAGCGAGAAAGAGATACACGCTACTCACAAAAAACTGATCAGTATCGTTGTTCCCGTGTTCAACGAAGAGCTGAACGTGCGATCGTGCTACGACCAAGTCGTCGAGCTATTTCAATCGCTCTGCGCGCGCTACGATCTGGAGCTGATCTTTACGGACAATCACAGTTCGGATCGCACCTTCGCGATCTTGCAGGAGATTGCTGCGGAAGATTCGCGCGTGATGGCCATTCGCTTCTCGAAGAATTTCGGCTATCAGCGTTCGATCCTGACTGGGTATCTCCGCGCCCATGGCGAGGCGGTGATTCAGCTCGACTGCGACCTGCAAGATCCCCCTGCCCTGATCGTCGAATTCCTCGACCAATGGGAACGTGGTTATCAGGTGGTTTATGGCGTTCGTCGCAAGCGTAAAGAGGGTGCCGGAATCTCGCTACTGCGGCAAATTTTCTATCGCGGACTCAACTGGCTTTCGGACGAACCACTTCCGATCGATGCGGGGGACTTCCGACTCGTCGATCGGGTTATCGTCGAGCAGTTGCGCGAGCTTGACGATGCCTCCCCCTATCTACGAGGACAGATTGCCTCGATGGGATTTCGGCAGCTTGGAATCACCTACGATCGATCAGCGCGGCAGCTGGGGGAAAGCAAGTTTCGTTTCAGGGACCTCGCGCGGCTTGCCATCGATGGACTGATCAACCACTCGACAGTTCCGCTACGACTAGGAACCTACGTTTCGCAGCTCGTGTTTGTGGCGGCGTGCCTCATCATGCTGACCTACGTCGCGGCCCGCTTGACGATCGGCGCTCAGTGGCCAGCTGGCTTCACCACACTGGCAGTGCTGGTCCTTTGCTCCACCAGCATCAACGCGCTGCTACTAGGAATTCAAGGGGAATACATCTCGCGGATCTACAAACAGGTCCGTAAGGGCCCGATCACGATTATCGAAAATCAGGTCTCGAATTGCTACGACGGTAGATCACCAGCGTCGCACGTTGAGGGCGATCGTCGCCGCGCGGCTATGAATCTAACAGAATCGCGCAACGCTGCCTGATTGAAACACAGCGGGCGGCTTCAGCACTGTCCACCCACGCATCAAATCACACCGTCACTGCCTATCACTTACGTAGGCCTCGACATCACTTCTAGGCTGCTCAGTCTTATGGCTATCCCTACTCCATCCACAAAATCCAGTGCTGCGAAGCATCTCGACCAGCCTGGCATCTCAGCCACACCAGGGAATGTAGCCTCCACAGCAGTCAACGCTCCGTCGCGGCTGAAACAGTGGTGGAGCAATTATGGGCGAAACTACACGATCATTGCCGCGATGCTGACGTTCGCGTACTCCGCAGCCATTACCACTCCGTCACTCTTTATGGACGATTACAACTTTCTTTTTCATCCCTTCGATGGCGATGAAATGGTTAAGTGTTTCATCGCCATGGGACGCCCTCTCACTGGCTACTTTCTCCAGCTTTGTCGGAGCATCATCACGGTTTCATTCGGAAGTGAGCTATGCCATGGACTAGCCCTCCTTGGACTCGTGGGCTTCACTATTTGTCTTTATCGACTTCTGCGTTACCGGCAGATGTCAACAACAGACTCCATTCTCATTAGCTTGCTATTTGCATTACTTCCTGCTTCGCAAGTCTTCGTTGCATGGATTACGGCAGGCTCTGCGACTTTTGCTATGGCCCTGTCGGTCTATGCCGTGCAATGGATCGAGCACTCGAAATTCTCGCTGCGATTACGCAATAGCTCGTCGTCTTGGATTTATCTTTCCCTTGGAATTCTGTCGCAAGTCCTATCGCTCAACATCTATCAGCCCGCCGCGTTTATCTTCTGCAGCGTGGCACTCCTTACGATGCTGATCGACTCGAGCGAACCCGCTAAGGAGCGGATTTCTCGTGGATTCATACTCCTTTCGGCAGCGATTGCCAGCGTGGGACTCTATTTTGTCACCGGCAAGATCTACCTCTATCTCTCTGGGATTGCCGCAGATCATCGCGCCGAGTTCATCACGATTGCCGACATCCCCACGAAACTTAAATGGTTCGCCGAGGTGCAACTCTACGAGACACTCTCGCTCTGGTCGCACACCCCCATCCACCCACTCGTCATCGCGACGATCGTATTTATCGTGATTGGAATTGTGGCGGAACTGATTCACCAAATGTATCGTCGAGATTTCTCGTGGCTGGATCAAGCACAGCTGGTGATCCTTTCGCTTGGGATCGTTCTCTTCAGTAACTTTTTGAGCCTCGTGGTCAAACAGAACTGGGCCTCACTTCGGAGTTCGACGGGCCTCGCGGCCTCGATTTTGGTACTGGCGCTCTTGGCAGTCGTAGGCATTAGTAAATGGCTGCCGAGGTCGCTTTCTATCGCGGGTCGACGCGCCCTGTTGGTGGGCTGCTTAGTGTGGGGTGTCGCCTCGACTCAGACCAATATGACCAATCGCATGGTCCTTCCTCAATCCTTTGAACTGCAATACATGGCAAGCAAGCTTCCCCCAGCGAAAGTTGACGCAATACGTCGCATTCATGTCATTGAGCCAGAATGGTATGAGGGGGTTACGAGAGATGTCAGATACGATGAATTTGGACTCCCCTCGAGCTACGTGGTAGCAAAACCGATGGTGAAGCTGATCCTTCACCAGCGTAAGGTCGATTATCGCCAGTATGAAATCACGAGCGAAAAAGCGGCGGTGCCTGTCCCTGAAGGGGAGGATGTCCTGGTGGTCGACATGCGCGAGCTAGCGACCACGCGCGTGGAGCATGTTTGGCGATAGAGCCCCAGCCGAGGCTCGGTAGATCTCACTGCGAACCGCTACGCTACTAGTCTGCTGCGATTAGAGGCTGCTCGTCTTTTCGCGATTCAGCTTGCAGGAGCGATTGACGAAGCGGCCGGAAGTGAAGGCAGCGAGAACCCAGGTGTTCGAGTTCAGCGGAACGCTGACATCCACCGTCACCGAAGTGGTGGCGATCGTGATGTTGCTCGGCGTGACGCTGACCGTAGCTCCACTGATCATCGCCGCCGAAAGTGCCGACTGCGCGGCGGTTTGAGCGCTCGTGGATGTTCCCCCCGGCACAATCGCCGCCCGGGCACCTTCATAAGCTGCGTTCTCGACCGAGTTCTCGATCATAGCGATGCGAGCAAACTCGATCATGCCAAAAAACAGCAAAAACAGCAGTGGAATGGTGAGCGCAAACTCCACCGTCACAGCTGCAGAGCGTGCGCGCGTGGTACGTTTGCTGCTCGATCGATTGGCAAGGAACTGCTGAAACATGAGCGGGATTCCTTACTGCGTGAGCACGATCGGAAGGGTAAGTGCCAGATCGCGAAACGCTTCCTCGAGTTCGGCTTGATTGCTCGAAACGTAGTACTTGCCGCCAGTGATTTCAGCGACTTGTCGCATCGTGTTTTGAGCACTTCCCGATAGGAACGTAATCGTGTGAATCTGAATTCCTTCATCGGCGGCATCTTCTGCCGCATCAATCGGATCGCGACCTTGGTTCCATTGTCCGTCGGTCATCAGAATCATCGTTTTCTTTGCCAATGCGCGGACTGTGTTGCCGTTGAGAAGCGTCCGCCCAGCATCGATACCAGCCGACATGTTGGTACCACCGAGCATCACCTTAGTGGTGCGTGCTGCAATTTTACTTTTCACAGCTGCATAGTCGGTCGAGAGTCCCAGTTCGTTAGCCACGGCCACTTCGGTCTTTTTGGTGTAGCTGTATTCCGCTGTGTTCGTGCCAATTGTGGAGCCCCAAGTGATGAGTGCAACACGAGGGGTGTTGTTCGTTTCGAGAATGGTGTCCATGAACAGATTCACGGAACTCTGTAGCGCAGCCCAGCGACTGAGGGTGGCATGCGGGGGATAGCAAATGGTGTGAGGAGTAGTTTTCGTCCCTGGTGGATACGACCATTCGACTCCCGACATGTTGAAGCACATCGAATGCGAACGATCGATGACGAGGCAAATTTCCTGCTCCATTTGCGATGCGGTGGCTGACTGCGCGGGCTGAAAACTTCCACGTCCCATGAATGTTCCGAGGAACAGTGGAACGCTGCCAGCGGCCGTACTGTCGCTCATCGAGCTGAGGATTTTCACTGACGTGTACGGAGTTTGATTGGCAGTAAACGACCAGGTTCCATTGGCCTGTGCGGCGCTGCGTCCCACCTGCACTTGATCGGTGGTAAGCACGAGCGCGCGCCCGGCAACTTTGTTGCGAGCGGCGGCTTGAATGGCAGCGGTTCGTGCGGAAGCGGCATCACCATCGGTCTTGGCGAGCGCTAAGGTCCCAGCTTTCGCAGCAGCATCGGTAGCGGCTCGAAGTTCTGACCGGACAAGCTGCATGTACGACACATCGATCGCAAATGCTGCCATGCAAACCACCACCACGAGCAAAAATGCGATCAGCACGAGCATAGCGCCGCGCCGGGCGAGACGTGGTTTTCGAGAAGGAACCATTTGAATTTTTGTCATCGCATCACCTTGTCGTAGCAGGTCCGACGAGTTTGCTGAGCATGTAAATCACGCACTACAGCTTCTGCATTACTACCGTCGCGCTGAGCGTTCTTCCGCTGAAAATATAGGCAAAAGCGTACGAGTTCTGATTCACAGGAATCGACGCCGTGACTGTTATGTTCGTACCAGCAGCGGTTAGGTTGGTGACCGCTGGTGAGATATTGATAGAACCACCGACGATGCTACGCGACGTGAAAAGGGAGGTCCCTTGTGACATCGCTGATGTGCTTGTGCCTCCCGAGGCAGTGGCTGCTTGCGCCACTTCATAAGCCACGATCGTGGCCGTTTGCTGCAGATGGATTGCCTTAGCTGCTTCCAGCGCACCAAAAATGAGGGTCACTAGAACTGGCAAACAGATAGCCAATTCAACGGTGGCCGTGGCCCGCCGCTGTGACGAACGTTTGAAGTTTTGCAGGAAACTCATCGCACTCACACTCTCTCAAAACTACGACCACACATCGCGCCCAGCGTCGATCGCGGGCGAAGGGAGAACCATCCATTGATTTTCCCTCTGGCTCCATGCAACCGTAGGTCAGCGGAAAGCGCCGCGCGATCGTGCGCTGCGAACAGCTCGTGAGAATCAGCTATTTTCGGGTTCGAATGGTTCCGTTTATGACAATTACTCCGCGCAAGAGGTCCAGCAAGATAGAATTGTGAGCCAGACGTAGACGCTCGATTTACACCTATTTTCTTCACGAATTCGCCCCATGGCACTTGGCTCCTTACAACGCTCCCCCTTATGCCGCTGCAGAATGGCGATCTGCTACTTTGTCCCCCTGCTGCTGGCGGGATGCAGCAGTTCAGCCGATCGTTCTGCGCAAAGCGGGGTTTTGATATCGGCGGCAGCCAGCACGCGCGATGTGATGGAAGAACTGGCAGCTGATTTCTCGGACAAGCAGCAACTCGACGTCCGTGTGAACTCGGGAGCATCGAGCGCACTGGCCCGCCAAATTATCGAGGGGGCTCCGGCCCATCTCTTTCTATCGGCCAATCGCGACTGGGCCGAGGAAGTTGAGAAGGAAGGTCGCGCCGCTCAAATCATCCCGCTCCTCTCGAGTCGTTTGGTGGTTGTCGTTCCGAAAGGAAATCCGGCTGGCATCGACGGCGCAGCCGATCTGTATAGTGACAAAGTGAAGATCCTTGCGCTGGCCGAATCGCAAGTCCCAGCTGGAAAGTACGCCGACGAAGTGCTCGGGAAACTGCAGTTACTCTCATCTCTCGAAGCGAGCCGAAGGATCGTGCGCGCGAGCGACGTCCGGACAGCACTCCGTTTCGTGCAGCACCGCGAAGCTGATGCCGCGATCGTCTATGCGACCGATGCTAAAATCTCGAGCGATG
The DNA here is from genome assembly GCF_000025185.1 of Pirellula staleyi DSM 6068. Lineage (NCBI taxonomy): Bacteria > Pseudomonadati > Planctomycetota > Planctomycetia > Pirellulales > Pirellulaceae > Pirellula > Pirellula staleyi. The sequence continues at coordinate 5,888,605 of NC_013720.1, forward strand.
TCGAAGTCCTGTTTGCTTTCGACGAGCGCCTACACTCCAAAATCGAGTACACGCTGGTGATTCTTACTTCTGCTAAGGAGCGGCCCGGAGCCCTCGAGTTTGCGAAGTTCTTGCAGTCAAGCCAAGCTCATGTGCGATACAAACAACTTGGATTTACGCCTCTCTTCGAACCGGTTGATGCCAAGTAAACTAGAGCTTCAGCCGAGAGTCACTCGGCCACTTCGAGAACGCCCGCCGAGCAGATCGCTCGTTCATCTTTATCCCCAATCGTATGGCCACAATGAGCGACGCTGAATGGGAAGCCATCCGATTGACGCTGCTGGTCGCGCTCACCGCAGTGGCCTTCAGCTTGCCGTTGGCGATGGTCACTGGGTGGGTCTTGGCCAAGTGGCAATTTCCTGGCAAGTTCCTGCTCGAAACCGCCGTCCATTTGCCACTCGTACTGCCACCAGTCGTCACTGGGTACTTGCTGCTGGTGACTCTCGGGCGTCAAAGCTTCATCGGTTCGCTGCTCGAGTCGCAACTCGGTTTGAGGATGGTGTTCGACTGGAAAGGGGCCGCCATAGCTTCGGCTGTTGTCGGTTTTCCGCTGCTGGTCCGTCCCATTCGCTTGGCATTTGCCAGCGTTGATCCTCGATTGATCGAAGCCGCTCGAACCTTGGGGGCTTCTCCGCGCGATGCGTTTTTGTCGATCACCCTGCCACTCTCGCGCCCTGGAATTCTCAGCGGCTGTGTCCTCGCTTTTGCGCGGAGCATGGGAGAGTTCGGCGCTACGATGATGATCGCCGGAAGCATCCCGGGACAAACGCGCACCGTTCCGCTGATGATCTACGCGATGCTCGATACCCCTGGCGGCCAAGCTACCGCCGAACGACTCGTGGTGGCGTCGGTCATCATCGCCGCAGCCGCGATGCTGGCGAGTGAACTGCTGCAGCGTTATGCCGCGCGGCAAGCTGAAGGATCTCACGGATGAGTCGCGAGAGCCATCTTCAATTTAGTGCGGGCACAAAATACGCCACCGGGTTTTCCGTCGAACTAGCGTTTGATGCAGCGCCCGGCATTACGGCAATTGTGGGAAGTTCAGGAAGTGGCAAGACGACGATTTTGCAAATGATCGCGGGCCTTGTCACACCGCTGCGCGGCAGCATCTTGCTCGGGAGCCGAACACTCTATTCGCAAACGCTCGGGATTTCGCTTCCTCCCGAAGATCGCAAAATTGGTTACGTTTTCCAAGACTATCGGCTTTTCCCCCACCTCTCGGTGGAAGCCAACCTGCACTACGGCCTGGCGCGCTCACCAGACCAGAAGCTGGAACTTATTCAAGTGGCTGAAAAGCTGCAACTGAAACAGCTACTCAAACGTTTTCCGCGCTCACTGAGTGGCGGAGAACGACAGCGTGTGGCGGTCGCTCGCGCGGTGCTGCAGTCCCCTGCTCTGCTGCTGCTCGATGAACCGTGGAGCGCTGTCGAGCGAGAGCTGCGCGACACCATGGCCACCTGGATCGAAAGCGTCGTCGAGCAACTTTCGATTCCTGCCATCCTCGTCAGTCACGATGAAGCAAGCGTTGCGCGCTATGCCCAGAAAATCGTGACGCTCGACAAACAGTGACACAGCGACGAAGCGTGATCGTCTAGCTATTGCAATCCTCTAGCTATGGATTGTCTGCCAAACGAACTGCGAGCCGAACAGCCGCAAACAGACTGCTCGGGTCGGCTTTCCCTTGCCAGGCGATGTCGCAGGCCGTTCCGTGATCGACACTCGTTCGAATCACAGGGAGTCCCAGGGTCGTGTTAACAGCCTGCTCGAAGGCGAGCGCTTTGACAGGGATATGCCCTTGGTCGTGGTACATGCAAATGAAAGCGTCGGTGATGGCTCGCTTGGCAGGTGTAAAGCAGGTATCGGGTGGAAGTGGACCATCGATCTGATGGCCGCGCGCTCGAGCCGCTGCGATGGCTGGAATGATCACACGCTCTTCTTCGCGATTACCAAACAACCCATGTTCACCCGCATGAGGATTGAGTCCACACACCACCATCTTCGGTGCGCGCCCACGAATTTTCAGGAGAGCGTCGGCTGTAAGATCGATCACATCGCCAATGCGCTCGGTCGTCAGCAGTTCGGGCACTTCGTAGTATCCCACATGCACGGTGACGAACGTGCAGGTGATGATCTCGCTGTACTGCATCATGCACGAGCGCTGACTACTGGTGCGTGAAGCAAAAATCTCTGTATGACCGGGAAACTTCAGCCCCGCCGCATGCAGTGCCTCTTTGCTAATGGGGCCGGTGGTTACCGCACAAACATCCTGAGCTATCACGGCATCAATTGCGGCCGAAATATACTCGTAGCTCGCGCGGCCCGTCATCGCGCTGATGCTTCCAGGGACCACACTCGCAGCATCGAGCGACGGAAGATGCACCACGGTTGGACGAACAATCGCACTCGGCGCACGGTTCCACTCGCCGAGCGAAATCACATCCGCCTGCCATGAAATCCCAGTGGCTGCCGATACTCGTGTAAGGACCTCAGCATCGCCGATCACGATCGGAATACACTCCCGCACGATCTGCGGATCGGCAAGCAAACGGAGGCAAATCTCGGGACCAACGCCGGCGGCATCTCCCATAGTGATCGCCACACGTTTGCTCGGCATAACCATCTCGCAGCCCTTCCCAGATGCTTTCATCCGCTCATCTCAAGATCAACAGCAGCCTTCTCTTGTTCTCCTGATCATCGTTCTCTTCAGTGTCACAGGAAAGGGGCCAAGAGGCTCGGCAATCGAGTCAGCAACACTAGACGATCGAATACCCAGGGATTGGCCGGTGACGAGGGTTCTGTCTATACTCGAGTCGAGCCAGCCAAAAGTTGCCCTGCGGAACGATCGAGCGCTTTGCTACCGATCGCTCGAGCAAATTCTGCCAGCCGATCGGTCGTTCTCAACGAACTGACAATTTAGTTTCTCGCTGGTTCGTTTCCTGCTGGCTTCTTTTTCTTTGGGAGATTCGTGCGATGCACGCTCTGGTTCTTGCCCTGACACTTCTAGGCGCTGATGCCGATGCTCGTTGGCCCGGTTTTTTGGGTGCTGGAAGTGGCACCGTTTTACCGGAATCGATCCCTTCCGAGTGGGCCCCTAATAAAAATATTGCCTGGCAAGTGACCACCGAAGGTCACGGGCAATCGAGCCCGGTGGTTTGGGGAAATGTGGTGGTGGTCTCGAGTGTTGATGGCGACATGAAGCAAACCAACATCGTCACCGCTGTCGAACTTTCGTCGGGCAAAGTGCTGTGGGTCGACAAGAGCGATTCGAGCGATCCGGTGAAGAACAGCCTCTATGTCAGCCGCGCGGCGCCGACCCCGGTGGCCGATGCCGATGGGGTGGTGGTGTATTTTGAGAGTGGCGATGTTCGAGCTTACGACTGGGAAGGGAAAGTTCGCTGGAATCGCTCGCTTTCGGGCGAATTTGGCAAGTTTAAGAACAAATTCGGCCTCTCAGCCTCCCCCGTTCAGTCCGCCACCACCGTCATTATCCTAGTCGACGATGAAGGCCCTTCGTACCTCATCTCGCTCAAAAAATCAGATGGCACCACCCACTGGAAAGTGGATCGCACCAGCCGCGTGAGTTGGAGTTCGCCAGCACTCGTCCCTGTGCAGCGTCAGCAGTACGTGGTTTGCAGTTCAGCTGGCAGTGTCGATGGCTACGAGGTGGCCAGTGGTGAGAAAGCCTTCTCGTACGACGAAGTGGGTGGCAACACCGCAGCGACGCCAATGCCGTTTGGTGAGGGACGTTTTCTGGTGGCAGCTAGTCCTGGGCGCGATGGGGGTGAACGTGTGGAACTCTCGAAGCAATCGAACTTCGCCATGCAGCTGGAACTAGATCAGGGGAAAGTGACTCCGAAAATCCTCTGGAAGACGGAAGAAGCAACGCCCACTTTTGGCTCTCCCATGGTTTACGAAGGATATGCCTACTGGGTGAATCGGGTGGGTGTGGTGTACTGCTTTGATGTCGCCACGGGGGAAAAAAAGTACGCCGAACGCATCAAGCAATCGATTTGGGCCACCCCTGTAGGGCTCGGCGACCGGGTCTACTTCTTTGGCAAAGATGGCACGACAACGGTGCTCGCCAAGGGCCCCGAGTTCAAAGTGCTGAGCGAAAATCAGCTGTGGGACCCCGAGGCGATTAAACCCGATCCCGCCAAAGCTGCTGCCGAGGAAACCCCGGAGCGTCGAGCTGCTGCCGCCAATTTTGCAGGTCGCACACAATACGGCGTGGCGGTGACTCCCGGCCGCTTACTGATCCGCACCGGCGAGGTGCTGTACTGCGTTGCAGCGGAGAACAAGCAACCCTAAAAACCGCCTGTTACGGGCAATACGTCTCCATCCACTAAACCACTCGGAGGTTTCCCCTGCGAGTGGTTTTTGCTTGCTAGCACGAGAGTTTTTACGATCACAGCAGAATTAACCCCTTACAGAGATTTCACTTACGATTTCCACATAGATCAGGCAAAAAATTCAAGTCGTGGTTGTTGACGTCCGGCGCAGGTGCGATACACTAAGCAAATCGAGACACGATCTCAATAAATATCTTGATCGTTACCCCTCAAGTCTCGTCCAACAACCGAAACGCCAGCCACCTTGGAAGTTCGATTCAGGTAGCCAGCGAGAACCAGCGAGTTGGATCGCCACGAGCCTCTTGCTCCACGCAAAAAGCTCGAGCGCGATTTCCATCATCGCTGATCGTTGTGGGTCCTTTACCCCTCAATGTTTCTCGCCTTCCTGGAGTGGCCTCCATGCTACGCAATCGTTTCTCGCGACGCGCCTTTACGCTCGTCGAACTTCTTGTCGTGATCGCCATCATCGGGGTGCTGGTCGCCCTGCTTTTGCCCGCTGTGCAAGCCGCCCGTGAAGCTGCTCGGCGCATGAGTTGCCAGAACAACATGAAGCAAATCGGTATCGCGGTACACAACTACCACGACACCTTGCTCCAGCTTCCACCCGGTGAAGCGAACGGGACTTACAGTGGCAGCAGCGCCTTTGCCGCGATCCTCCCCTTCCTCGAGCAGAACAACGCGTTTGCTCTGTACGACTTCACGAAGGGGAACAGCGACGCTGCCAACCTGCAGGTGGTGTCGCAAAAGATCGGCACCTACATCTGCCCCTCGAACGTTTTTGCTCGCCCGGTTCCGATTGCAGGATGCGATGCAAATAACCGTGCACCTGGCACCTATGCCTTCTGCGCAGGTTCGCTCGATCCTTATGGCACCCCTGCCAATGGCAATGCTAACAACGGTGCGATTGTGAACGGACCAAGCGGTCCGACAAACTTTGCCTCGATCGTCGATGGCACCAGCAACACGTTTCTGGCGGGCGAATCGCACTGGAACTTCCGCGATTACACGTTCACCTCCGGCACCTGCAGCGGCCAAGTTCGTGGTGGTTTCTCTTATTGGTCGAGCCCCTATCCGCTCGCCACGCTCTTCACCACACTCGGCCCCTTCAATCCCAAGTCGATGGCGGGCGACAGCAAGCGTCTCATGAATTTTCGCAGCAGCCACCCAGCTGGACTGAACATGGCCAACGTCGATGGCAGCGTTCGGTTCTGGAGCGAAACGGTCAGCAGCGATGTGCTCAATGCCACCGCATCTCGCAATGGGGCCGAAGCGATTTCGGCTCCCTAGACACGTGTTGCACCAAGTCGGATTTGCTTCTCACATCGGCCAGCGATCATCACCATGGGCTTGCTGGCCACATTCCTGAGGAACTTTCGCCATGCGTGGCGTTTACTTTTTGATTCGCATGACCTTGCCTGCCATCGCCCTCGCAGCACTTACGGTAGCGATGGTCGGCTGTGGAAGCTCGGGGCCTGAGCGGGCACCGATTCGTGGGAGAGTCACCGTAGCTGGACAGCCACTCGCCTCGGGACGCATCCTGTTCACACCCGTTGCTCCCACCGAAGGACCAGCGACATCCGCCCGGATTGTCAACGGCGAGTATACGATTGAACGTAAGGAAGGTCCTCTCGTCGGTAAGAATCGAATCGAGATCGAAGATGATATCGCTACCGATTTTGCCCTCGACGACGAAGCCGCTTATGCCCAGCGCGCGATGACACGCACGTTGCCTCGCAGCATTGTGCCTCCGCAGTACAACCGACAATCGCAAATCACGATCGAGGTACAGTCGGGTGTTGAAAATGCGTTTGATCTCGACATCGTGCCAGTACAACAATATTCACAGGCCTATCGCTAGTGCCGAGTTCACGCTCGGACCTCGAGATGCTTACCTGGGCGAAACTCTCCTAGGACAACTCTTTTTTGTGGAACCTTCGTAATGATCTTGCGCAACACTCTCCGGCTGATGCTACCCCTTTTGCTGGGCGTTAGTCTTCAAGCCTTCGCCGATGAAGCTGCTCCAGCCAAAACCGACGATGGTCAAACCGCTCAATCGATGATGGACGCAGCCCATCATGGTCGTGCGACATGGAACAACTTCACCGGATTTCGCGCCAAGATCCATGCTCAGTCTAGCGGCCAATCGGTTCACGGCACGCTGGCAGTGGCGGCTGATGGCAAGCTCGAGCTTAAACTCGAAAATGCTGGTGAGAACCAGGAGAATGTGGCCTGGATCGAGCGCACCTTGCGATCGACCATCAACCATCGTCTTTCAGAAGACCAAGGGGTGACTAACGTCGCTTTTGCCGATAACGATACGAGCCATCCGATGGGCCGCCTCGTCAAGAGTAACGATCCCGCGGAAAAGAGCCTCTGGCGAGTGCAAGGGGACGTGCTGACGGAAGTGATTCGCAACAACGAAAAAACGCAGATGATCATCAGCGTTAGCGAGGTGCATCGCACCGCCGATGGCAAGCACTTGCCTCACGCGTATGTAGTGACCACCACCGAGCAGGCCAGCAGCGAAGCAGCCGCTCCTGGCGCAGTCCTTTCAGTTCGCCAAGTCACCAGCCAGTGGACCACCGTGGGGCACCTCGATTTGCCCAAGCAACTTACCGCTGTGATTACTAAGCCGGGCGAGCGCCGCGTTGTCGAATCGATCACCTTCAGCGATCACGAGCTCCTGGTGAGCGCTAAGAACGAAGCCGCTTCGCTTCCTCCCCTCCCAACGCTTGTCACCAGCTTCGGTGCGGCTGTGAGCGAAGGGCATTTGTATGTCTATGGTGGCCAAAAAGGTGATGGGCATAAGTATTCGGAAGATTCGCAATCCAACAAACTTCAGCGACTCTCGCTCGCTGCTGGCAGCAAGTGGGAAGAACTTCCTGCTGGCCCTCGCCGAACCGGCGTAGCTGCTGTCGCTCACCAAGGAAAGTTCTATCGCATCGGTGGCTTCGAAGCTCGCAACAAAGATGGCGATGAATGGAACCTGCACAGCACCACCGACTTCGCTCGTTTCGATCCTGCGACTGGCAAGTGGGAAGAGTTGACTCCTCTTCCCGAAGGACGGAGCAGCCACGACGCCGCTGTGATCGGCAACGAGCTTTACGTCGTAGGGGGCTGGAAACTTGCCGGCGAAGGTGAAGGTGAGTGGCACGATACGGCCTACAAGTGCGACCTGACTGCGGCCAAAATCGAGTGGACTCCCATCGCCAAGCCACCGTTCATGCGTCGCGCTTTGGCTGTGGCTGCCCACGGCGACAAGCTTTACGTACTCGGTGGCATGGACGATTCGAACGAGGCGGTAACGACCGTGAACGTCTACGACCTCAAAGCCGACAAATGGAGCGACGCCCCTGCTCTCCCTGGTAAGGGATTCGACGGCTTCGGCTGTTCAGCCTTCGGCACCTCGGCGGGGCTCTTCGCTGGCACCGGTACGGGGCAGGTGTTTCAGCTGTCGAGCGACGGCAAAGAATGGAAGGAAGTGGCCAAGCTGGCCCACCCTCGCTTCTTCCATCGGATGGTTGCTGGCGAAAACGGACAGCTGGTGGTGGTCGGTGGCACCAGCCGCCAAGGAAAAGTGGCTGAAGTGGAATGGGTGAACCTTCCAGCAGCAGCAAGTGCTCAGGCCAGCCCCTCGACCGTTCGCTAGACCACCCCTGCTGCTGAACGAGTTCAGCGGCCCTAACGGTACCCCCCAACAAAGCCGCCCGAGATCCAGCATCTCTGGCGGCTTTTTCTGTTTCTTGAGCCTCCTCCATCGCAAATCAAATCGACAACACACACAGATCATTTTGAATACACCCTGCGATTTCAGGCAAAGGGCTCGCAACTCAGGACCACCTATAAAACAAGCCTAAATCAAGCATTTTCAGCTATTTCCACTGTAGTCGATCGGATTGGCATAGCCGTTGCCTTATAGCCCTCCGTGTTCGCAACGCCTTCCAACCAGTTAGTACGACAAGGGAAACTGCCATGCTACTCTCACGACTCTTGATGACTTCGATCTGTGCTGGGCTTCTGATTTCGATAGCCGCACCAGCTGAGGCCAACCCCAACTTTCCGGGCTACCTCGGGGTGTATGTTTTCGAGGATTCCGATGGGATGCAAATCAGCGGATTCATTCCCGATACCCCTGCCGAGAAACTCGCCAGTTTTGGCGACATCAGCACCGGTGACACGATTCTGAAGCTCGGTGGAATGCGGACTCGAACGCTGCAGGAACTTCGCCACGCACGCAATTCGATTCCGATGAACAGTGAGGCCAAGATGGTGCTGGTCGACCGCTGGGGCGATGTTTATCACGTTTGGATTGGCCGCTCGCAAGCGATGGCCGCCATGCAAGCCCGAGGTGCCGCACCACGGTCGATGCCCGACACTTTTTCTCGGGGTGGACGTGGTGAAGGAAACGAAGGTGACTTCCGCAACAGCCGCGACCGAGCTCCTGGTGACCGTGGTCCGGGCCAAGATGGAGATGGCAGACGAGGTGACGATCGTAACGATAATCGGGGTGGCAACCGTGACAACAACCGAATCGAGGACCTCGATGATCTCCGCGAAGAACTCCGCGACAACTTGCGAGACCGTAGCAACGGGCAATCGAGTGGTCGCAGTGGCAACTGGAGTGGTCGACTCGACCTGGGACAGCTGCTCGATCTGGGGCAACTCCGTGGCAACGATCGGAGCGGTGACGACCGGAATGAAGGTCGAGATGACAATGATCAGGATGACGATAACGACGATGATTTCCGTCCTCGCCGGAACTAGTTCGCTCCTTGAATCCCAAGGGAACAGGACGCCACAGCTGATACAAACATGGATGCTCCGACGAAGGTAAATTTGACCAGACGCTGATGGGGAAGTCGTGGCGCATGATGCCCCGACTTCCGATGGGACGGGCCTCCGAAACAGATGCGGCCTACGTTTCCCAGTGACTTTCGCGTCTTTTCTCACGGGAATTCTTTCCCCGCACTGTCTTCTAAAAACTCTGGGCAGTGCTCAGCTGCGTGAAACGCTACAAACGGCAAAGTTCGCGCAGCAGGATGCTCATCGCTGCGACCTATCGGGCCGATCTAGCAAGCACACCTAAGCTTTGCGCCATCAAGTGCATCTGTCCGACATTTGTCAAACGCGCATCGATCGCGCCGACCTTCAGAATCGGCAATGGCTGCATGCATGGTACCTGGGGGATCATGCAGGAGTCCTCTGGAGTTGTGCGTCGATGACACAACTAGCGCGATGGGCTCGGATTGCCCTCACGAAACGCTGCTCTGCATGTTTCTACCTGCCAGTCGAGGTTTGGTCGCATGGATGGGACACTCCCCCTCGGTGAGCCTGCGCGCTCCCATGGTTTACTACCGTTTCTACTCTCACGAAGACGCTGGATCGCTGCACAAAAGCTTGCCGCCATGATCCTGGCCATCGCCGGTGGCGTTATTTCGCTGGCGAGCGATCTGCACGCGCAGTCAAGTTGGCCAGAGCCAGCGCTGCTTTTACCGATGCCCACTGATGGTCCGGTGCGATCGGAAGTGATCCAGCTTTGTCAGCATCTTCCAGCTCCCGACCAGGGATCGTATTACGACCCCGCCACGATGGGCCCGCCAACAGCCTACGACACCGCCACTTACTCGGCGGGTATGCCCAACGCTCCAGCTCCCGTGCTGATGCAGGAGCCGATGTATTACGAAGAAAACGCCGAAAATGTCCACTACTGCGAGTGGGGCTGCGATGAGCGCTGGATCGATAACTTCAGCGTCTTCACCGGGCTTGAAGGCTCGAAACAGCCGCAAGACTTTGGCGTGAATGCCCACTTTGGTGGTCGCGTGGCGACCAATCTCGGCATCGCGCTTCATCGCGATTTGGGGATTGGTTTTCAGATCGGAACTTCGATCAACGCCACTGCTTCTGCAGTGCAGGTGCTCGAACTGATCGGTGCGGGAACCGGACGCGTTCAAAGCTTCACCACGGTTGGCCTATTTCAGCGCACCGATGGTGGCTGGATCTGGGGCGTCGGCTACGACTTTTTGTACCAGGAGTACACCGACGTAGCGACCTTGGGACAAGCACGCATTCGGCTCGGCTACGAGTTGACCGAGAACAGCGAAATCGGCGCGCGGGCGATGATTGCCACACAAGATGCCCAGAACGTCGATTTCGGCGGAGTCGATGTAACACTCGAAGCGATCGACCAGGCACATCTATACTGGCGCAAGTTCTGGGCTAGTCGCGGTTTCACCGAATGCTGGATCGGTATTTCGGAAGGGCATAGCGAGGCCAACATCGTCACCGGCGATCGTCCCGAACTCGACAACCAGTTTGTGTTTGGCTCGAGTTTTCATCAGCCGCTGAACGACTATCTCGCGCTCTATGGCGAAGCCAATCTGATGATGCCGAGCGATACCGGAACCGTCGACGCCTTTTTAGGCTTCGAATGCTATCCGGGTGGTGGTTCGTGGAGTTCGCAGCGCAACCGCTATAACCCAGCGCTCGGCGTGGCTAACAACACCAACTTCTCAGTCAACCTGTTCCGCCAATAGCCGTGCGGATCATCGGGCTCTTGCCACATGTAGCGTCTATGCGGCACGCGGCGAGTTTGACTTCATCGATCCAGGACCTACGTATGAGAGTAGGCCTGGAAAGTCTGGAACATTGCGTGGGCAATTGACAGCTGGAGGGGCCTGCGAGCCAACGTTTGCACTTGGCAAGCGTTTGGCGATTCGGCCCCCTGCCGCCAACCCTAGCGCAAAAACTCATGTCGCTTATCGCCCGAGGCTCGACTTCGTCCGGATTGTATCCGACCAGCGCGGAGGGTCCGATCGTTGGTCGCTACCATATCCTGGGGTGCCTCAGCACCACGGCCGATGGTGTCGCCTATCACGCGATCGATGTCGCCGACAGCATGCCGGTCGAACTCCGGGTCCTGACGAGTCATCGTGAGGATAGTGCGCGACGCCGCGAACTTTTCGCGCGCTATCGCCTGCTGAGTCTTGCGAGTTCTCCTTCGATCCGACCTCTGCTCGCCTGCGAAGAGCATGCGGTTCCCCCGCTCCTTGCGATCGCATTTCCGCGGGCAACGCCGCTGACCGAATACGACGCTACCACACAAACCTTTGACGCTCGCCTGCGTTTAGCTCGTTCGCTTGTCGCCGCTCTGTTGCAAGCGCATCGCGTCGGACTCGTGCATGGGGGCATCCAGCCCTCTGCAATTCAAGTCACTCAGCAGGGATATGCTTCGCTCGATTTCACCGGCTGGGGTTTGACGCTCGAAGAGCAACAATCAGCCGACGCTGCGCGCGATCTCACCGCCACCATTGCGATCGTACGCTGGCTCCTCGACTCCGACTTGAGCGTGTTGCCGCAACTCGCCGAGTACCTCACCGACTTTGAGCGATCCCACGCCCCCAGCGAGTTCGCTGTGGTGGAACTACTCGCCGCGCTCGATGGCAATGCCATACCGACGGCCGAGACCGACTTCTCGAAAACGGGGGAAGTCTCCATCGAGCTCTTCGCTCCCCCAGATGGGATGCATCCCGCGCGCGAACTTGCCCCCGATAAGACAGCCGAGGTGCCAATCGCGCCGATGGCTGGATCAGGGGCCGAGAGTCTGCTCGCGAACTTACCCGATGCCACGCATCATCAGCCGGTGTTTGGCAATGCGGCAGCTGGAGACGGAGGACTGCTGAATGCCGGCGAAACCTATGTCATCGACACCTGGAGTTCGCAAGCGCCGGTTGCATCGCGACATCGAACTGCAGAGATCACAGTCGGCACGACCCTCGGTCGCTACCAAATTGAAAGTCGACTCGGTGAAGGTGGGATGGGAGTTGTTTACAAAGCGATCGATCAATCGAGTGGACAAGTCGTCGCGCTGAAGGTGCTGCATCCGACACTTGTCGGTCGCGGGAACTCGCTCAAGCGATTTCGCAAAGAAGCTCGCATGCTGGCAGCGGTGAACAATCCGCTCGTCACCAACCTCTATGAAGCCAATGAAGATCAAGGGCTGCACTTCCTGGCGATGGAATTCATCGACGGGATCGATCTCAAAAAAGTTCTTGGAAGATTAAATCGCCTCCCTGAGTCGCTCGCACTCAAGGTTGTAGCCGACGTCGCCCGCGCCCTGGCCGACGCCCACGAAAAAGGAATCGTCCACCGCGACATCAAGCCCGAAAACATCTTGGTGCTCGATGGAGAAGCACTCCTGGCCGAAGATCTCGCCGCAACCAGTGATCCGACGCAAACGCTGGTCCTCGAGCCAACGCAATTTCCCGAGCGGCTGAAGATCAAGCTTTCGGATTTCGGAATTGCGCGACAAGTAAACCAGTCGGAATCGCTCGCCGCCACCCAGGCTGGGGCCATTCTCGGCACTCCCTACTACATGGCCCCCGAGCAATGCCAGGGCAAAGGGGAGATTGTTCCGCCGACCGACATCTATGCCCTCGGCTGCACGCTCTTCGAACTCCTTGCCGGTCGGCCGCCGTTTCTCGCCGAAGATGCGATGAAAATCGCATCGATGCATTGCTTCGAAGCCCCCCCTGCACTGCGAAAAATCAACCCTGAAGTCAGCGAGCAGACACAGCGTTTGGTCGAGCGCTGCCTGGCAAAGAAACCAGCCGATCGCTTTGCTGATGCAGCTCATTTTCTCACGGAGCTCGATCAGCTTCGTGGAAGCGAATCGCGTAACTTTCAGCTGCATCCGGTGCTGCCACGACACGATCCGGGCCAGCTCTTCCGTGCAGACTTTAGCTGGGATTTGCAAAGCACCGCTGCAGAACTTTGGCCTCTGGTTTCTAACACCGAGCGGCTGAACCGAGCGATGGGTTTGCCCAGTGTGGTCTATCGCACCGAGCACGATCCGGAACGTGGCACACGGAAGTTCGGCAGCTTTCGCCTCGCTGGCATGACCATCAGCTGGGAAGAACATCCGTTTGAGTGGGTCGAAGGTCGTCGCATGGGGATCTTGCGCGAGTTCACCCAAGGCCCCTTCAAGTGGTTCCTCAGCACGGTCGAACTGACGCCACTTCCCGAAGGAGGAACACGACTCGATCATCGCATTCGGATCGAACCTCGCAACTTCATCGGATGGGCCGTGGCCAACATGGAAGTGAAATGGAAAGGGCAAGGGAATCTCGATCGTGTCTATCGGCGCATCGATCAAACGCTTCTCGACCGGCCCAGTGGACGCGATCTTGCCGACCCTTTTGAATCACCTCAGCCCCTTTCGAGGACTTCTCTTAAGCGACTCGAAGATCGCGCGCAACTACTCATCGCACGCGGGGTACGTCGCGAGGTAGCTGATCTGCTCGAGAAGTTCCTTCGTGAAGCGTCGGCCCAAGAGGTGGCGAAGATTCGGCCCCTTACGCTTGCTAACAGACTCGATCTCGACCCGAGTGAGCTCACCGAAGCCTTGCTGCACGCCGCCGCTGAGGGGCTAGTGACACTTCACTGGGATGTGCTGTGCCCCACGTGTCGCGTACCTAGTGATGCGTGTGACACGCTGCGCGAGATCGAAAAACATAATCGATGTGAAGCCTGCAATCTGAATTTCGAACTTGATCTGGCCAGCAGTGTCGAGCTGGTGTTCCGAGTCCATCCGGAAATTCGCGCAGCCGATACAGGGATGTACTGCATTGGTGGTCCCGAACACTCACCCCATGTGGCAGCGCAAGTTCGCCTCGAAGCTGGTGAACGGATGGAACTTCAGCTCGCTCTGGAGGAAGGTGAGTATCTGATTCGTACTCCCCAGATGCGGCAGCAAGTGAAGCTGCGCGTTCGCGCTGTCGGACCGGGACGCTCAGCGGTCGAGTTCTCTCCCACAATGGACGACCGCCGAGAACTTCAGCTACGCGCCGTAAATCAGCTTCTGGAGCTCTCTAACGCCTCAGCAGCAACGATCGTGGTGCGTGTCGAACGGACCATTGCTCGGGGGGATGTCGTGACCGCCGCGCAAGCCTCTTCGCTGGCACTGTTTCGCGAACTCTTTCCGCAAGAGATGCTCGCCCCTGGTCAGCTGATGAGCGTGCAAACGATCACGATCCTAGCCGCAGCGATCGACAATCTGGATGAGCTCTTCGCCACGCTTGGAGACGCCGGAACCTTTGGGGTGATCGAGCGCCACTATCAGCTGCTCGATCAAGCCGCCCGACGCCATCGCGGGACGATTGTCAAATTCGCCCCCGACGCTGTGATCGCCAGCTTTGCCGATCCTGCCGGGGCACTTCGGGCTGCGATTGATACACTCGGCACGCTGCGTCACGAAGCCTCGCAACGGGCCGAGGAGTTGGGGAAACCGCCGATTCCCACGCGGCTGAAAATTGCCTTGCATCGTGGTCCAGCGCTCGTCACCACGCTGCAAGGACGACTCGACTACTTCGGTACCACCGAGCGCAGCGCAGCTATCTTGGCACAACGGGCTGCCGCTGGCGACTTGCTCGTTACCGATGCACTTTCGGGCGATGCTGCCTTGGCCGATGTAGTGGCCGAGCACCAGCTCGAAGTCGAACTCACTTCCCCTGGAGTTAAGCTCGATCGCATCTCCATCGTCGAGCGTTTGCAACTCCCCTCGAACTCGTCACTGGAGCAAGACCGATGAACACTGCCGCATCCTCGCTGCAGGTTTGGTACCTCCATAGCATTGGCGAAGCGAGTAGCATTGCGCGCCAGGTAACAATCACGCCACTGCCATTTCGCGTGGGACGAAGTTCCGACGCGCAGCTGTGGATTCCCTCGTCGAGCGTCTCCAAAATTCATGCCGAGTTTTTTGAACGCGATGGTCAGCTGTACTTGCGTGACCTGGGGAGCACCAACGGCACGTTTGTGAATGCCGAACGCATTCGTGGCGATGTAGCCGTGCAATCGGGCGATATCGTTCACTTTTCGACACTCGGATTTCAGATCGATTGCTGGGCAGGCAACTTGCTTGGCAACACGATTGAAGAAAACCCATTTCAAACGGCACTCGCCGCGGAAATCGACGAGCGACGTCGCGCGGAAGAGTTGCTCTGGAACAGTCAAGCACGCTGGCGAGCGGTATTCGACAACGCAGCCGATGGGATCATCACCCTCAACGAATCGCTGCAGGTGGAAACCTACAACACTGCTGCGCAGCGGCTGTTCGGCTACTCGTGCGAGCAGATCGTAGGACTACAGATCTCGCTCCTGATGCCAGGTGTGGAACTCGACAGCTCCAATGCCGCCGCTCCCCAAGCGGGCCGACGGATCGAGACACTCTGTCGCCGCAGCGATGGGAGCATGTTCCTTGCAGATGTGTCGCTCGGAACGGTTCCGCAAAGCAAGAGCCATGGCTATATCGCTATTATTCGCGACATTACCCGTCAGCGACGCGATCAACAAGAGCTCGAAGAAGCCAAGCGTGCAGCCGAGTCGGCCAGTCATGCGAAGGACGAATTTCTGGCCAACATGAGCCACGAGATTCGCACCCCCATTACGGCGATTCTGGGTTTCAGCGATCTCTTGATTCACGATCAACGACTGCAGAATGAATTTCCCAATTGGTTTGAGTCGGCGCAGACCGTCTATCGAAACGGCGAGCATTTGCTGTCGCTCATTAACGATGTGCTGGACCTTTCGAAGATCGAAGCGGGGCGTCTGCTGATTGAGTCGATTCGCTGCTCGCCCCTCGAAATCGTGCGCGACGTTTGTCAGCTGATGTCACTCAAAGCTTCGGAGAAAGACCTGACGCTCGACGTTTCCTTTCGCACCGATATTCCTGTGACAGCGGTCACCGATCCGACACGCATCAAGCAGGTGCTGATCAATCTGGTAGGGAATGCCGTGAAGTTTACGCCGCGCGGCAGTGTGCAAATCACGGTCGACATTCACAGCAGTGGTCACGCCACGATGCTGGCGGTGGAGGTGACCGATACCGGCATCGGCATGACCTCGGCGCAGATCGACCGACTCTTTCAGCCTTTCACGCAAGCCGATGCGTCGACCACGCGCCGCTTTGGTGGCACGGGGCTTGGCCTGGTGATTTCGAAACGGATTGTCGAAGCGCTCGGTGGTCAGGTTTCGGTGGTCAGTCAGAGTGGCGAAGGGAGCACGTTTCGCGTGCTGCTCCCGCTGATTGTGCCGACAGAGAGTGCGTGGTTAACGCCATCCGAAGCACTGACAGCACTTCGCGAGCCTCTCCCTCGCCCCCAGATTTCGGCTGGTCCGCAGCTGACGGGGCGGATCTTGGTAGCCGACGATGGAATCGATAATCAGCGACTCTTGCGGCAGATTCTGACGCGCGCGGGAGCCGATGTGACGGTGGCAGAGAATGGACTCGAAGCGGTTCGAGCATGGCAAGCGGCCAATTTGGCAGGGTGTCCGTTTGCACTGATTTTGATGGATATGCAGATGCCGGAACTGGATGGATACCAGGCGACCCGCAGATTGCGCGAGTTGGGGGCAACCATTCCGATCATAGCGCTCACTGCGCACGCCATGACTGGCGATCGCGACCTATGTTTACAGGCAGGGTGCGACGATTACCTGACCAAGCCGTTTGAACGCAAGCGTCTCCTCGAGACATTACGCAAACGACTTCTCGAAACACCCCTACTCTCGATAGATCCACATCACGATGGAACCCTCCGCACAAACGCGCCCTAAAGCGTCGTGTATTCCACTTGCCGTTGGCGAGAAGGCCAATTGGCTCCTGGTTGCTTGCTCGGCAGCGACCTCGGGGCTGGCTGGTTTCGAACTCGGCACGCGCCCACTTCGTATCGGACGTACGCCCGACATGGATGTTTGCTTGCCACTCGGCAGCATCTCCAAGCATCACGCCACCATCACCCCGCAATCGATGGGGCTGGTGATTCGTGATAACGGCAGCACCAATGGGACATTCCTCAACGGCGTGCGCGCGACCACCGATATGCTCCTGCGCGAAGGGGACATCGTGCAGTTTGCCAGTGAAGCGTTTCGACTGTCACGACCTTTGGCAACCTCGCCGATGCACACCGTGGAGACAATTTCTGGCAACTTGGCGATGACGCTAGTGCATTTTGATCGACTCCTGAACGAGCCCGCTGTGGTGCCGTTCTATCAGTCGATCGTCGACCTGGCGAGCGCCGAGACTCAGGCCTACGAAGTGCTGGCTCGCAGCAGCGTGCAAGGGCTCGAAACACCTCGCGCGATGTTCGAAGCGGCTGAACAACTGAGCCTCGAGCGGGAACTCTCCACCGTGATGCGCCGCGAAGGCTCGATCATTGGAAGCGGGATCAAAGGCTCGCCGATGCTGTTCCTCAACACGCATCCGATGGAGATGGCAGATCAAAAGCTAATCGATTCGCTCCATGATTTGCGACGCATGTTGCCTGTACAGCCACTCACGATCGAAATCCACGAACACGCCATCACAAGTCTCGATCAGCTGCGCCGTTTTCGGGCCGTGCTCGACGAACTCGATATGCGACTGGCTTACGACGACTTTGGTGTCGGACAAGCGCGGCTTGTGGAACTCAGCGAAGTGCCACCCGATGTGGTGAAGTTCGATATTCAGCTGATTCGCAATATCGATCGCGCCCCACCCAGCCGCCAGCGGACACTTTCGCAGCTAGTGAATCTGGTAAAAGATCTCGGTGTGAAAACCTTAGCCGAAGGTGTCGAAACCGACGCCGAACGCCTCACTTGCCTTGAGCTCGGATTCGAACTCGGGCAGGGCTTTTATTTCAGCCGCCCCGCGCCGGTTGCTTCGCTCGAGAGCAATCATTGAGATGAGCATAGGCCACGCGGACAAGCATCGACGTGGCTCAAGCAATCCTAGCGAGACTCTTCTTTGATCATGCGCATCAAATGCCCAACTTCGGTCTTGCTACCGACAATCAGCGGCGTGCGCTGATGCAGGCTGGTGGGCTCGATGTCGAGAATTCGGTCGGTCCCATTGGTTGCCATTCCACCCGCTTGTTCGGCAAGAAGAGCGACCGGATTTGCCTCATAGAGAAGTCGCAACTTCCCCTTGGGATGGGAGTTCGTTGGCGGATAGAGGAAGATCCCTCCTTTGAGCAGCGTCCGATGAAAATCGGCGACCAGCGAACCGATGTAGCGCGACGAGTAGGTCCGTCCGAGTGCTCCGCTGCGAGCTTGCATCAAGAACTTGCGATAAGCGAGTGGAAAGCCCTCAAAATTCGCTTCATTCACACTGTACTGGGTTCCTGCGTCGGGCATCGTCACCCGTTCGTGGCTGAGCAAATAGGCGCCGATCGAAGGATCGAGTGTAAACCCGAACACACCGTGGCCGGTCGTGTAAACCAGCATCGTCGAAGAGCCATACACCACATAGCCGGCGGCGACTTGCTTGTAGCCGGGCTGCAACACATCGGCGGTGGTATCGCGCGAGCAATCAGGATCGGGCTCACGACGAAGGACCGAAAAAATAGTCCCCACGCTCACGTTCACATCGATGTTGCTGGAGCCATCGAGCGGATCGAACACCACCACATAGCGGCCATGTGCCCGATCGCGTTCGACAACGATCGGATCATCGTTTTCTTCCGACGCCATGATCGCCACATTGCCGCGGTTGCCGAGAAACTGCAGTAGCGTTTGATTGGCAATCACGTCGAGCTTTTGAACCGTCTCCCCCTGCACATTCTGGCTATCGGTGGCTCCCAGCACGTCGGCCGAAATACCTGCGCGACGCACCTGCGCGGCGACAATCTTGGTGGCTAAAGTGATCCCCGACAGGAGCCACGAAAACTCACCACTCGCCTGAGGATGGTTGCGACGCTGTTCTTCCAGAATGTGCTGCTGAACGGTAAGGAGCTTGTGCATTGCAGTAGAGAGTTCCGAGACGTTTCGTAAGCATCATGCTTGCGACAAGCGAAGGGCCGATCGCGTGAGAGAGCACGAACGAGTCGCTATTTTACGCGCTCGAAGCACGCTCGGGGAGAGACCGCCCAAGATCGAGGGGGATCTTCCCAAAACTCGCGAAAACCTGAGAAAGAGCAGCGCAGAATCGCGTTAGACGTGGAGCCCTTCGATCGGCTCGGCGCTGTTAATGGCCCGGACCATATCCTGCGGCAAACCGGTTAAAAGACGCACTTTTCCCATATCGAGTACGGTGTGCATAATCGTGGCGATCAGGTTCGAGATGCCAATCGGATCGGTGGCAGGCTCACCAGCCGACTTGTCGCTTTGGCCAATCACTTGCCCCATTTGCAGGCCACCACCGGCGAGGAGCAGCGGCGCAAGGCCACCCCAGTGATCACGACCGCCGCCAGCATTCATGCGCGGAGTGCGCCCCATTTCACCAGTGGCGACGAGCAGGATTTTCTTATCGAGCCCGCGCTCTTTTAGATCGTCCATCAGCGCAGCCACTGCGTGGTCCATCGGTTGTCCGGCGTAACGCATGCCTTCGTCGACACCAGCATTGTTGGCGTCGGCATGAAAGTCCCACACGAAATTAGTAGTCACCGTCACAAATCGGCAACCTGACTCGCACAAACGACGCGCGAGAAGCAGCAACTTGCCGAGGCACTGCGAGTGATCGACATAGCGCGGGTGGTTGTTCCACTTCTTACTGATTTGGGAAGGTGCCACGAGTGGCGACGTGTCGTACATCGCGATCGTGCGGGGATCTTCATGCTTGAGATCGAACGCCTGCGCGACCCCACCGAGAATGGTGTCGAATGCTTGTTCGCGAAATCGATCGAGCCCTTCCCCCTGGTTCTCGAGCGAGCCTTTGAGTCGATCGAGTCCCGAGAGCAGATTGCGGCGATCGTCGAGTCGCGCCATCGGAAGTTCGAGCTGCATATCTTTTTGCAATTGACCGCCGCCACCAGGAACAAAGGGGACGAACCCTTGACCGAGCGAACCAGCGGCGTCGAACTTACCGAATTGATCGATGTTCGGCATCGCATTGGCATCGACCGCGCGAGGAAACAAGGCGCTCGTCGTCGGCATGCCCGACTTGGCATCGGTGGCTCCGAGAACACGTGCAATCACGCTGCCGAGATTCGCGCCGAGCGAGTGCTTGGAAACGACCGGCTTGATATCGTGGTTTCCGTCCCCGGTATGAAACGAGCGAACCACTGCCAAACGATCGGCGCGGGCGGCCAACTTTTCCATCGTGCTGCCGAAGGTTACACCGGGCAACTTCGTCGGAATCTCGCCAGTGACGCTCCGCACACCAGCGGGTGCCGACATTTTCGGATCGAACGTTTCCTGCTGAGGTGGCCCGCCGCTGCAGTGCAAAAAGATGACCGATTTACCGGTCGCCAGTCCCTCGGCCTGTGCAGCTCCCGCTCGCAAAAGATCGGGAAGCGACAGCCCCGCTAAAGCGAGCGAACCGATACGCAAAAATGCCCGGCGGCTGGGTCCGCGTCTTGGATCGACGAAGGAGAGCATCGCTATCTCCTGACAGGCAAGCACTTTAGGTGGGAACAATCGACGCTTGGCTGGAGCACCGTAGGGAACCAAAACCAGCCAGCGCATGGGAGGGATGTCAAAACTTATCGACTATCACTGATGCGTGCAAGCAATTTTTCTCGCCGTGGTCGATCCGATCAGGCAATCATCTTCTCCACAATTTCGCCATGCACGTCGGTCAGGCGGAAGTCGCGTCCTTGGAAACGGAAGGTCAGTTTTTTGTGATCGAGTCCGAGCAAGTGGAGCAGCGTGGCGTGTAGGTCGTGAACATGCACTTTGTCTTCGACAGCGTAATAGCCAATCTCGTCGGTCCTGCCGATGGAGACGCCGGGTTTCGTGCCACCACCAGCCAGCCACATGGTGAAGCTCTCGACGTGGTGATCGCGCCCGACGAAGTCGCGCGGCTCTCCTTGAGGTGTGCGTCCGAACTCGCCCCCCCAAACCACAATCGTGTCTTCGAGCAGCCCACGCTGTTTGAGATCTTGCACCAGCGCCGCGGCACCTTGATCGGTCTCTTGGCAGATTTTGTCGAGCGAAACACCTAGCTCGGTCCCACGATTGCCGTGATGGTCCCAGTCGGTGTGATACAGCTGAACGAATCGCACTCCGCGTTCGATTAGGCGGCGTGCAAGCAAGCAGTTGGTGGCAAACGACGGCTTGCCGGGCTCACAGCCGTAGAGTTTCATCGTCTCGGCGGTCTCTTGCGAAAGATCCATCAACTCCGGCGCGGAGGCTTGCATCCGAAACGCCATTTCATAGCTGGCAATGCGCGTTGCAATTTCAGGATCGCCCGTGGCATCCATGCGAAACTTGTTCATCTGCGCGACTGAGGAAGTGAATCGCTGCTGCGCTTCGTTATCGATCCCCTCAGGATTGCTGAGATTCAAAATCGGCTGTCCGCTGCTTCGGAGTGGTACGCCTTGGTACGTCGTCGGCAAGAAACCGCTACCCCAGTTCGGCGCACCACCACGGGGTCCGCGTGGCCCCGACTGCAGCACCACGAAACCTGGTAGATCGGTCGACTCACTACCGATGCCATAGGTGAGCCAGGCTCCCATACTCGGACGACCAAACAGCGGCGAACCGGTGTTCATGAAAAACTTGGCGGGACCATGGTTGAACACGTCGGTCTTCACCGCGCGGAGCATGCAGATATCGTCGACGATCTTCGACAAATGGGGCAAGCATTCCGAGACCGTTTGTCCACTCTCGCCATGCTGCGCGAATTTGCGTTTTGTGCCGAGTAGTTTCGCTTCTCCTTTGATGAAGGCGAAGCGTTTGTTCGACACAAACGAAGGCGGAATCACCTGACCATCGAGTTCCTGTAGTTTGGGCTTGGAGTCAAAAAGTTCGAGCTGACTCGGTCCACCTGCCATGAACAGGAAAATGACGTTCTTGGCTTTCGCGGGAAAATGCGTCGGCTTGACCGCCAAGGGATTGACCGCAGTCGGGCCGGGATTTTCAGCAGCGAAACCGTCCCTCGCAAGGAGCGAACCTGCGGCGATGCCGCCGAGCCCCAACTGGCAATCGCGCAGGAAGTGACGTCGCGCCACCAGTCGCGCGATCTGCTGCTCGGGAGTTAGCGGGGTCATCATCGGAAGGTTCCTGAGAGCGCTATTCGCGGGTGATCGTTTCATCGAGGTTCAGCAGAACGCGGCAGAGCCGTACCCAAGGGACAAACTCGCCAGCGGTTCGATCCTGCAGCTTCAGAGGCGTGGCTGGGAGATGCTTGCTGGCAGGCTCCTGTTGCTTGGGAGCGATCGCTTCACGCTCGGCATGGAGGACCGCGAGAAGCGCCGCCTGTTCATCGCTGGTTGGCTCGCGAGAGGTGGCGAGGACAAAAGCATATGCTGCGCGAGTTGCATCGTCGGCTGCTGTCGATTCGGCAAGGACTCGATCTGCCATCGCCACCGCACACTCGAAGAACGCCGCATCGTTAGCCAGCGTGAGGGACTGAAGTGGCGTGTTGCTACGCAAGCGGCGTGTGCAGGAGGTGTTTGCGCCAGGTGCGTCGAAGACCATCAGCGAAGGATCGGGAGCACTGCGCCAGAAGAAGGTATACATGCCGCGACGGAAACGCTGATCGTCTTTCGCGACCACCCAATTCTTGCGGTTTTGGGTAAAGGCATACACGCCGTCGGGCTGCGGAGGAAAGACACTGGGACCGCCCAGCTCGTTTGTGATCAGTCCGCTGGTTGCCAGAGCGACGTCGCGCACGATTTCAGCATCGAGACGCAAACGTGACTGTCGCTCGAGAAGAATGTTTTGCGGATCAATCGTCGCTAAATCACTGCGGACACTCGACGACTGCTGATAAACCGCACTCGTCACCATCAGGCGATGCATCGCTTTCACGTTCCACTTTTGCTCGAGGAACTCGGCTGCGAGCCACTCGAGTAGCGCGGGATGCGAAGGCTTGGTCCCCTGCACACCAAAATCATCTTCCGTTTCCACAATGCCCCGTCCAAAGAACTTCTGCCAGTCGCGGCTCATCACCACGCGCGGTGTCAGAGGCTGATCGGCAGCCACCAACCATTTCGCGAGATCGAGTCGTCCACCTTCGCCGGTCGTCGTCGCGAGAGGTGGAAGCACGGCGGGTGATTTCCCCGTGACTTGAGGCCCTGGATCGAGAAAATCTCCCCGCTTGTGGACGAACGTTTCGCGTGGCTTGGGGCGTTCTTTCACCACCAGCGTTGTTTCAATTTTGGGGACCTGCGCTTCGAGCTTGGCAATCTCGTCGAGCAGTGGAAACTGCTCACGCGTTTCTTTCATCTTGGCGAAGTGACTAACGATATCTTGCTTCATCTTCGGGCTGCGATTCTCGGGCTTTTGCTCGAGGGCGACACGCACCGCTTGCGGCAGCTTATCGCGATCGTCTCCCAGAGAGGCTTCCCAGGCTTCACGCGCAAGGCGAATCGCTTCTTCGTTCTCCTTGAGCCCTTTTTTGAGCTTAGCGATTTGCTGATTCAGTTCGTCGCGGCGCGAGAGATCGCCGCGCATCACCTCCATCATGGAGGGGGCTTCAATAGCGGGCTCATCGCAATTGTTGAGCATCGCAAAAAACTGATAGAACTCGGCCTGCGTAATGGGGTCGTATTTGTGCGTGTGGCAGCGAGCACAGCCGAGCGTAAGCCCCAGGAATACCGATCCGACGGTCGACACACGATCGGCTACTGCTTCCACGCGGAACTGCTCGGGATCGGTTCCACCTTCTTCATTGGTCAGCGTGTTGCGATGAAATCCAGTTGCCACCTGCTGCTCGAGTGTGGCCGCAGGGAGCATGTCCCCCGCAATCTGCTCAATCGTGAACTGATCGAAAGGCATCCCTCGGTTGATGGCACCGATTACCCATTCGCGATACTTCCAGATGTTTCGCGCGGAGTCGATGGTGTAGCCGTTGCTGTCGGCGTAGCGCGCTAGATCGAGCCAATGGCGGCCCCAGCGTTCGCCATAAGCGGGTGAAGCCAAGAGTCGATCGACCACTTTCTCATAGGCATCGGGAGACTCGTCGGCCAGGAACGACTGAATTTCTGCGGGGGTTGGAGGGAGCCCCACGAGGTCGAGATAGACGCGGCGGAGCAACTGGGTTTTGTCGGCGACTGACGATGGCGCAATCCCCTGCTCTTCGAGACGCGCGAGGATAAAGTAGTCGATGGGCGTTTGGGGCCACGAGCTGTTTCGGACTGCTGGCAGCGGTGGACGTTGGATTGGCTGAAACGACCAATGATCGGCCCCAGCGACCCGGGCGATTTTCTCGTCGGGCAACTTTGCCCCCGCATCGATCCAGGTGGCGAGCAGTTTGATCTGCGTTTCGCTGAGAGGGTCCCCTTCGGTCGGCATTTGCGAAATCGTATCGCTTGTGCCACGAACGGCGTGCAGCAGCAAGCTCTTTTCGCTGGCACCTGCGATCAATACTGGTCCGCTATCGCCCCCCGCCAAGATTCCAGGCGATGCATCGAGTCGCAGACCGTTTTCCTGTTTCTTTTCGCCATGACACGCCACACAATGCTTAGCGAAGATCGGCTTAATCTCGGTGAGATAGTCGGGAGCAGGCGAGCTGGTTTCGGCGCGGAGAAAGGCCGGGCGAGCGGCAAACGCGATCGCGAAAACTGTCGCTAGGAAATAGACGAACCGTCGCATCGGCGGGGATACTCGCAAGGGTGAGAGAGTTGCGAAATCGGGCGGGCTGGATCCTTGAGTATCGACTCCTCGTGGAGCCATCGCAAGCGAAATTAGCCCCTAACCGCTGGTGTCTGCTAGGGTCCAGTCCGCCGAGTGACTTTGCGGCGGTGAAATCCCCCTAACCAACTGCGTCTTCGACAATCTGGCCCAATTACTGGTCCTCCGTTCATCTGGCGACTACGTTAGAAGTTGGCCCCATCTCCCAGCTAGAGGAAAACGAGGCTTTCCTCGCAAGGTCGCCTCGCTCTAGAATTAAGAGCTACCCACCAGCCTCTTGCATTTTGCACTTCCCGCCCCATCGCTCCAGGAAAATCGGTATGCGTCACTTCACCGCTCAAGGTCGTCGCTTGTTTTCGATGGGGATGGCGGCCATCGCCCTACTAATCCTGGCTCAGCCCTCGATTGCGCAAGATATTCCCCGTCCGCCAGAAATGCCGCGCGAACAGCTCCGAACGACCGGCAAGGTGCTTGGAATTCGTGGTCCCTTGCTGCAGTTCGAGACAGCTGAAGGGGAAAAGTGGGTGGTGCAAATCCAAGCTCGGCCGCAAGACGTGGAGTATATCGGCAACGCCGAAGCAGGCTTTTTGAAGCCCGGCATGCTGGTGCGTTTCACGGCCAAAGTGAACAAGCGTGGGGATGCGACCGAGCCTGTCGATCAACTGACACTGTTTACCTTGCGGGAAGGTTGGCCGGTGGGTGTGGTGTCGGCTGCTGATCTGGGTGGGGGTGAAGGCCCCGATCTCTTTGAGAGCAAGGAGGAAGCGCCTGCCCCGAAGCCTGCTCCCAAAACGGTCGAGACACCTACCTATCAAGTCAGCGGTCAGATCGTGAAGATCAGCCGACTTGGGGAAATGACCATTAGCGCGGGCTCGGCCAATGTCAAAGCTAAGCTTGATCCCGAGGCGAAGGTTTCGGTCGACATGGCGGACTTCAGCTACGTGATGCCCGGCGATGAAGTGGCGGTCGAAGGTTGGTACTACCCGGGTCGAAAAGGACAAGGGATAGCGACGCGCGTGAGCGTTACGGCAAAGGAACCGCTGGTCGATCCGAAGAAGAAAACTCGTAAGCCACCGATGACCGAAGAGCCAGCTGGTCAAAAAGAGGAAGCTGCCGAGGGGGCCAAGCCTGCTGAAGAAAAAGCTGGCGATGCCAAGCCGGCTGAAGCCAAAACCGAAGAAGCCAAGCCAGCAGCGAGTGAATAACGATCGCGGCTAAAGATCTCCCAAGCTCGATCCTGGTTCGCTTGGCGAGCGGCTATTTCATCGGCTCCATCCAGTTGCTGGGTGGGGTCATCTTGAGGGTCCAGAGCACCCCTTGGGTCATGAGGCGTTGATACGCAGGCTCGTCCCAATTGGTGTGCACGTGTAGTGCTGAAAAACCAAAGCTGCGTCCTTCATCAGGACGTTCCCAGCACCAGCCGATCAGCTCCCATTTGTCGTCGATCTTGGCCTCGATCAGCGGGGTAATCAGCTGCTGATCTTTGTTCGCTTCGTCGCGCACTTCTTTGAGTCGGTAATAGAACTCATCATAGATTTGTAGTTCGCCGAGACCTTGGGTAATCGGGTGCGTTTCGGAGACTGGTCGGATGCTGGTCTTCACGAACTTGTATTTACGATCTTCGCCGCCGTGACAAGCGCCGAATAACGCGACGAACGGAGGAATCGGCTCCGCCTTGCGCGTTCCCATCCCCCAGTGAATCACCGTGAGTCCACCGCCACGTGCGGCAAACTTGTGGAAGATTTCGAGTCGACGAGGCTCGGCACTGAGCCACTTCGCACCTTCCGAGAGGAAAAGCACCACGCCATCAGCACCGTCGAGTGCGTCGCTCTTTTCAGGCCACGCAGCTTCGGCCATTTCGATTTTGATCTCTAGACCATCGATCGGTTTTAAGAGTTCCGCCAGCCGCTTCTGCCCCAAAACATACTCGTGCGTCCCTACGGGATGACCGTCAGGTCCCTGGGCGAGAAGTAGCAGTTGCTTGGAACGTTTCGCTGGCTCCTGGGCAAGCGTGTTCTGCGCATCGAGTTGACCGATGAGAGCAAATGCGGCTGTCAGAAGTACGAACCGAGAGATGGTGCCGCATAGCATGGTGGAGAGCCCTGCTGCTGAAGTGGTGAACAAGATCGAATTGGCTGCTGGAAACAGATCGCCAGGAATATCAATCGCTGCGATCGGCTTGCTTTGAAAGCCTGTGCGCACAAAAAAGCAGTCGAGGAGGCCCTTGAGCTTCATCGACTGCTGTGGATTTTGGTAGCTCGTCGCTAAAGATGCAACGAGCTTCGCTTAAATTCGATCGATCCGACTTGCTGCGTTACCGTGCAGCAAGCTCGGCCAATTTTTCGCTACCGTGACGCTCGATCACTTCGCGAACATACTCTTGATCCGCAGGGCTAAGACGTTCGACAGGCACAGTCGTGGTGCGACCGGTTGTCTTGAGAATACGTACCTTGCCATCGAGGATCAGAATCAAACGGCCTTCGACTCGGAAGCCACCGGTGCTGTCGGTCCAGTTGCGAAGCGGAAGACCTTCAGCCGAGATCTTGAAGGGGTCGGCAAAGGGATCATCAGCAGCGGGGACTGGCGTGTTGGCTGGTGGTGGCTCTTCGGCTGGAACTTCGGCAGCTTCAGCGGCTGGTGCAGCAGGTTCTGCTGCTGGTGCGGGAGCGGCAGGTTCGCCAAACAGGTCGTCAACAGGATCAGCGGCTGGTGCTGGTGCGGGGGCAGGTGCCTCAGCAGCGGGCGCAGCGACAGGAGCAAAAGGATCGTCGGCAGCAGGTGCTGGAGCGGGAGCCTCGGCTGGCTCTTCAGCTGGCACAGGTGCAGGAGCGGGAGCTTCAGCAGCCGGAGCAAAGGGATCGTCTGCAGCGGGTGCTGGCATCGGGGCCGGTGCTGGGGCTTCCGCTGGTTCTTCAGCAGGAGCTGGTGCTTCAGGGGCTGGAGCTTCGGGAGCGGGAGCTTCGGGAGCGGGAGCCGGTGCTGGCTTGGGAGTGTCGAACAAGTCCCCCAGGTCGTCCGCCGGAGCTGGCATTGGTGCCGGAGCGGGTGCTTCTGGGGCAGGGACTTCTGGAGCGGGGACTTCTGGTGCAGGGGCTGGTTCAGGAGCAGGAGCTCCCGGAGCCGGAACTGGCGCTGGTTCTGGTGCCGGTGCAGGTGCAGGTGCTTCAGGCGCTAGCACGGGCGCTGGTGGTTCAGGGGCCGGCGTTTCCGGAGCTGGAACCGGTGCTGGTGGTTCAGGCATTGGAGCCGGAGCGGGAGCTTCTGGGGCTGGAACCTCAGGCTTTGTTGCCTCAGGGGCTGGCACCTCAGCAGCGGGCGTCATTGGAGCTGGCTCGGGCATCGGTGCAGGAGCTTCTGGCTCGGGCATCGGGGTCGGTTCCACAGGGGCATCGCCCGCTGCAGCTGCCGCACCAGTTTCCCCGGCAACTTCGCAGCATGGCGGTGGAGGGCAGCAGCGACGCGAACGTCGAGCAGCCAACCAACGACAGGCCATTGCCGTGTCGATCAGTGTGAGCGAAGCAATCAGACCAACCAACGCCACCTTGCACCATCGTGCGAGCGACTTGCGCATCGAAGCAATCTCCAAGTTCAATGTGCGACTAGTTCTATCGTGCCAAACAATGTACATGCAGTATCGAGCTGAAAAACCCAGCCGACACGTTTATTTCAGGGGCTAGACAGCCATCGAGCGGGCTATCTGGCAGCTTCTATCCGGTCGATTTCGAGCCGTTTCGCTCCACAGGCTTATTCTGCCCAAGGTTTTCAAGCGACTCGCATAAGTTGGGCATTCAAAAGCCGTTTGTTACGGAAAACCCCAGCTGATCTGACGCCAACGCGACACTTCCCGACGGAAGCGTCCTGAAGCAACAGCGTAACATCACGAGTGAAATCGCTGCCGCCCGAGCGAAGTGCGTCAAACCTTGCGCAACTTATCTCGATTATGCTACCCCGCAGGAAAGAGCCTAGCAACCAAATCTGCTGGCACCGATTTTTGGGGTACGGTCAGAGACGACCAGATTTGCCAGTTAGGCCGATTCTCCGGCGGCCGGGCTTGCATGGGGGAGTTCGAAGGCGAAAGTCGCGCCGCCACCTGGATTATTCTCCCCCCAGATCACTCCCCCGTGCGATTCAATAGCCCGGCGACAGATCGCTAGGCCAATACCGGTGCCGTCGGGCTTGGTGGTGAAATAAGGCTCAAACAGGCAGCTTAATTTGTCGTTCGGAATGCCTCGCCCTTGGTCGATCACCCGCAAACGAACTGCCTGAGCGGTGGTGGATGTCTCAACCGTTAATTTGGCGGCTCCACCCTCGCTCGGTTCCGTCGCTTCGAGGCCGTTGCGGACGAGATTCAAAATGACTTGCTCGATCAGCAGACGATCGACCTTCACCAGCGGCAACGACTCTCCGAGTTCATACACCAGATCGATGCCCCGCTGACGGGCACTGATTTCCATCAGCATCCCAATCTCTTCCACACATTCGTTCAGATTGACAGGCTGACGATCGAGTTCCCCTTGACGAACAAAGCTGGTGATCCGCCGCACCACTTCCGAAGCGCGACGCGCTTGCTGCATCATCTGCGCGGTCCAGTCGAGCAGCATCTGCTTGTTGGGGACTTCCCACCCTGCCACCAACCCTTGAGCTGCCTGCGCATAGTTCGCAAGTGCATAGAGTGGTTGATTCAGTTCGTGTGCCAACTCAGCCGCCAGCTGTCCCATCGTACTCAGCCGCTCGGCATGCGCGAGTTCGGCTTCGCGAGCCCTCACGCGTAGCGATTGTTCCTCGCGCGAGGTAATGTCACGCGAGAAAAAAATAATCTCGGCTAAACGCCCCGTGTGAGCGTCGTAGATCGGCTTACCCATCGTTTCGAGCAGCACGTAATGACCATGCTTGTGACGGGCGCGACAAGTGAAGTTCGGAACATCGGGCCAGCGATCGATCGCCATCAGCAGTTCAGCAGCTTCGCGGCGATCGTCTACATGCACCACATCCATGGTGTAGGTGCCAACCAGTTCGGAAGGGTCGTAGCCCAACACCGACGTACACGCGCACGAGACATAACGCCAAATGCCCGATGGATCGACGCGGCTGATCATGTCGGCCGATTGTTCGGCGAGCAATCGATAGCGCTCTTCACTTTCGCGAAGCTGTTCTTCCGCTTGCTTACGATCGGTGATGTCGATCAAGTAGCCAAACATCTGTGCCAAACGCGAACCACGCCAGTTCACGTTCACCACATCATGCACCCAAATGGTTCGGCCATCGGCCCCCACGGTGCGATAGTCCCACTCATAGAGCTCTTGAGGGGCGATGATTTTCGAGCACAATTCCTCGCACATTTCGCGGTCATCGGGATGCACCAGATGATCGATCCAGAAACGTGGCTTCAGAAAATCGGCTTGGGGATAGCCCCAGATTTTTTCGGCTTGAGGGCCTACATACAGATAGACGTCGCTCACACCGTCGGCTTCCCAGGGGACGATGCGGCTACTTTCTGCAAGTCGCCGGAAACGATCTTCGCGTCGCACCAGTAATTCCGCTTGCGAGTGTCGTTCGATGGCCAGCCCAGCGAGCCGTGCCGCCATTTCGGTGAGACGAATTTCTTCGGCATCAGGTGTGAACGGACGTGAGCGATAAAGCGCAAAAGTTCCGATCACCTCCTGAGATCCATCAAGAATCGGATGCGACCAAATTGCACGCAGATCGTACGGTTCCAGAATGGGAAGATAGGGAATTGTTCGCGAATCTTCACGCACATCGTGCACGATCACACGTTGCTTCAAGTACGCCGCCGCACCACACGCGCCAAATTCGGGTCCCACTGGAATATTACTGAACGTTGTCACTAACTCCGGAGGCATCGACGGCGCTGCCACAATCCCCAAATGCTCGCGCTGCGCATCGAGCATCATCACACTCACGCGGGACCCAGGAAAATGCGCCTCGATTGTCTCGGCGAGCTTCGAAAGCATCGCCATCAGCGGCATCCCTTCCGTCATCTTGGTCACGATTTCATCGTGCGCATCAAGCATCTTGTCACGCTGCACCGTCGGCGTGAACTCGCGGTGCAATACCACCATTTCGACGGGACGACCATGCTGATCGGTCGATACCACCGCCACTTGCTCGCGCAGCCAGCGATACTCTCCCCAGCGATCGCAAAATCGATAATCAACCGAGTAGTTCTCGGAATTACCTGCCAGGAGCGACGACCAGGCCTCATACAACTTTTCGGCGTCGTCGTTATGCACGAGCTGCCGCCACGACGTGCGATAGGCTGGATGATCGACAATCGGCCGGAGCCAATCGGGACGCCCCACAATCTCGCACGTCCCCTCGTGAAGACTCACGAGCGTGAGGAACGAACCGGTGCTATCCAGCGTATGCCGCAGCATCTCCAACAAACGTTGGCTCGTCGGTCGCTCGAAATAGCTGATGGCCATCACAGCACCTTCCCAGCACTGCTCGGAAACTCACTTGAAATCAACCCGCCAAGTGCTTTCACTCGTCGCTGTATTCACTTTTTGCATCGCTGCTGTCCGCTCGGCTGCATAATACACCGTCTGCCAGCAACGAGTGATCACACCCCGTCGATTGCGGTAATAACTTCTAAGCCCCCTCAGGCTTGCGAAATCGCCTCTGGCAGATTTGCCCGATTCCAAGTCGCGATCCAAATCCTCTCACCAGTTGCCACGTGGGGGTACCCGGCCAACAATACTCTCTCACTGGTAAGTAATGAAACAGCACCCAAGACCGCTTTTTCCCACGATTTGATTCCTCCCTGCGTCAGGCGTTTCCTTTGCCAAGCTCCACCCCGATCGTCGAAACCTCGGAACTGACGAAGATCTACGGGCAGTTCACGGCGCTCAGTCGCTGCTCGCTCTCCGTCGAGACTGGCGAGGTATTCGGACTGCTCGGGCCCAACGGAGCTGGAAAAACAACCCTCATTCGGCTGCTGCTCGGCTATCTCAAGCCCTCAGCTGGCAGCGCTAAAGTCTCAGGATTCGACTGCCACCGTCAATCGGTCGAAGTTCGCAAAGTCCTTTCTTATCTGCCCGCTGAAGCAGCCATGTTCCCCCACATGCGTGGTAAAGAAGTGCTGCAATTCTTCGCCGACGTCCGTCCAGGTGGAAGCCTCCCGCGCGCTCTCGAATTCGCCGAACGCCTGGAACTCGACTTTTCCCGCCGGGTGAACTTCATGTCAACCGGCATGCGGCAGAAACTGGCCCTCGCAGCCACATTGGCGGCCGATACGCCGGTCTACATCCTCGACGAACCGACCGCCAACCTCGATCCGAACGTTCGGAGCACTGTATTGGCTATGGTCTCCGAAGCCCGGGCTCGTGGACGAACCGTTATCTTCTCGTCGCACGTCCTGTCGGAAGTTGAAGAAGTGTGCGACCGGGTGGTGATCGTGCGCAAAGGAGAACTCGTTTGTACGCAAGAAATGTCGCAGCTGCGCATGCAGCATCGCATTTTGTGCCGACTCGATGCTCCGCTCGACGAAGATCTCTCGTCGGCCATACCGGGACTTCGTGTGATCCGGCGTACCGATCGAGAAGTTGTCTTTGAAACTGCAGGGGAATTACAGCCGCTGCTTGGCTGGCTCGCTACCCTGCCCCTCTCCGATGTGAAGATCGAACCGGTCGGCCTGCGAGCGATTTACGATCGATATCACAACACTCAGCCCGGCGCAGTGCAGTCGCCCCCCAGCACCCCTGAACTTTCCCTCGAAGGAGCGAAGTAGCTGGCTCCACATCGAGCCCCCTGCCTCCCCTTCTCTTTCACGCGGGCTAATCCCGAACGCTATGAACCGTGCTGTCCTGAAAAAATGCATCATCGAAGTCAGGCTGCTGCTAGCCGCGTGTGCTCTTGCGCTGTTTGCCTTCTGCTGGGTTCGCGTCTGGATCGTTAGCACCATCGAATCGAGCGTTTTCAGCTCGATTCTCGATAAACTGTGGGACAAATTCGAAAGTTTCGCGCCGGTCCCACTCAGCCAACTTGTCACCTACACCGGCCGCATTGCCATGACCTACGACGAGCCGATCGTGGTGATGTGCATGTCGCTGTTTGCCATCGCTCGTGGCAGCGACGCCGTCAGTGGCGAGCTCAATCGTGGCACCATGGAGATGCTGCTCGCGCAGCCAGTGAGTCGCCTGCAAGTTCTCACCACACAGGCTATCGTCACGATCACCGGGGTCATCCTCCTCGCAGTTGCCAGCTATGCTGGCGTGGCTACTGGGGTGCAGCTCACCTCCGTGCAGGAAGAACCTCCCGCGCGGGTTCTCGAGATTCCGGGCTTCAGCTTCAACATTCCGCTGGAGTTCAAACCTCGTGAGAAGGTTACTATTCCGATGCGCGAGCGAGTGAAGACCGAGCATCTAATCCCCGGCGCGGTGAACTTGCTCTGCCTCGGCGTTTGCCTGGCGGGACTGGCCACGCTTGTTTCGTCGTGGGAACGCTATCGCTGGCGCACGATCGGCATCATCGTGACATTCTGGGTACTCTCGACCGTTGCGAAAGTCTTGGGAACAGCCGTCGATGGCTGGGAAGTACTCCGCTACGTCAGTATTTTCACGGCTTACGAGCCTCAGAAGTTCATCAGCATCGCGATGAACGCACCAGATTTTAACTGGGCACTTTCGTACGCATCGGCCAAGGGGCCGATCGAACTGGGACCGCTCGGCTGCAATCTGATCCTGCTCTTTATCGGAGCTGTCGGCTACATCTTTTCCGCCATTATCTTCATCAAGCGAGACCTCCCGGCCCCGCTTTAAGGATCAGCCGCCAGCGAATCGTGATATGAAGAGGCGATTCGCTTACTTCGGACAGCGTGGCGCGATTAGAAAATGCCGAGTTGATCTCGTGCGTCGTCGGTCATTTTGTCGGGAGTCCATGGTGGATCGAGAACGATCTTCACCTCGACATTGCCCACCTGATCAATCGCGGCGAGCACTTGCTTGCTGTTGGCGATCATTTGCGGACCAGCGGGGCACATTGGGCTGGTCATGGTCATGTCGATCTTCACATCGATCTTGCCCGACTCATGTGGCACGAGATCAACATTGTAGATCAGCCCCAGATCGACGATGTTCACGAACAACTCAGGATCGATCACCTTCTTGAGCTCTTCGCGAACACGATCTTCACTCAGTTCGCGGTTGGTCGATTCCGCTTCGGCCGCCGACGAAGGAGAGCTCTTCGCGACTCCATCATTCACCACTTCATTCGTGCCAAACGTGCTTTCTGGAGTGGCTGGCATCCCGGTGGTTCCCGCTGTGCTCACCACTGGTGTGGGAACTGCAGGTCGCGGTGCATCGGGATCGTTCAGACGGATGTAAACCAAGCCCTCTTCCACTTTCACTTCGTGGGCTAGTGTATCTTCGGTTGCTGGCATCGTGAGCGCTTTGCCTGTTCGCAAATCGAACTTAGCGCCGTGACGTGGGCAAGCGATTTCGAGACCGTCGATGCCACCATCACTCAGCGGGCCGCCGTCGTGCGTGCAGATATCGTCGATGCAGTACAGCTGACCACCCAGGTGTGCCAGCACCACCACGCGATCATCCACTTCGAATAGATGATGACTCGGGTCGGGCAAATCTGCTAATCGAGCTACCTGCACAAACTCAGCCATAACAAACACGATTCCAAAGATGGTTAGCAAGCAACAGCGTAGGCTCGATCGAACGATCGCCCCTAAATCGGCGATGACTGAAACAGAGCTAGTCGCAATCCACTAGACGTATTCGCGAACACGCCTGCTGATGGCGAGGCCCAAAGCATCGCGCACTTGCTCGAGCGTGATGCGATCGAAAATCTGCTGAAAGAAGCCGGTCACGATCATCCGTGTTGCTTCTTTGCGGGTAAAGCCGCGTGCTTGGGCGTAGAAGATCAGTTCTTCATCAACCTTGCCGGTGGTGCTGCCGTGGGTGCAGCGCACATCGTCGGCCTCGATTTCCAGACCAGGAATCGAGTCGGCTCGGGAAGTAGCAGAGAGCAGCAGGTTATCATTGCGCTGATACCCGTTGGTCTTCTGCGCTGCTTTGTCGACCTTGATCATCCCGCGCCAAACGGTGCGTGATTTGTCTTGCAAAGCGCTCTTGTAGAGGAAATCGCTAATGCACTGTGGCGCTTTGTGATGCTGCAGCGTGTGATACGACAGGTGCTGCTTGTCTTCAGAGAAGAGCACGCCGTTCACCTGGCTCTCGGCACCAATGCCCGCGAGCTCGACATGTTGATTCACTTTCGCCAAGCGGCTGCCGATGGCTGCGATCGTCCATTGCAGCGAAGCATCGCGCCCCAGCACTGCTTTTTGATGAGCAAAGTGCCAAACACCAAGACCCCAATTCTGCAGGCTCACCAGCCGCAAGCGCGAGTTGGCACGCTGAATCACTTCGGTTGCACCGCAGTGCATGCCAGCATCTTTTTCGCCGTGGCTGGCGGTTTCGCTCAGCACAGTCGCTTCAGCGCCCTCTTCGAGCACCACCAGGGTGTGCCCCATGTCGCAGCCACCATGATGCAAGGCCGAGAGCATGTGCACAGGCTCATCGATGACCACGCCGCGCGGCACGTAGAGGAATTGACCTCCCGACCAGCATGCGGCATGGAGCGAGGCAAAACGATCGTAGGCGGGGTTCATCGCTTCGGTGAATAGGTAGCGCCGGATCAAGTCGCCGTGCGTGTGCACGAGTTGATCGAGGCTACCAAACACAACACCCTTGGCGGCCCACTTGGGATCGAGGATCGATTTGACAGGTCGGCTGTCGACCGCGGAGGTACTGCCAGCCAGCTGGACACCGACGTTCAGCAGCGGCTGCGTGGTTTCAGCAGCTTCGAGCGATCCGATCGGCAGCTGATACTGATCGGGCTTAAACAGGCGGATATCGGTACGAATCCACTCTTCGCTGTTACGAGCAGGCCACGACTGCGTTTGAAAAACGTCCCACCAGCGGCGACGCAAATCCACGAGCCATGCAGGCTCATTTCGCGAAGCCAGAAATGCCTCGAACGAACGCTGCGTAAACCCCACAAGGCTTTCCGTTGCAGCAGAGGAAACAGTTGAACTCATAGTCGAATCTCGGTCGGCAAAACGATTAGCGTGCGTGACGAATCATCACAGCAACGAAAGCTCGAAACGCTGGAGTTGTTTCCAGCAGATCTCTGGCGACTAACCTACCGATCCCTCCATCTGCAGCTGAATGAGGCGGTTCATTTCGACGGCATATTCCATCGGCAACTCTTTGACGAGTGGCTCGATAAAGCCGTTCACAATCATCGTGCTTGCTTCGGCTTCGGTGAGGCCGCGGCTGGTGAGGTAGAACAACTGTTCCTCCCCAATGCGCGAGACACTCGCTTCGTGGCCGATCGAAACATCTTGCTCGGCGATTTCGATGTAGGGGTAAGTGTCGCTGCGGCTCTTGTCGTCGAGAATCAGCGCGTCGCAAACGACGTTGGTCTTGACGTTCGTCGCACCTTTTTCGACACGCACGAGACCACGATAGCTCGAACGACCACCATTCTTACTAATGCTCTTGCTGATGATCTGGCCCGTGGTGTTCGGAGCACAGTGCACCAGCTTGGCACCAGCATCTTGATGCTGACCAGCACCAGCAAAGGCGATTGACAGGATCTCGCCGCGAGCGCCGGGCTCCATCATGTAGACAGCGGGATACTTCATCGTGAGATGCGATCCTAGGTTGCCATCGACCCATTCCATCGTGGCGTCGGCGTAGGCCATCGCCCGCTTGGTCACGAGGTTATAGATGTTGTTGGCCCAGTTCTGGATCGTCGTGTAACGGCAGCGACCGCCACGTTTCACCAGGATTTCGACAACGGCGGAGTGGAGCGATTCGCTGCTGTACATCGGGGCGGTACAACCTTCGACGTAATGCACGCTGGCACCTTCGTCGACGATGATCAGCGTACGCTCGAACTGCCCCATCCGCTCGGCATTGATGCGGAAGTAGGCCTGCATCGGGAAATCGATCTTCACACCCTTGGGAATGTAAATGAACGAACCACCCGACCAAACGGCACTGTTGAGCGCGGCGAACTTGTTGTCGTCTGGCGGAATGACGGTGGCAAAGTATTCGCGGAAGAGTTTGGGATGCTCTTTCATCGCGGTATCGGTGTCGGTGAAGATCACACCCTTTTCGGCGAGATCTTCTTTCAGCGAACCGTAAACCACTTCGCTCTCGAACTGAGCCTTCACGCCGGCGAGGAATTTCTTCTCCGCTTCGGGAATGCCAAGCTTGTCGAACGTGTCTTTGATTTCGGTCGGCACATCGTCCCAAGTGTGACCTTGGTGATCGGTGGGCTTCAGATAGTAGTAGATGTCTTGAAAGTCGAGCGAGACATCGCCGCCCCATTTGGGCATCGGCTTGGCGAAGAACGTTTCGAGCGAACGGAGGCGGAATTGCCGCATCCAATCGGGCTCGTTCTTCATGTCGGAGATCTGGTTGACGATCTCGGCATCGAGACCTTTCCGTGCTTTGAACACGGCGGTCGACTCCGTGCGGAAGTCGTATTTGTTGATCTCGCCGATAGGGTCGGCTGAGGTGTCGGTCGTGAGGTCAGTGGCCATGCTTGGACTGCTTCTAAAAGTGGCTGGCGTGCTGGGGAGTAGCTAGCGCGATCACGCAAGAGCGTGCTTACGACGACTAACCCACTGCCTGAGGCTGCTTGGATTCGAGCGCCTCGTTCTGCTGTGCTGCGTCGGGATACATCCGGCGAATACGGTCGTAACCTTGCGTGTGGAGTTCGTCGGCCA
Source organism: Pirellula staleyi DSM 6068 (assembly GCF_000025185.1). Taxonomy (NCBI): domain Bacteria; kingdom Pseudomonadati; phylum Planctomycetota; class Planctomycetia; order Pirellulales; family Pirellulaceae; genus Pirellula; species Pirellula staleyi. The sequence continues at coordinate 5,926,309 of NC_013720.1, forward strand.
GTTCGGCTCCGCCGGTTTCCACAATACGTCCGCCCAGAATCACGTGTGTGAACTGAGGCGGGTTGTGTTCGAGGAGTTTGTCGTGGTGCGTGATGATGAGCAGGCCCATCTTCTCGCGACCAATCTCGGCGATGCTTTGGCTCGCGAGGCGAACCGCATCAGCGTCGAGACCAGAGTCGGTTTCGTCGAGGATGGCAATCTTGGGCTGCAGCATCGCCAGTTGCAGGATTTCGGCCCGTTTCATTTCGCCACCCGAAAAGCCGTCGTTCACGTAACGACGTGCAAAATCAGGGTCCATCCGAAGCTGCTCCATCTTGCCTTTGAGTTCCTTACGAAACTCACGCATTGGAATCAGTTCTTCACCCTCTTTGCGGTTCGGGTTACGAACGTTCGACGACGCATGACGCAGGAAGTCGGCCAGCTTCACGCCAGGAATAGCCACGGGGCGCTGGAAGGCATAGAAGAGCCCCATGCGAGCTCGTTCATCGACTTCACGTTCGGTGATGTTCTCACCGTTGAAGTAGATCGCTCCTTCAGTCACTTCGTACTTCGGATGTCCCATGATCACGAGACCGAGCGTGCTCTTGCCGCTGCCGTTAGGTCCCATTAAGGCGTGCGTTTCGCCCTTTTTGATCTCGAGATTCACGCCACGAAGGATTTGTTTTCCTTCTACCGAGACGTGCAGGTTTTCAATACGAAGCGTGTCGGTCATGATCAAATTCACCCTCAGCTCGGAGTTGCAAAAGATGCAAAACTCGCGAGCAATTACAAAACTGTTACTTACGATCTTCTCAAGAGTTGCTTAGTAACTTCCAAGATACTCTTAAGCTCTGTTTAAATTATTCGTCTCAAACACTAGCCGGTAATCTTTTGGTGATCACGCACTGGCTCGATGTCGACCGAGGTCGAAACGTAGCCACTGTGATGCGGAATCGGCAATTCGTCTTCGACTTTCTCACCAACGGTGAGGAAGCCAGAGCCAGTCGATTTCTTCTTGGCGATACGGTGACCCTTGATTTTGTCTTGGATACGCATCAGGCCTTCGAGCAAGGCTTCTGGACGAGGAGGACAGCCTGGGATGTAGACATCGACTGGCACCACCAGATCGACACCCTTCACCACGTGATAACCCCACTTGAAGTAAGGACCACCACCGACGGTGCAGGCGCCCATGGCGATCACGAATTTCGGATCGGGCATCATGTTGTAAAGGCGGCGAACGCGGCTGGCCATTTTGTAGGTGACAGTGCCAGCGACGATCATCAGATCGGCTTGACGTGGCGTGGCACGAAACGCACCAGCACCAAAGCGATCCATGTCGTAGCGACTAGCGCCAGCGGCCATCATTTCAATCGCACAGCAGGCGAGACCAAAGGTCATCGGCCAAATGCTCGACTGGCGAGCCCAGTTGATGGCTTGCTCGACCGAGGTGGTGAAGACGTTCTCTTCCACACGTGCCTCGATCCAAGGCTGTGAAGCGAGCATCTCCAAAAGTTGCTGTTGTCCGGCTTGCTGGTTTACCACGTTTGCTGACTGCATGTCTTCAATTCCCGTCGTGAATTCACGTCGTGGGACGTTTCGGAAATAACCGTGTCGAAAGTCGACGATAGGCGAGCTAGTTTGGGCCGAGCAATCGCCCTGCGCCAAACTGCTTAACATACCGCAAACCAAGGGAGTTCAGCTAGCTACCGCACTGGGGAACTGCCAGCCCGAAACACCTTTTAGCTAACCGCATAACCACTCACTTTTTCAACCCAAACCAGCCAACTTCAGACTCATGTTGCAGGTGATTCCGGGAGCGGGCTCTGCGACGGCTGAAACGTGCAGCAGTTGTCGCCGTCGAGGCGGCAAGTTGCCAGTTTGACCGAAGAGCCCAGCAATTCCGAAAAGACCATCTTCTCCAAGGAGCAGATCCCTCGATCGTGCTCGGCAAGGTCCGGATAAGGACATGCCTGAGCCTCGAGCATGGGAAGCTGAACTTCGCCGAAAACCTCTTCGCCATTAAGACTTGCGACTGTTTTCAGGCGCACTTCAAATGGCACTTTGCGTTTCTTAAAGAGCTCGGCGACCGACTCCATGCGATCGGCCAGAGGCTGATCGGGGTCGAATTGTCCACCCAGCTCCTGCTGATACATCCCAGCCATCCTCTTGCTCAGCCGCGAGAGCAGACCGCGCCGCACTTCGGCGTTTTCGATCGTTCGTAGTTCTTCCCACAAAACCATCGCAAGATCGGTGAAATTCGAACCTGCTCGCCGACGCCCTTGCTGCGTCAAGCTGTAAAGATGAGTTGGGCGGCCGCGACCACTTCGGTGCGTGGCCCGCTCCACATCTCCCAGAGCTTGCAAGCGAACCAATCGTTGCCGAACTGCTGTTGCCGTAACCTTCATTGCAGCAGCGATTTCGGTCACGCCTTGAGGTCCGGAAGTTCGCAAAAAATCGACCAGCCCCACATCGGAAGCCTCGATCTCGCTACGGAGCGATTCCGTCGTGGTCGCCATCGACTCACTAGCGGCAGCATCAAGCTCGGTAGGAAGAGAGGACACTCGAGACACTTCCGATCGTTAACTATTGCTGATAAAACACTTACAGCAGATTCAAGCCACGAAATCGAGAGCTGGAACGGGGCAGGAAAATCGATTTCCTGTCGCCCCCGACAGATCAGCTCGACGTCAGTATCCTATCCGCCAGTCGATTTTTGACAACTGCTTATGCGTAAAATATTCTCTACAATCGAAAATTGGCCGAATCGACTGAACACAACTGCCGCACTGATTGACACTTGCGTGCAGATTGCGCTAGAATCCGCCTGCTGAAAGAATTGGATCGCAAGAGCCCACTCTCGTCTGTTTCTCCCGCCAGAGAGTCTCCAGCTGCTTGTAACACCTCCGATTGTTCTGCGCCTGATAGTACAAGCCACCTGCTGCTGCCTGGGGTTTATCCCTGGCAACTTTCAGGTAACAACGTTTTGGCCCCTTCTCTCTCCAGGTGCGCCAAAAGCGAGTCGCTCAAAAGAACTTCTCACGCGATTTTGCACCCGAGCCTTCTCCGAAGACTTACGACCCGGCGAAAGGGAACCGCAATGAGCCGCATGCTCCACCTCAACGGATTCTGGCCAACAGCTACCAAGTGGGTGATGCTTTCACTTGCTCTGTTCACCGCCACTCTGGTCGGCTGCAACGGCAAAGGAGATTCCGCCGCCACGTCGGGGGGCAATCCCAAGGTTATCAAAATCGTCTCGAGCTTCCCCCGCACCGGAAGCGCTAAAGCTCAAACCGACACCATCGTGAACGGTATTAAGCTCGCCTTGCTCGAAGTCGACTACAAAATCGGCGAGTACACGATCGAGTACATCGATAAGGACGACGCGACTGCCTCGGCTGGACAGTGGACCAGTGAGGCCGAAACCGCCAACGCCGACTTTGCTCTCAAAGATCCCGATGTGATGGTCTACATCGGCACGTACAACTCGGGGGCCGCCAAGATCTCCATGCCGATGCTCAATCGCGGAAACATGCTCATGATTAGCCCGGCCAACACCTGGCCAGGACTCACCAAGCCAGGTCTCGGCGACCCAGGTGAACCCGAGATCTATCGCCCCAGCGGAAAGCCCACCTATGTGCGTGTGGTTCCAGCCGACGACCTTCAAGGAACTTTGGCAGCCGACTGGGCCAAGTCGATGGGGATGAAAACGGTTTACATTCTCGACGACAAAGAAGTTTATGGGCGTGGCATCGCCACCCTGTTTCACGAACGGTGCGACGAAATCGGCATCCAGGTACTGGGGCACGACAGCATCGACGTGAAGAGCCAAGAGTTCAAATCCAAGATGTCGTCGATCAAAGCACTCGAGCCTGATCTTGTCTACTTCGGTGGCACCACTCAGTCACAAGCAGGCCAAATCGCTAAAGACTTGGTAGCTGCGGGACTCTCGGCCAAACTGATGGTCCCCGATGGTTGCATGGAAGCTGCCTTCATTCAGTCGGCTGGTGCCGAGAACCTGAACGACCGCTGCTACATCACATTCGGTGGACTTCCGCCGAAAGAGTTGACCGGCAAGGGGAAGGAGTTTGTCGACCGCTATATCGAGCAGTTCAAGACCGAGCCAGAAGCGTACGCTGTGTATGGCTATGAATCGGCGCGTGTAGCCATCGAAGCGATCAAACGGGCTGGCAAAAAAGATCGCGCCGCGATCGTCGACGCGGCCTTCGAACTCAAAGACATGGAGGGCTCGCTCGGGCTATGGTCGATCGACGAAAATGGCGACACCACGCTGGCGGTCCTCAGTGGCAACACCGTGAAAGATGGCAAGTTCGAGTTTGTTCGCATACTCGATGAAACCCTTGCGAAGGCAGCCGAGAACGATCAATAGTCGCCTCGCCCTTCCGCGAGAGCCTCTCGTCACGCCAGCGACAACTGCGGTTTGACATCTGCAAACCGCCTCACTGAAGCGACAGTACTGAGTCGACATGATGCATTCTCTGCTTGCCGATGCCACCACGAGTGCTCCTTTTGGCACGTTCTTGCAGCAAGTGCTGATCGGCCTCACCAATGGCTCGCTGATCGCGCTGATTGCACTCGGCTATACGATGGTCTACGGCATCATCGGGCTGATTAATTTTGCGCACGGCGATCTGTTCATGCTCGGCTCGTTCTTCGCCCTCACTGTGATCAGCTTGATCCTGGGAGTTGCGGGGGGCGAATCATCGTCGGCAGCGTTTATTTTTCTAGCGATTTTTGTATCGCTGGTCCTGGTGCCGCTGTTCTGCGCTTCGCTGAATGTCACAGTCGACTACATCATCTATAAGCCGCTACGCAACGCCCCCAAGCTTGCGCCGCTAGTTTCGGCTATTGGCGTTTCGTTCATCTTCATGAACGCAGGACTGCTGTGGCGCGGTGCTTCCCCCGTCCACTTCCCCAACATTCTTCCGGGCGGCAACTACAACCTGTTCGAATTGATCAACTACGAATCGATTCGCTTCACTGTGAAGGATCTCACCGTCATCCTCATCACCGTTCCTGTAATGGTGGGACTCACCCTATTTGTGAAGTACACCAAACTGGGAACGGCCATGCGTGCGACCGAGCAAAGCCAACTCGCAGCACGCCTGATGGGCATCAACGTCGATCGCGTCATCGCCGTCACCTTCGGCATCGGTGGTGCACTAGCTGGCGTTGCGAGCGTGATCTACGGACTCACAATCAACACCGTTAGTTTTCAAATGGGGTTTCAGAACGGCATCTACGCCTTCACGGCAGCTGTGCTCGGTGGCATTGGGAGCCTCCCGGGCGCGATGCTCGGTGGCTTGATCATCGGCCTCGTCCGCTCGCTCGGAAGCGAATACATCGGCGAGAACTGGACCAATGCCCTCATCTTTTCGATTCTGATTGCGATCCTGGTGTTTCGCCCTTCGGGACTCCTTGGAAAAACAGGACGCGAAAAAGTATGAGCAGCACCAAGCCCCGTCCTCATCAACATTCCGCTGCGAAAGTGTCGCAAAAATCCCTAGCGAAATACTCGCCGGTTTCCCTCAGCACCCTGGCTGAATGGGGCGTCATCGTCGCGCTAATTCTCTATCCCTTCTTGCCGATTCCCGCCACTTACGGCACGCAGCTTTCGAACCTCTTTATCTTCGCGATCTTGGCACTCGGTTTGAATGTGGTTGTCGGGTACACCGGTCTGCTGAACCTCGGCATCGCAGCCTTCTTCGGAATTGGTGCCTACATCACCGGCATCCTGATGGCCTCCCCCACCTATCCGTTTGGCTGGAACTTTGTGCCGACTCTCGTTGTGGCAACACTCGGCGCAGGAGCAGCGGGATTAATGCTCGGCGCACCGACGCTGCGACTCCGTGGCGACTATCTCGCGCTGGTCACCCTCGGGTTTGGTGAAGTGCTTCGAACGTCGCTCGAGAACCTCGAGGAAATCACCGGCGGCACCCGAACTCTCGGCCCAATTCCGCCCCCTGCTCCCGAAACACTCATTGGACTAGAGTTCGACTGGAGCCAAGATTTTCGGCCGTTTTACTACTTAAACCTGATCGTGCTCGCGATTGTGGTGAAGCTGCTGTTTAACCTCGAACGCTCGAAGCTCGGACGTGCATGGGTGGCGATTCGCGAAGATGAACTGGCCGCCACTTGCATGGGGATTAGCGCCGCACGTGTCAAAATGTCAGCCTTTGCGGCAGGTGCTGCGATCGCAGGGCTCGCCGGCTCGCTCTACGCCATCAATCTTGGCAACACGTCAGCCCCAGCTGCGTTTGACTTCAATCGCAGCATCATGATGCTTTGCTGCGTGATCCTCGGAGGGCTCGGAAGCATTCGTGGCACGCTGCTAGGCGTACTACTCCTCATTGGCTTCGACAACGTACTTTCACCGATTCTCGATGGCCTGATTCAGCAGTCGGGACTCAACCCCGACGGCAGCCGTTTTTTGACGTTCAGCAGTTGGCGACTTTTGATTTTCGGCCTCGCTCTGATTCTGATGATGCGACTCCGTCCAGAAGGACTGATTCCTGCCAGCCGCGTGCAACTCGAACTGCATCCCGAGCACGAAAACGGAGCCACCATCGCCACGAAAGGAGCGACCTAATGCCGCTTCTATCGGTCAAAGACTTGACGATGCGATTTGGTGGTCTCACCGCCGTGAAGGATGTCGATATCGATGTCGAAGCGGGGCAAATCGTATCGGTGATTGGCCCCAATGGTGCCGGGAAAACAACCGTCTTCAATGCGATCACGGGGATCTACGAACCAACCTCGGGGACGATCGAATTCGCAGGCAGAGAACTGGTGCGTCCGTTAAATTTGCGCGTGATTGCCAGCTGCGCTGCTATCGGAATACTGACCGGCACAATGCTGATGCTCGCCGCTAGCAATATCGACCAGTTGTGGAAAGCCGCCGTGAAGCGGCCCATGGTGATCGCCTACGACACCAAGGAGCCACTCACCACAGGACAGATGCTGCGTGGTGCACGCGAATATCTGGCTGGAGATCTGGCACTCAATCGACTCCGCAGTGGCCGCTGGACCATCATTTCTGCCGACGGCTCGATCACACTCGGGACCGAGAAAAACTATGAGCTGGCGCTCGCGCGGCGCGATCTTGTCCGTCGAGCGATCGACGATCTCGACAGCCTCCAGGTGGTACAGGCCGACAAGCTCGAACTGCAACTGGCGACCGGAGAGACGATCTACTCGGCTGAGAACGAAGCACAAATCGACTTTTTTCGAAAACAGCTAAGCGATATTGCTGCACGTGCTACTGCCGCCAGTTTTTGGCAGATCGGTGCCATGTTTCTCGGAACGATTCTCGGCGCTGCGGGGACCTACGTCGTTTGGAATCGCTCGCGCCGAGTACCAGAAGTGATCTCGCACGGTGGCATTGCTCGCACGTTTCAAAACATTCGACTTTTTCCGCACATGACGGTGCTCGAGAACGTGCTGATTGGCATGGATCGCAAGTTCAGCAGCAATGTGCTGGCGATGATGCTGCAGCTCCCCTTTACCCGTCAAGCGCAAAAGAATCTATGCGGCCAGGCGACCGAACTGCTGAAGCTGCTCGATATCGACTCGCATCGCGACGATTTGGCCAAAAATCTGCCCTATGGCAAGCAGCGTCGCCTGGAAATTGCCCGCGCTCTAGCGACCGAACCGAAACTCCTTTTGCTCGACGAACCAGCGGCTGGCATGAACCCATCGGAGTCGGACGACTTGATGCAGATGATCCGCAAAATTCGTGATCGAGGGGTCACGATCGTGCTGATCGAGCACCACATGAAACTGGTGATGGATATTTCCGATCGAATTCATGTCCTCGAGTACGGACAAAAAATCGCCGAAGGAACACCGAAAGAAGTACGCGAAAATCCTCGCGTCATCGAAGCCTATCTCGGCAAGGACGAGGTGAGCTGATGCCGCGACTTTTGGAAGTAAAAGGCCTTACCGCTGGCTACGGCATGATCGAAGTGCTGCACGATATGAGTGTGCACATCGATGAAGGGGAAATCGTGACGATCATCGGCGCCAATGGTGCCGGCAAGACGACCACGCTGCATTGCCTGTCGGGACTTGTTCCCGCACGGCAAGGCAAAATCCTCTTACGTGGCCAAGAGATTCAAAATCTGCCGCCGCATGAAATCGTGCTGCTGGGACTGAGTCAATCGCCCGAAGGTCGACGCATTTTCCCGCGACTCTCGGTACTCGAGAACTTGCAGATGGGAGCTTTCACACGCAGCGATAAGCCCCAAATCGCCAAGGATATCGAGCATTGCTACGATCTGTTTCCGATCCTGAAAGAACGTCAGCAGCAACTGGGCGGAACTCTTTCCGGTGGTGAGCAGCAGATGCTGGCCGTCGCACGAGCGATCCTCAGTCGCCCCAAACTGCTGCTGCTCGACGAACCTTCCCTCGGTCTGGCGCCGCTGATTGTCCTGAAGATCTTCGAAGTGATTCGCAAGCTCAACCAAGAGGGAATGTCGGTGATTCTCGTCGAGCAAAACGCCCGCATGGCGCTCAAGCTGGCCCATCGAGGCTATGTGCTCGAAACCGGCCGCATCACCGCCACCGGCAGTGGCCAATCGCTGCTCGACGACCCCAAAGTGCAAGAAGCCTATCTGGGGCATTAGTCGACGCATCATTTTTTAATGAGCGACGTCGTTACTTATACACATGCGGCGGAATGTCGACGTCGTGCGGTTCTTCGCGAGGGAAGTAACGTTCGACGACATTGAAAAAATCTTCGCGCGTGAAGACGTTGGCCACCATTGCACGGAAGGTGCGAGCACCAGGACGACCGGTGGCATAGTTGCAGGCGAACTTGCGCATCAGCAGCGTCCCTTTTTGCTCGCCAAAGCGTGCACAGGTGAGCTCATAATGTCGCAGCATGGTTAGACGCTGCTCTTCCGCTGTCGGATCGGGAGGAACAGGCTCGCCTCGCAGTGCGGCTGCAGCTTGGCGGAAGAGCCAAGGGCGTCCCATCGAAGCTCGCGCGATCATTACGCCGTCGACCCCATAGCGCCGAAACGCCTCGATCACCTTCTCGGGCGAATCGAGATCTCCATTGCCGATCAGCGGAATCTTTTTTAGGTGCGGCTTAATCTCGGCAATGCGATTCCAGTCGGCAGTTCCGCGAAAGAAATCGGCAGCCGTTCGTCCATGTACGGTGAGAGCGGCAGCACCAGCCGACTCGACAACCTTCGCAATCTCGATCGCGTTGATCGCATCGCGCGAGCAGCCTAGGCGAATCTTGGCCGTCACCGGGGTCGGCGCGCATGCCTTCACTACCCGCTCGACAATCTGGGCAATTCGATCGGGAAATTTCAGCAAATACGATCCGCTGTGCGCCTTCTCGGTCACATCCTTCACCGGACAGCCGAAGTTGATATCCACCACGCTCACGTGTAGTTCATTCGCCAAACGCTCTCCCACTTTTGCGAGCGTGGCGGGGTCGTTGTCCCACATTTGCACGGCAAGGGGCCGCGCTTCTTCTTTCACTCCCCACAAGCGATCGGGATGCTCTGCCTCGTGCTCGTGCAGCCAGGCAAACCCCGAAGCGTTCACCATTTCGGTCGCTTGGAGCCCAGCGCCGCCAAACTCGCGCACCATCTGGCGATAGGCATAGTTGGTATAGCCCGCCATCGGTGCCTGAAGGATTGGGGGATCGACTTTTACCTGCCCGATGTAAATCGGCGGCACGTTGAGTCCACCGCCAGGAAGCGGCGCGTAGTAGGCAGGCGATTCGCTACTCGAAGCAGCGAACGCTTGACCATCGGTCACGATAGGTTTTGCCACAGAGTCTTCTGAATTCGTCATACTGCCAATTCTCAGCCCGAATGTGTGCGCTCGCAAGGAGCATTGTCCCTCGCCCCTGAAAGGATATCGCCCACCATGCAAGGTTCGCCTGCGGAAGATTCAGCGACGCAAAAACAGGAACTTAGGAAACTGATTCGCCGTAAGCGAGCCGAACTCGATCGGCGTGCCGAGCGCTCGCAAACAGTTTGCCAGCGGATCATTGAACTCGAAAGCTATCAAAACGCCTCGCGCGTCCATCTTTACATCGAAGCGGGGAGCGAAGTCGCTACTAAAATGCTGGTCGCCAGTGCGTTTTCGCTCGGTAAAACGGTCGTGGTCCCTTGGTGTACCTCCGACGACCGGCTCGCTTTTTTCTGGATCCAGTCGACCGACGATCTAACGCTCGGCAGTCACGGAATCCTGGAACCGTCGCCCGAGATTACGAGTGATTCCTCCCGAAAAGTGCTTCCGGAATCGATTCCGTTTTGGATCATTCCAGGCATCGCGTTCGACAAGCAAGGTGGCCGGATGGGACAAGGTCGCGGCCATTACGACCGGGTTTTGTCGACCTTGCCCGCCAGCACCATTACGCTGGGACTCGCCTTCGACTGTCAACTGGTCGACGAAGTACCACGCGAACCGCACGACCGGCCACTCTCCGGCGTAGCGACTGAAACGGGGCTGTTTTGGCGTGACGCATAACGACTTACGAACAGCCTACCCGCTGGCAAATCGAGCCCCGCGATTGTAGGTTAACACCCCCTGCCCTGATGCGCTTTTGCGGCAGTGGAAACCTGAGTTTTGCCAGGATTCTTTGCTAGAAACTTGCGCCGCCATCGATGGCCCCGCGCAAACGGAGTGACGACTGCCATGAACCCGCTCGATACCGATCTTTCGGCCTGCCGTGCCCGCCAAGAGCGACTTCTGCACTACATGCACCTGATGCAGTTGGACATGGTAGTGGTGACGCAAATCGAGCATGTGCAGTACCTCGCTGGCCCGAGATTCGGCTGGGTCTTTTCCCCCGCTGCCGTGCTGCATGCCGACGGCAAGTTGACCCTCGTGGCTCCTGCCAAGCCGACCGTGGAAGCAGCCGCCGACGAAATCCTGACCTACGACGCACAGTTGCACAGCACCTTGCGTAACGATCAGCGTAAGGCCTCGAGCGAAGTGTTGATGAAGGCGATGCAAAGTCGCCCACTTGCCGCACGCGTCGGTGTCGAATTTTCTTCGTTTGGTGTCCACATGAGCTGCATTGGCAAAGAGCTCGTCGACATCGAACCAACGCTCTATCGTCTGCGCCGGAAAAAGGACGACGACGAACTGGCACGCATCTGCCACGCCATTGATGGCACCAAGGCGATGTACAAACTGGCTCGCGAAATCATTCGCCCCGGCATCAGCGAAATCGAAGTCTTCAATCGCCTGCAAGGGGCAGCTGTCGAGTACTACGGCGAAATGCTCACCGGAACTGGCAACGACTATCAGTGTGGCAGCCGCGGCGGACCACCGCGCAACAATCGCCTTGCAGAAGCGGGTGAACTTTATATCCTTGACCTCGGCCCGGCGTTTCGCGGCTACTTTGCCGACAACAGCCGCGCTATTGCTGTCGATGGTCAGCCGAGCGAACTGCAACTCGCCGCGTGGTCGCAAATCATGCAGGTCTTTAAGCACCTCGAAGCAACCGTGAAGCCGGGCAAGAGCTGCCGCGAACTGTTCGACGAAGCTCAAGCGATCCTCGACCAATCGCCAATCGGTGTGTTCAACCACCACCTGGGGCATGGCATCGGTCTCTTCCCGCACGAAGCGCCACACCTTAACCCCAACTGGGACGATGTGTTTCAAGTCGGCGATGTCTTCACCGCTGAACCGGGGCTCTATGCTCCTGAACTTCGAGCGGGCATGCGCATCGAGAACGACTACCTCGTGACCGAAGATGGCGTGAAGCTACTCAGCGATATTCCGCTCGAACTCTAATCGCGATCAGCGCGTCCCCAGAGAACGAGATCTCGAAGCCACAGGATGGCGCAGCGATGAGTCATGGACTGAATCCCGAACAACAAGAGGCGGTCGATACGCTGCGCGGTCCGCTCCTGGTGCTTGCCGGAGCTGGTAGTGGCAAAACGCGTGTCGTCACGTTTCGCATGGCCAATCTGATCAAGCATGGCACCCAGCCCGATCGGATTTTGGCTGTCACCTTCACCAACAAAGCTGCTGCGGAAATGCAGCATCGCTTGAGCGCGCTGCTCAAAACCAAGTCGAAGATTAAGCCGCAGGTGTCGACCTTCCACTCGCACTGCGTTCGGCTGTTGCGCCGGCATGCACGTGTGCTGGGCTACCCCGAGAAGTTTGCAATTTACGACCGGGGAGATCAAGAGAGTCTCGCGCGGGGAGTGCTCCGCGACATTCGTGTTCCGAGCGATTTGATGCGTCCGGGCGATCTCGTGACGCAAATCGGCAGCTGGAAAACGCTCGGGATTCGCCCGCAAGAGGCCGAGCGTTTGGCGAGTACCGACAAAGAACATCTCGCCGCATCGGGCTACAAAAAGTATCAGAAAGCACTGCGTCATGCCGGAGCGGTCGACTTCGACGATCTGCTGATGCTGACTGAAGAACTTTTCAAGATTGCTCCCCAAGTTCGTCAGCAGGAAGCCCGCCAGTTCGATCATCTGCTCGTCGACGAGTATCAAGACACCAATGGTCTGCAGTACCGCATCATCCGAGCGCTAGCCGACGAGCATCGCAACATCTGCGTGGTGGGAGACGACGACCAGTCGATCTACGGCTGGCGTGGTGCCGAAGTCAAACACATTTTGCAGTTCAAAAACGATTGGCCCGATGCCAAAGTGGTGCGGCTCGAGTGGAACTATCGCAGCACCAGCGCAATCCTCGAAACAGCCAACAAACTGATCGCCTACAACAAGCATCGTCACGACAAAGTGCTGAAGGCAGCCAGGGCGGGTGGCGAACGGCCGCGCATCGAGCAGTATCCCAGTGAGGTGGAAGAAGCTCGGCAAGTGGTGGCCGATATTGCGTTTCGCCTGAAAGATGGAACGCGCGATCCTCGCGATTTTGCGATCCTGTTTCGAACGAACGAACAGCCTCGCGCCATCGAAACCGAACTTCGCAAAGCGAAATTGCCGTACGTGATGCTCGGCAGCCAATCGTTCTTCGATCGCAAAGAAGTGCGTGACTTGCTCGCTTATCTGCGCGCTATCGAGTCTCCTCGCGATGAGGTCTCGATGCTCCGGATCATCAACACACCGCCGCGCGGGATTGGCGAACGAAGTGTCGAAACGGTGCTTAGTGAAGCAGTCCGCTCCGGAAAAACTGTCTGGGATGTCGTCAGTAATTTGTCCGAAGGACCGACGCTGTTCGGCGATGCCGAAAAGACCACCACACTTTCCGACAAAAATGTGGCGGCGATTCGCAGTTTCAGCAATCTGATTCAGCGCTACAGCGAGGCGACTGCTCGTGGTGATTCGCTCGCCGAACTCACACGCAAGCTGATTTCCGAAACAGGCTATGAGCAAGAGGTGCGGCGGATCTACCCCGATCCTGAAGAGCAGCAGATGCGTCTTGCCGCTGTCGAAGAAGTGGTCAATAGCGTGGCTGCCTATGAAGCTGAAGAAGAGAAGCCTTCGATCTCCGGCTATCTCGATCAGGTCACGCTCGGACAGCGCGAAATGGGAGACGATAAAGAGAAGCAACTCGCTCGCAACGCAATCGCGCTGATGACGTTGCATGCCTCGAAGGGGCTAGAGTTTCCACACGTCTACATGATCGGCCTCGAGGATGGCATTCTCCCCCACTCACGTAGCGTGAAAGCCGATTCGCAAGATCAAATCGATGAAGAGCGACGTCTTTGCTACGTCGGTATCACGCGCGCTCAAGAGCGGCTCACGCTGTCGCTTGCCCTGACGCGCATGAAGTGGGGGAAGCCTCGCGATACCACCCCCAGCCGATTTCTGTTCGAAATCATCGGTCAGGCAGATAATCCTCACTCGCGCGGCGGAACTCGCCCTCGTAGTTCCAGCCGCTAGTAGATCTTGCACGAAGCATTTTTGTGCTACGTCAGGATCTCTTTCACCACATGTCCCTCAACATCGGTGAGGCGGAAATCGCGACCCTGGAACCGATAGGTCAGCTGCTCGTGATTCACTCCCATGAGGTGCAAAATCGTGGCATTCAGGTCGTGAATATGGACCGGCTTGTCGACGACGTTGTAGCTGAAGTCGTCGGTCTCACCATGCACCACGCCCGGTTTCACACCAGCTCCTGCCATCCACATGGTGAAGCAGCGGGGATGGTGATCGCGACCATGATTTTCCTTGGTGAGGGTCCCTTGGCTGTAGACCGTACGGCCAAACTCGCCACCCCAAACGACAAGCGTATCTTCGAGCATGCCACGTTGCTTTAGATCCTTCAGCAAACCGGCGGCAGGCTGATCCATGCTCTTGCACAGAAGTGGAATCTGCTTCGGCAAGTTGTTGTGATGATCCCAGCCTCGCAAAAAGACCTGGGTGAAACGGACACCACGTTCGGCCAAGCGACGTGCGAGCAAACAGTTGTACGCAAAGGTTCCAGGCTCTTTTACTTCCGGGCCATACAGATCGAGCGTTTCCTGCGTCTCTTTCGAGACATCGACGAGTTCCGGAACCGACGACTGCATGCGATACGCCATCTCGTACTGCGCGATGCGCGACGTGATTTCGGGATCCCCTACCGCTTCGTACTTCTGCTGATTGAGCTCAGCCAAACCATCGAGCATCTTGCGGCGAGTTTCTTTCGAAACACCACCTGGATTCGACAGATAAAGGACCGGATCGCCACTACTACGTAGCGCCACACCTTGATGCTTGGTCGGCAAAAAGCCCGATCCCCACAAGCGTGAGAAGAGGGCTTGGGATGAGGAACCAGGCGCTAGTTTCGAGTGCAGCACGACATACGCTGGCAGGTCTTGGTTTTCACTTCCGAGACCATAACTACTCCAGGCACCCATGCTCGGCCGACCTGGAATTTGACTCCCCGTTTGGATGTAGGTGATCGCTGGATCGTGGTTGATCGCCTCAGTGTTCATCGTCTTGATGATGGCGATATCGTCGACCACTTCACCCAGTTTGGGAAGGAGTTCACTGAGCCAGGTTCCGTTCTTGCCGTGCTGAGCAAACTTGAAGGTCGACGGCGCCACAGGCAACCGGGATTGCCCCGACGTCATCGTCGTGATGCGTTGTCCTTGACGAATCGATTCGGGCAAATCCTTATCGAAAAAATCAGCCAGTTTCGGCTTATAGTCAAACAAGTCGAGCTGTGAAGGAGCATCGGCCATGAAAAGCCAAATGACCCGTTTTGCTTTCGGCGCGTGATGCAGCGACTTGAGTGCGCCAAGTGAAACGAGTTCATTGGCCGCAGCTACTTTCGCGGCGTCGTCGGCCTGCGAATCGTGTGCAAGGAGCGAGGCTAGCGCTGCGGTCCCGAGACCGTGAGCCATCTTTCCAAAGAAGTAGCGGCGTGTGTGAGCAGCGAGCAAATCGTCGAACATAGACATAAAATATTCTCCACAAGTGCTTGAACTATTTCTTCAAATTCCTTCAAGCACTTGGCGATGATTCTGGAAGAGTGATTTATTCCTTCGTCACGACTTCGTCGAGATTCAGGACCAGGTTGCTCACCATCGTCATCGCGGCGAGACTTGTGACATCGAGGCTAGCGTCGCGCGGGCTCGCGCCAGTGGCAATCAGTTTTTCAGCAGCCGGTTTGTCGGCGGTGTAGTCGGCCAAGTGGGCCTCGTACATTCGGAGCAAAACTGCTTGCTCGGCTTCGGTAGGAACTCGCCCGGTCGCGATGCGGAAGGCAAACTTCAGCTGATCGGCGGCTGCAGTTCCCCCTTCTTTCATCGAGCGTTCGGCCAATTTGCGAGCCGCTTCGACATACTGCTCGTCGTTCATCAGCACGAGGGCTTGCAGCGGCGTGTTGGTGCGAGCCCGACGCACCACACACGCTTCGCGCGATGGTGCATCAAACGTGGTCAGCGAGGCCGGGGGTGCAGTCCGTTTCCAGAACGTGTAGATGCTGCGGCGAAAGAGGGCTGTCCCTTCATCGCGTTTGTAGTTCTGCGTGTTGCTCCCTTGGAAAGCGACAGCTTCCCAAATGCCACCTGGTTGATAAGGTCGAACACCACGACCTCCACGTTCTTCGACGAGCAAACCGCTGGCGAAGAGCGCTGCGTCGCGAATCGCCTCGGCATCGAGACGGAAACGTGGACCACGCGAAAGCCATTCATTGGCAGGATCTTTTGCCAGCAGATCGGCGGTGATTTTCGACGACTGCTGATAAGCGGTCGACATCACCATCAGCTTCATCATGTGCTTCGTGTTCCAGCCACTTTCGATATACTCGCGAGCGAGCCAGTCGAGCAGTTCGGGATGTGTGGGGGATTGCCCTTGAGCACCAAAATCTTCTGAGGTTTTTACGATCCCCGCACCAAACAGGTTTTGCCAGTAGCGGTTGACGGCGACGCGAGCGGTGAGGGGATGATTGGGGTCGACCAGCCACTTGGCGAGCCCGAGGCGATTCTTGGGAAGCGACTCGGCCATCGGAGGAAGTGCGCCGGGAGTTCCCGCATCGACCTTATCGCCCTTCTTATCGTAAGCCCCTCGGATGAGCACGAATGTTTCGCGCGGCTTTTCCATTTCAGCCATCACCAGCGAGGTGGGAATGGCCCCTTCGACTTTAGTCTTTTCAGCCTTCAACTCTTCCGTACGCTTCACAAAGGCCTGTAGTTTTTCCTTCGAGCTTTTGTGAATGTTCTCGAGGAAGTATTCACGAATTTTGGCTTTGTCGTCGTCGGTTTGCTTGTCGGCCTCTTTTGCAATTAGATCTTTGATCGGCTTAGGAATCGACGATTTTGCCTGCGATTTCTCGTAGCTTTGCCAGGCAGCGAGGGACTCGAAACTTCGGCCGAGTTGGGGAGTGCGTGTGACGATGCCAGCAGTATCCCAGTAGACTGTGCCACCATTCTGAGTGAAGGCCCAGCCGTTGAGCGCGGCCCCAGGAGCGAGCCCAACTTTGGCCGCTTCGACTTCGAGTCGCACCCATTCGCCCGTTTTGGGAAGGGGTCCCATCTCGATGCGTGATGCGGTTCCGGCAGCACCCCAATCGATCGAGTTATCGCCCCAGTAGCAGCGATGCTCCCAGTTGCCATCGTTGAACTGCAGCATCACTTCCTTGGGAGGATTCGTAGGGTCGAGATAGACGTAGGCAAACAGTTTGTCTCCCTCGCCGATCGAGAGTGTGGCCGTGGCGCCGGTGAAGAAGTGCTGGCTCAGTCCGTCAGCCTTACGCGTCGTCGCTTTCGCACCGCTATGCACCGGGCCTTCTTTCTCGGTGATGAACTGCCATGGGGTGTTGCCTTGCAACTGCGCACCGGCAGGCGCTTCGTCGTCGATCCAGACGAAGTCTTTCGGTTCGCTGGTGTTCCCATCGGCGGTTTCACCAGGGTCGACATACTCGAGGGAAGCGAGCGTTGTTTTGCGCTCGTTCTCGGTAGTTTTCAGCTGCTCGTCGAGTTCAGCAAGTTTCTTTTGCTGATCGTCCGAGGCAAGTTTCATGATCGGCGGTGGCGAGAGGGCGTTGCCATCCATCGCGTTTTCAGCCACGCCGCTGAAGAATGCAAACAGGCTGTAAAAATCTTTTTGCGTCAGTGGATCGAACTTGTGATCGTGACAAACGGCGCACCCCATCGTGAGCCCCATGAAGACAGTGCTCGTGGTTTCGACGCGATCGACGCCGTAGCGCACCAGCACTTCGTCGTTGATCGAGCCACCTTCACTGGTGCTCACGTTGCAGCGATTAAAGCCGGTGGCGACCTTCTGTTCGGGGGTCGCATTCTCAAGTAAATCACCTGCGAGCTGCTCGATCGTGAATTGATCGAATGGCTGATTTTTGTTGTACGAAGCAATTACCCAGTCGCGATAAGGCCAGAGCGAACGTTCGTTGTCGAAGTGCAGCCCGTGCGTGTCGCCGTAGCGAGCAGCGTCGAGCCAGTAGCGGGCCATGTGCTCGCCATAGCGGGGCGAGAGAAGAAGTCGGTCGACCACTTTCTCATACGCTTCGGGACTTGTGTCAGCGAGGAACGCATCGACTTCCGCCATCGTTGGTGGAAGACCGGTAAGGTCGAGCGTCACGCGTCGCAGCAGCGTCACGCGATCGGCTGGCTCGACGAACGTCATGCCGCGTTCTTCGAGTTTTGCAAGCAGAAACTGGTCGATCGGGCCGCGGGCTTTCGCGGCATCACGGACGGACGGTGGTGCGGTGCGCTGAGGCGGAACAAAACTCCAGTGAGGCTGATACTCGGCCCCTTCGCTAATCCAGCGCCGGAGGAGTTCCTTTTGCTCAGCGGTCAGTTTCTTGCCCGATTCGGGGGGCGGCATCTGTACCGACGGATCGTCGCTCAAGATGCGCGCGATAAGCTCGCTCGCTTCAGGCTTGCCGGGCTCGATTGCTTTGGCGCCCGATTCGAGGGCTGCTGTGGCCCCTTCGAACTGGTCGAGACGAAGTCCAGCAGCACGCTGTTTTTCGTCGAAGCCGTGACACTTAAAGCAATTGTCGGAAAGGATTAAGCGAATGTCGCGACCGAAGTCGAGATGCTTTCCTCCCGGCGCAGTTGCTGCGGGTGCGGGCTCGTCGGCTAGCGACCAAGAGCAGAACAAGAGGGCTGTTGCCGACGCGAAAACCATTCGCGCAGCACGCCACCAAGACGCGTGGAGCATGACAATCTACCTGGCTAAAGAAGTGGGGGGATCGTTGGCAGGGGCGAACATGGTTCCCAACCCCAGACGTAGCCAGATGAGCAGGTAGTGCCACCTGACGGCGAGTGACCACACGCATTGGGCCGCAGGTTTTCCGCAGCAGAAACAGGTGTGCAAAGCTCGCAGTCGTCCTACACTCGGAACCAATGTCCGGCACAGGAGGCTCCCACAAACGAGTCGTAGGAGTGAACGTGCCCCCTTATTGAACCATGAAGGAGGAGCAATGTCCAGCGAAGTTCACACAAGCGGGCAACTTTTAGTAGACATGAAAAACGACGCGCGATCGGCATGCTCCCGGGAACTGGGATGACAAGCAATCGCGCGTCGCGGATGGTTACGGTAAGCCATTCAACAACTTGCGCCGATTAGCGACGCACAAGTTCATCTCCAGGCTCTTGCTGGTAGATATAGTCGGTCAAACCAGCCAGCAGCCAATCGTTGCCACTTCCGCTAAACAGACAATCGACGGCCGAATCGCCCACCACGCTGAAGTCGCCACCGAGGTCCCCTTGGTCCCAGATTTGCGCCCGGGTGGCGGCATCGGTGTTCCACTGGGCAAGCAACCCCAGGAGTGAAGCACCAACCGCAGCACTTTGCAGATCGCCACCAATCAGCAGGTCGTCGTCGGCCTGACCGTTGAGTCGATCAGGTCCCTGGCCACCGATTAGGATGTCGTTACCCAGTCCACCATTGATCGTGTCAGTTCCGGCTCCACCCTGCACCAAGTCGGCCCCACCACGAGCTTCAATCTGGTCGTCCCCGTTGCCACCAACGATCCAGTCCGACGAAGCACCACCGTAGATTCGGTCGCTCCCCTCACCTCCGTCGATGTAGCTCGGTGCAATAGCGCCGTGCAGTTCGTCGTGGCCATTACCGCCATAGATTTCGACACTCAAATTCAGCATGCAGGTGCCGACAAAATCATCGCCCCCCAGAGCGTGAATCACAGCCGAGTTCACCGTGCCGGCTGCGAAGCTGAAGTATTGCCCGTTGCGATAAACCATCACGCTCCCAGCCTGAGCACCGGGATAGACATACAAATAGTCGGCCCCTTCTGTCCCTTGCACAATCAGCACGCCATCCACCACAGCGACGGGACTTGCCGGTAGCGTCAGATTGGAAGGTCCCGGTGGAAGTGGCATCGGAGGAGGTGGCGGAGTTTCATCGACGTCGAGAACGGCAATCTCGATACTGGCCTCCGAACTGAGTTCGCCATCACTCACGGCCACAACCAGCGTGTGGAGTGCATCGGCTTCGAAATCGAGGTTGGTGCTGGAAGCGATCCGAATCTCGCCCGTCGCTGCGTCGATCGAGAAAATGCCGGACTCGTTGCCACTCACGATCGAGTAAGTGAGCAGATCTTCGGGGTCAACATCGCTGCCGCTTACCTGCACGACGAGCGTTGCGATTGCGGAATTCTCTTCAATGGACATTGAGCCATCTGCTATCGTCGGCGCATGGTTGGTGGGTGGAGGAGGATCGATCGGTCCACCCTCGTCGTCCCCCTCAGCATCTGCGAGCAGATGCGATGCAATCACCTGACCAAACATTGCGGCCGAGTCGTAGTTCTCGGCGGTGATAATTTTTCCATCGACCCACACGTCATCGGCCGCGGTATCAGGATCGCCAATCGCGCCAGAGGAACCTTGCGTGATAGCGCCGTTGAAGTCCATCTGCGCTTGCTGCGAGAGTTCGAAGTAACCGTAATACTGCCCCTGATAGAAGGTGGCTGGCGAACCGATGTAAGGAATGGCAACAGTCCGGCCTGCGAGCAGGCTCACGCCATCGACACGCGCCCAAGCCAGCACGGTCGTGCCGTGGCAAATGGCCGTGACATACTTGTCCTGCTCCACGAAATCGTTGATCAGTTCATTCACCACTCCCTTCGTCGCCAGATCGCCGTTGTAGCGACCATCGCTATAAGTTCCTGGGAAGGCATACTGGTACATCGACGAACCCCAGCCCCCCACGAAGACGATGGCCGAATAGTCGGACGCATTAACATCCGCTAGTGCAAGGTCGGGAGTAAGAAGACCACCATCGGCTCCTTCACCCGTGTTGACGTGCGGAACTGTTGGGTTCGTAGTAGTTGCGGCGACTTGCACATCGAGCCCTGCAGCTTCGATCGACATGCGTGTATCGCCGTACTCTTGGTAGTAGAAGTCGCTTTGATCAGCGACCACCATCAGCACCGGCAAGATATCACTGGCCATCATCGCGCGTGATTCGAGCGACTCAAGACGCAACCTACCTCGTCGATTTTTCGATCGTGAGTGTGATCGACTTGAAGACTCGCCAGTGCTGCGGCGAAGTGCTTCGCCGAGCCATTTCCAAAGATGTTTCATAGCCCGTTCCTTCTCTCTGTTCCGGTAGATAAGAGTCCGCGAAGAAGCAGCCACAGAGTTGCTTGTCGGACAGAGAAAGAATGGCAATTCGCGCCGCGACCTTTCAGCAAGAGGGAAACAATTTGCGGGGTTTAATGCCAGCAACGGTCCTGAGGCAAGCAAGAAATAAAGAAAGACTTCTCTGCAGAGTCGCAAAGAAGTCTTCAAATTAACCTCAATATATTGTGAGTTATTACAACACTATTTCCATCGAATTAGCACCGACTTATTCATGTTTTATTCACAAATTACTGACTATTTTTGACGTGCCGCAAGATAGCCAGCGAGTCGTTTGCCAAGTTCGGCGGCGGCCTTATCGTCGCGGGCTGTCAGGATCGAGCCATCGACTTTCACAGCCAGGTCGTGATCGAAATTGGCACCACAGGCGTTGTACTTGGGATCTTGTGCCGCGATTGGACTGTGAGCCACCGTGCGGCCTTCGAGCCAGCCGTGATATGCCAGTACACGCTGACCACCACAGATTCCGACAAGCGGCTTGCTCTCGCGATTCATCTTCTCGAGCAGCCCTTTCACCAGTTTTGCATCGGCACCATCGCACATGCTGGCGACGTTGAATCCCGCCACCACGATCGCTCCATAATTCGTAGTATCGACATCTTTCAGCACCAGATCGATATCGACAGCCGAGCCTTCACTCCCTTCCAGGAGTTCAGCCTGCCCCGCTGCTGTCGAGGCGACGGTGACGGTATAGCCCTCTTTTCGCAGTTGATCAGCCAGCGGTCCAAAGTCGCCATACCAAAGTCCACGACGTGGCAAAACGACCAAGATATTTTTGCTGACGGCGGCTGCAGGCGAAGTTGAAGCTGACGCTGGTTCGGTGTTTTCGGAGGCGAATTTCTGGGCAGCGATCGATCCTGGCGAGTTGTCGCCAGCCGCTTGTGTTTCCGAAGAAATACTTGCTGCAGGAGCGGCAGACGTCTCTTCCGTGCCTGAATTTGAGGCTGCCGTTGGTGATGCGGTGGGGATGCCTTCCGAAGTGCTGGATGGCGGCGATTCAGCCTGCGTGGCTTGCTGATGCGCGGCCTCTTGCTCGGTCATCCCTTGCACGATCGGTGTCGGCTGGGGGCGTTCGACCACATCCACGGTGTAAGCAAACATCCCCAAGCCTGCGACAGCGACGATCCCCAGCAGTAACACTCCTCCGATCACTGCGGCTGCAATGGCAAGGATCATGCCAGTTCCCGTGGACTCTCGCTCTTGAGTGGCATGCATCGGAAGTTCCTTCGAAACGATCGGCGCGAAATTGGCAAACTCGCTGGCGGCGGGTTGTTCGGGAATGGTGGTTTTGCTCACGGAAGGCTCCGTTTTTTGTTTCACATGCGGGGCTAGAGCCGCGACCAACTCCGAGGGAGTTTGGAATCGATCGGCAGGATTCTTCGCGAGTAGCTTCCCCATGATCTGCGCGAGCTCAACGCTCACGTCGTTGCGCTTGGTGCTCACCGCCACAACTTCACGCGAGAGATGTCCCGACAACTTGTCGACGACACTTCCGCCCGCAAAGGGTGGTTCGCCTGTGAGGAGGAAATAGAGCGTGCAACCGAGGGCGTAGAGGTCGCTCCGCACATCGGCGGCGCGCGCATCGGTGACTTGCTCGGGCGCGATATAGTCGGGAGTGCCGAGCACCATGCCCGCTCGTGTTGCGCCGGGCGCTAGATTTTTTTCGTGAGTCGGATCGTGCGCCGCCGATTCATCGCCAACTGACGTCGCGAGACGAGCCAAACCGAAGTCCAGTATCTTCAGCTGACCTTTCTTCGTGACCATCAAGTTCTGAGGCTTGATGTCGCGATGCACCATACCATGCGAATGCGCGTGTGAGAGACCGGTGGCTGCCTGACGAATCAGCTGCGCAGCCTCGTGAGGTGCCAGCGGACCACGTTTCTTCACCAGTCGATCGAGGCTGATTCCGTCGACATATTCCATCACCAAGAAGTGGAGTCCGTCGGCTTCTTCAGCGTCGTAGGCGGCGACAATATTGGGGTGGGAAAGCTTGGCTGCGGCGCGGACTTCACGTTCAAAGCGTTCGACCAGCGCTTTGCTGGCAATGAAGTTTTGACGAATCACTTTCAGCGCCACGGTGCGCTGCATCATGCGATGCTCGGCTTTGTAGACAGCTCCCATCCCTCCCGTTCCGAGCCCCCCTGTCACTTCATAGCGTGGATGCTGCAGTAGTTGCACAGGCACCGTATCGCTTTTTGGCTCGGTGGCGGTTTGTTCGGTCGGCATGTGCATGCCGAGGGTCTGTTTTTGGGCATCGCGAGCGAGCTGAATCAGCGTGTCGTCGGGGACTGATTCGAGGAGCCTGCCACACGCCTCACACTCGGCGAGATGCGACTCGATGACTGCAGCTTCCGCTGGTTCGAGTCGTCCTTGGCCGAACTGCACCAATCGCTCGATGCTCGGATGTTGGGAGACGATCATGGCAGGAACTCACAAAAACGACGGTCGAAGTTCAGGCAAATAGTGCTGCAGTAGGAAAGCTGAAAAAGGTGAAAAGTGCGATGCGGCACCGTGAGTTGGCAGGCCTCTTCCAGAGAGAAGATGCCCCGCGTCGCTCTGATCTTTCACAACTCTTCTGAATTTTCTTCTACGAGGCCCTTCGCCTCTTGCCGTAAACGACTAAGCACACGGGACTTAGCTATAAAAACCGCATTGGTAGAAATTTGCAGGTCCTGAGCCACTTCCGAAGCTGAACGCCCAAGCAAAGCGACCTCGGTGAAGGCGCGCCAGGTGGTCGGCTCGAATTCTTTTTCAAGCTGCGCAAGGAGTTGCCGGGTGATATAGCGATCGTGCTCGAGGTCGAAGGCCTGACTCAGCTCGCTGCTGGGATCTTCGAGATCGGCCAAAAACTGCTGAAAATCGCTCGCGCCGGTCGCCATGGGGCGGGCTTTGCGCGAACGCCAGTGGTCGCGCAGAACGTTCACCGTGATGGTGCGGAGCCATGTTCGAAAGGCACCAATTCGCTGATTATGCTCGAAATCTTTCAGCCGACGCACGACCACCGCCAGCACATCCTGCACTAGATCGTCGGCATCGTGCGACAACACTTCCTGGCGGCGCAAGTAGTTACGAATCAGTGGGCTATAGAGCTGCACCATTCGCTCCCACTCAGCCGAGTCGGGATCGGTGCGCAAGCGATCGAGCAAGCTGGCTGAAGTTTCTGCCATCGGGTGCTCCTGATGTTGGGCGTCCGAGTCGCCACGGGCTAGGAAAACAGCAAATCGCGGTCGACCGCAGCAGCCAAGTTGCCTTGGAGAATCCCCGCTATCGTTGGGCTAGGAACGATCGTAGCAGTTATTCCGCAAAAATTCCCCCCGCGTGCGGCTTGTGGTCTCATTCTGCCACCAAGTGCGGCTTAGTACTAACCTACTCTTTCGCAAGGGGCAGGACTTTTATGATCGACAATAAACCTCGCGTACTCGTGGTCGACGACGACGTTGCCATCATGCAGTGCGTCGGCGCATTCCTCGAGCATCATGAACAGATGGACGTGGTTGGCTATGCCAGTCATGCCCAAGCTGGCATTGCAGCAGCGGCGGCGCTGAAGCCCGACGTCGTGCTGCTCGACATCCACATGCATGGCCACGACGCCTTTTGGGCGTGTCGGCAGATTGTGGACCAATCGCATGGCAGTGCCAAAGTGTTGTTCTACACAGGTTTTCCGCGCGATCAGTACCTCGATCGTTGCATCGCCGCCGGTGCTTCTGGCATGGTGAGTAAGCATAGCGAGTCGATTCATAACGTGGGCATTGCCATGCGTTATGTCTTGCAGGGGAATACCTACTTTTCTCCCGAACTGGCCAAACGACTCATTGAAAGCGAGTCGCAAGCACCTCAGTCTCGCCTGGCAACTCTCACCCATCGCGAAATCGAAGTGCTCCGGCAATTGTCGGAAGGACGATCGAATCGCGAGATCGCGCAGTCGCTCGATATCAGTTTGCGGAGCGTCGAAAAAGAGGTCTCGGACCTGAAAGAAAAGGTTCAGATGTCGACGATTAACGAACTACTGATGTTTGCCGCGAACGAAGGTTTGATCTATCCCGAGCTGATGCACACTCGGAGCCAGGCACTGCAGGCCAACTAGCTGTGCGGGCTGAGCGAGTTTTCATAACGGGGCGATCGGCCCCTCTACGCAGCGCTCACAGCAAGCGATGTGCTATCGCGCGCTACAAGCGTGCTAGACGCGGCTTTGTGAAGTTTCCGCAAACAAATCGCCCCACAGTTGGCCGATTCGTTAAAGAGACATTGAAGCCAGCGGCCATCATGAATACGATAAATAAATAGAAGTGACGTGCGCCGAAGTTGGTCCATCGTCTAGAGATTTGCGGAGTCGTAGTGGCGGAGACTTGCTCGCTAAGCAGGTCGGCACTACTAGATTCGCACTTGTAACGATTGCTTGGCACACTCCTGGTGGCCGATGCCCGACCTGCGGAACACCGTAGTTTTGAGTTTTCGGCGATCATCCGTGTAGCACAAGTTCGCCATGCTTAGCAGCACGCGAGCCAGCTTCATTCGCATCGATCATTCGCGTTGCCATCCTGCTGTGGGGATGGCCCAGCCGCGAGAATTGCAAGTTGCCTGCTTTCGAATTCGGAACCGAGAAGAACCGAAACTCAAAGCTGGTGGGGAGGTTTCCTGGCAGGAAATACCGACATGTACCAGCCTGGTGATCGCGTGGTTTATATGACCACGAAACACAGCTCGCACCCAACGCCTCGCGCTTGCGCCGTTCAGCCTGAACCGCATGGCGAAGGCTATACGTACGACGTGAAAAAGTTTTGGCTAGTGCAGGATGTCGGCGCCGATGGCAACTTGGTGGTGGTGACACGTCGCGGAAAAACACGCACGGTTGCTGCCACGGATTCTCGACTTCGCGCCGCCAATTGGTGGGAGCGGATGTTCCTTGGGCATCGTTTTCCTCAGCCCGGTTCAGGCTCCGCCCCAGAGAAAGATGAGAAGTCGGAAAAGCTGATGGCGGGCTAGTTTGATCGCCCCTCGGTCGTCACACTAGTCGCGTATCGCACACAACTCTGGCTGGGCAATTATCTTTCCCAAGCCATTGCTTGTAGCGACCTTCCGCTATTTCCCTCGCGCTCAGTGACTCTCTCCGCCATGCACAAACTTCTGACCGGTCAAACGGGCGACGTTGCCGGCGATTACGCCATCGTCGTTTCGCGCTATAACGATTCGATTACGTTCAAGCTCCGCGACGCCGCGATCTCTACCCTCACCGCTGCTGGCGTATCGAGTTTTTCGATCACCGTTTGCGAAGTCCCCGGCGCTTGGGAAATTCCTCTCATCGCCAAGAAACTCGCTGCTACCAAACGCTATGCCGCGATTCTCACCCTGGGTGCCGTCATTAAGGGGGAGACCACGCACGACGAGCATATTAACCGCCAGGTGAGCCTCAGCTTGGGGCAACTGAGCTTGGAGTTTGGGATCCCCATTTTGTTTGGTGTGCTGACGACCAACACGCTCGAGCAAGCGATTCATCGCGCGGGTGGCAACGTCGGCAACAAAGGGGAAGAGTGCGCCACAGCCGCCCTCGAGATGGTACGACTGGTTCGCAAACTCTAATCAACCGATTCGCTATATTTCTCGGCAAGACGTAACATCTGCGTCACTTCTCTTGCATTTCGTAGCGACTACGGGTCACAATTCCCTCCGCCTGCTCATCGAGCTTTTTGCGATGAGCCGATCTCGCCTATTTTCAACGTGCGACGGAGGTTCTTGTGAAGCGAACTCTTGCGGCCTGGTTGGTTGTCGTTCTTGCCGGCGTGCTGTGTGTGTCCACGGCTATCGCCGACTTGGCTCCTCCTCCACCGCCTGACAAGCCAGAAATGATCACCGAGTTTTCGGTTCTTATCGAAGTGGCGTATCAGGATCTCGATCGCGCTGAACCGGGGCTGAAGGCCAAGCTGATGCTTCCCGAAGGTGCGTTTCCTGGCGCTGCTCCAGAAGCCGTTCCCATGACATCGCCACCCGCCGCTCCGTTTGGTTTTTCTCCGTCGGGCTTTGGCACGGTGATGGCAGGCATTGCTCTCACCTTGGCCATTGCTTCAGCAGGCTTGCTGATGCGCGGCAATCGACGTCTGCGGACAGCATCAGCCGCGTTGCTGGGGCTTGCGCTTGTGCTGGGTGGCTACTCGATGGCCGTTGCCGATATCCCTCCATTTAGCCGCCCTCGCCCTGCTCCACCTCACTTGGTGATTCAGGTCCTGAAGGATCTGAAGCAAGCGAAGTTGATCATCGACAAATAGTCGAACAGCGCATTTCATCGAGAGCCCGATGTCGACCACGCTCATCGAATGTGAAACGTCCATCGCGCCGAGCGCTGTAAGCTCGGTGCCGGGGACTTCGCGCATGTTGCTGGCACTTGCTGTGGGACTGATTCTCGTTTCGGCAACGCTTGCGGCCGCTTTGCCGATCGGTTTTTCGATCATCACCGTCTTTCTCTTTGCTGGGCCACACAACTGGCTCGAAGCACGGTACATGCTCTCGCAGATGCCCGCCCGCTGGGGGAAGCTGCGAGTCTATTTTCTGACCGGGATTCTCGGCGCGATGCTCCTGACGGGCCTCGCCGCGTCGATGCCTCTGGTGGGCATTTCGCTCGATTTCTCGCCGCAGTCGTATAGCTACCTCATCGCCGCGTGGAACTCGCTGCTGCTGCTCTGGATCCTGACACTCTCGCAGCTGCGGGCGGCGCAAAACCCTCGTCGCAATTGGCAGGTAGCCTATCCCCTCACGTTCGCGTTAATTGCCGTTAACTGGCTCTATCCGACAACGATGGGAATGCTGCTGGTTTATCTCCATCCGCTAGTGGCCCTGGCCTTCCTCGATCGCGAACTCGCACGCCGCGATCGCCTCGAGCAGACCAACTTGCAAACACCGTATCGCCAAGCGCTACTGCTGTTGCCGCTTGCGATTTTTGGCATTGTCGTCGCACTCTGGAATCAGCCGAACTTGCCGGGAGACGATTTACTCTCGCAAGCGATCACACATCACGCGGGTGAATCGGCATTTGGCAACGTCTCGACGCACATGCTCGTTGCCTTGCACACGTTTCTCGAGATGCTGCACTACGGTGTGTGGGTCGTCGCGATTCCACTGCTTTCCATTCGACGCTGGCCATGGCAAATCGATACGGTTCCACTCACACGACGTTCACCGATTTGGCGACAAGCGATCCTCGGAGTCGTGGCGCTCGGTGCGATCGTGATGCTCGTACTGTGGGGTTCCTTCCTGGCCGACTATCCACTCACGCGCAATCTCTACTTCACCGTTGCGATGCTGCACGTGCTCGCCGAAGTTCCATTCCTTCTGCGACTTCTCTAAATCGCGCCGACATGCCTCCACCCTCGAGCAGCCGACACTGTGGCACCCACGAACGCTGAACTTTGGAGCTTTCTCGTCGGCGGTTATTTCCTCACCGTCCTGATCGAAACTCCGATTCTTTTTTTCGGTCTGTCGAGACGTCACTCCGCTTTCACCAAATTGCTGGCAGGCTTTTGGCTCACTGCCTGTACCTACCCCATGGTGATCTTGGTGCTACCCAATTTGCTGTGGCGTCCGTTTGGCTACTGGCCGTACATCGCTATCGCTGAAACGTTCGCGCCTCTGGCCGAGTGTCTGCTGTTTCACTTTTTTGCGTCACGAATCGCAAGCGACCAGCGCACGACTTTTCAAGATTCGCTGGCAATCACTGGCGCTAATTTAACGTCGTTTTTGCTCGGGCTTGCCCTCGCAGCACTCGGACAATCGTGACTTCGCCGTGCCACAGGCAACAACCGCTCTCGCGCTAACTGCGAGGCTCGGGACGCCAGCGCCACATCCAAATTAATCGCCGCGCAACGGTGGGGAGCAGCAGATAGCCGATCATCAAGACCCAAAAGATTCGTGCCGGGGTTAGCATGGCAGGCATAAGATGCAGCGATGTCAGCAGCGCCGCAGCGGTCGGCATACCAACGACAAAGCGACGCTGGCGCGCAAGCCAGTCGATCACTGGGCTGGGATGTTTTTCTCGGCGTTTCGAGCGCGGCGCAAGCGCGAGCCACATAGCTCCCAGGGCTACGATCAGTAGTGCTAGGGCAACTGGCAGAGGTATGCTTTTACGCAGCCCCCCGAGGAGCGCCGGCCAGCGCAGGTCGACTCCTCCATGCCCCAGTTTCAGTAGCAAGAGCATACCGATCGACGCAGCAGCCAGCGCGAGCATGATGGCGTAGCTGTATTGAAAAAAGATCCGCTCACTCGTGGATTTCCACTCGCCTGTGCGATGCAGCATCGCGATTTTGATCACAGCGGCGAATGCTGCGGCACAAGCAACGTTTTCAAGTATGGCCCACTCGCTCAACCGATAGCCAAACTGCCCCATCCGCAGCATCACCATATCTCCCATCGCCATCACCCGATCGAGAGCGATGATGGGAATCAGCAGCGTCAGGACTTGGCGATAGAGACCGCCGACTCCCAGAACTAAGGCCCAGCGCGCGTAGGCAGAATTATTCCGCGCCAGGATGTTCACTCCCCAGTAGTCGTGAAAACGCTTGCAGCGATGGAGCAACTGGCCACGCGCAGTGACCACGACTTCATTGACACGAGGCAACCACGTGAGCAGACCGAGCGACGCGACAAACAGCACGCCGCCGAGCATCAGCCCACTTCCCCAGCGAGGTTCATAGGTCAGCCGCACTTCGGTCGTCCCGACTGGCATGTCGAACTGAATTCGCCCCAGAGGATCTTCTTTGCACAAAACTCGCACCCCATTGCAGCGCACTACGGAGCGTTTTAAGTACAGAAAGTTCAGAGTCCCTTGCGAGGCTCGCGAAGCTGGCGCACATGTCGCCTCGAAGCTGCTGAGCTTCTGTCGACACGCGAACGCCTTGGAATCGAGTTCGGCTGTCCAGATCAGACCGCGAGGATCTTTTACCTCGATCACCCGCAGCATGCTGCGTGATGTGGGCTGCGGCGTTTGCTCGCGATGGAGCAGTTCGTCGAGAGTTCCCCAGTGATAGATCAGCACTGCAGCGACACCATACTCGCGGAGCATCCGATCATTCCGCAGGTTGGTGGCGATCCGCTGCGAGGCTGGCCATGTGGAGACCAGTGGGTCATAACCATCGACCGAGGGAATCTGATAGTAGCTCGCGAAGTTGTGCCCCAGCGAAGTGGAGTAATCCTCGGCGGGATAGCGCGCTGGCATCTCTGGCTTTACACGCAGCAGCGATGGAGGTGGAAACATCGCGGCAATATCAGGTGCGAGCGCTGGGTAGTTGTTACCGCTGAACGTGCAAAACGAAGGTTTGGGAAACGATGCATCGTGCAGCGTCAGGCCGATCGAGGCGAGGCTGAAAACGATCGCAACCAGATTCCACCAGCGACTTGCTCCAGCTATGGACTGCAGCACCATCGCCCCCCACAGCAGTGTGAAAAAGGCAACAAATGGCAGGAATTTAATCGGATAGCTGAACTTCGACAGAATCGGCAACACTTGGTGGAGTCCCCAAAGTGGTGTCGCAGGTCCGAGCGCGAGTAGCAGAAAAACGACGAGCCCCCACCACACCGCCGAGTGGAGCAGTTTGCACTGGCTCCGGCGCACAACCACTTCGACCAGACTGGCAAGGGCGAGCCAAGCAAACACACCTCCGAAGAAATACATCGATCCGAAGTAGACACCTGCCTCTGTGGGTTCTCGCCCATCAACGTGCGAGGAAAACTGAAGTGGCATCGGCCACAAGATCGAGTTAAGCGCCTCGTATATGCCAGTCCCCAGTCCACCCTGGCGATTGATTCCCGAAGTCCCTTCGAGTTGCGTTAGCAGCAGTGGCGCGGCGATAGCAACTCCTAGGGTAAGCGCTACAATGCGACAGATCGTCAGCTTTACGGAACCTCGGTCCGCAGAGCATTCGCGTGCGTAGTCCAGCAAGGTGGCGCCAAGCACACCCAGCATGACGTAGAACCACATCTGCGCGTTGCCTGCATGGAACAGAGCGCCGAGCGAAACGCCGAGCAGGAGTGTTGCGAGTCGTTGGTACTTGGTGCTGGAGAGCCACGCGTAACAGCCAGCGGCAAGGGGCCCCCAGAGATAGAGCGGCGTCATGTAGTACCACGATCGCCCCGCGATGAGTGCATAGCCACTGAGCGCAAGCGAGACCCCGAGCGCGACGCGCAGCCAGGGATGCAGCCCAACCCGCGCGCCGCACCACCACATCGCCAAGTACCCACCCAGCAAATGGCCGATGCAAAAAATCTCGATGGTATACCGCTCATCTCCCAGGCATTTGGCTAGTGCGTAAGACGCGTAGGTGGGGGGATAAGTGAGAGCATAGGTCCCACGGTCAGCGAGCGGAGCGCCGAGGAATTGATACGGGTTCCAGTCCGGAAATTCTCCCGCCTCGAGGCAGCGACAGCCGTGCAGCATCGCAGGAAAGAACTGCGTGTAGTTATCGTCTTGCAAAAAAAACAGTGGCGAGTAATGCTCGATCCCCAGGAGCATCGCCGCCACAACGATTAAGCCAACAGCGCACGAAAACAGGCCGCGACGATGATCGCGCTGCCAAGGCTCACTTGCTCCGGCATCGAGCCAGAGTGCTAGACGTGCCAAACTCCCTTGAGCTTGGATTAGTACGTTTCGAAGCAATACCACCGGTGACTTACTCCTCCACCGATGCCATCGTAGGAAGATTCATCGCGGCAGATCCTACTGTAGGTTCGTTTCGCACCTGTCCATATCGATGCTGGAACCGATCGTTCCACATGGCCACTTGCGTTTGCGAGAGCGACTGAACAGGGCCAAGCTGCATTGCTAAGTGGACCGTCCGAGCTGCTTGCTCGACTTGCTCCGCGTGATAGATCGCCTTCGCAACACTGCTTCCCCAGCAAAAGACACCATGCTTTGCCAAGAGAACCGCAGGCGCGACGCTGATCGTCGCCAGGATCGCGCGCCCGATATGATCGGCGACATTATCGGCATAAGGCGCACATGGAATCTCCCCTCCAAAAACATCGGCGATCCCAGTACAGCAAACAGGAATCGCGCGCTCCTGAATCGCAAACGCCGTGGCGTAAGTGCTGTGCGTATGCACGACACCCCCGATCTCGGGCAGGTTTCGATAAAGGAATAAGTGATGGGGCAAATCGACACTGGGACGCAAATCGCCATCGACTACTGCGCCGGTTGCCAAGTCGACTTCGACCAAATCCTCGGGTTGAAGCAGATCGTAATCGATCCCCGACGGCTTGATCACAACGCGACCAGCAGCGCGATCGATGCCACTAACGTTCCCCGCATGCCCTACCACCAGCCCCGCAGATGGCAAACGTTTACAGGCAG
This sequence comes from Pirellula staleyi DSM 6068, assembly GCF_000025185.1. Taxonomy (NCBI): domain Bacteria; kingdom Pseudomonadati; phylum Planctomycetota; class Planctomycetia; order Pirellulales; family Pirellulaceae; genus Pirellula; species Pirellula staleyi. The sequence continues at coordinate 5,958,639 of NC_013720.1, forward strand.
CGCATACCGCCACTCGCAAGCGCGACAGACGTTCGTTTCGCTTCGATTCCATGGCCGTTCCACCCTCGCGCTGCCAGCGCAGCTCATCAGGTTGCAAACATCAAATGCTTCCACGATCAAAACTTTTTTCACTGCCAATGCGAGCAACTTCGCTCGCGCTCCACTCGCCTGCATTACAGCCAGCCTTCTGCCACAAATCGATCCGTTTGGTGCAAATGGCATCGACACGTATTCCGCGAAGCTGCTGGGCAAACTCGGCAATCCATGCCACCGGATGCCCTTGTAGTTCTGGCGAAACGAGGCAAATCTTGAACTTGCCAGCGAGTCGCGCCGCTAGTGGTGCGTCGAGAATCAGTCGCGAAAAACAATCGATCCAGACCCAGTCGAGACTTCCCGCCAGGGCGAGTGCCCCTTCCACCGGTTCGATCTCACTCACGCGAGCAGCGATACGATGCTCGCCGCGCTGCGTGAGTTGTCGCACCATCGGCAGCGAGCAATCGAGAAAGAAATAATCGCGCACCGTGCCAGCTCGGGCGATTGCCTCGAGCACGCGCGACTCAATCCGTTCACTCTTGATATTCAGGACCATCAGCCCGTGCTGATAATGTGCCAGGTAATCTTCAAAACGCTCGCCCCCCACAAACGGATCGTGCGCTAGGATGAGTTGATCACCGTGATCGCGCAGATCGAGTTCCACACCGAACTCCCGCGGCGTTGCGCGAAGCTGCTCCACCGTGTTCACACGATGAGCAATCCACGCAACCCGATCGAAGCTGCTGATTGGATAATTCATCGTGCCGTTCTCCCCGCTGCTTCCAGTGGCAACTGCTCCCAAGCAGCAAGCTCCTCGGGAGTTCCCCAGCCCAGATAGCGATCGACCTCGAAAACTTCGACGTGTTTTCCTTGCTCGACGAGCAAGTTGGGGACGATGTCGAGATAGAACTCGCCACGGGCCCTGATCTGCCGTGCGAACATGGTGTCGATTGCGCTGAACATCAACTGCGCCGTGCGGAAGTAGAAGCATCCGCTCACCACATGATCGTTCAGCAACTGCTCCGAGATCGGCTGTTTGCACGACACGCGGAGGACGCGACGAGCATTCACTTCAACCCAGCCAAACTGCTGAGGACGTGCAACGACCCGAGGATCACCTCGATAGGTCCACACCAGCGCGTCGACGTCGCGCGCGGCAGCTTCCGACCAAGCTGCTGGCGAGTACCGATGTGAATTATCGCAGGCACCGACGAGCACCGGGAGCGCGGGATCGAGCAGCGGCTCGGCAAGTTTTACCGTCGCAGCCTGCCCCGCCGTTAAGCCTTCGACGAAGAGCCATTCAGCGTGGGGCAGGAACTCCGAAACTCGTGCGCGAAGCTGATGCTTACGATCATGCTCGGCACGGGCCACCAGAACAAGTCGACTCGCCTCGGGCATATCGGCGAGCGCGCGAACGATCATCGGTATCCCATCAACCGGTATCAATGGCTTGGGAAGTTCGAAGCCTACGTCGGCGAATCGGCTCCCCTCCCCCGCCATCGGCACAACGATCTGGAGCGGCGCTGCGGCACCGAGTTCCGCTTCGTAAGGCTTCATCGGGACGCTCCTACCGGCGGCCGATACGCCCGAGAGAGCCCCCAGCGATCGCGTGCAAAGAGCCGCGGCTCCAGTTCTTGCGAGAGATTAACAAACGATCCGTAACGCGGTGTCACCATCATCTCGATCGGATAGAGGTGCGGGATCTCGAGACGAAAAGCATCGGCTCGCGCGATTCCTAAGTGCCGCGCGAGGAGGACTCGGAGCACCCCTTGATGCGTAGCGATGACACCGTGCGAAATACTCGATTCCGTTAGTTCCGTAACGAATGCATCGAGACGCGTTTCGAGATCGGCTGTGCAATCACCACCAGGAAAGGCAGGGTCTTCACCACGCGTCCAGGCATCGAAGAGTTCCGGAAACTGCTGCCGAGTGGCATCGACCGTTAGACCTTCGCACGCGCCGTAGTTGAGTTCGCGAAGACGCTCATCGGTAGAAATGAACGCAGGTGATTCAGGATAAGTGCGCCGCAGCAGTTCGATCGACTCGGTAGCGCGTCGCAGGGGGGAACTAATCCAAGTCACATCGCTCCACGGAACTTGTTTCCAAGCGACAGGTGGTGAGGGCTGCTGCTCGTCGATTGAGAGATCCGTACTACCGACGAAACGTCGCGGGCCGCGAGAAAGTGGCGTGGCTGCATGCCGAAACCACCAGAAACTCCGAGCTTTTTGCTGAAATTCTTCTGCGAACTGCTGCTGAAAGGTCTGCAGGAACAGCTCAAGCAGCGACTGACACTGCTCGGGGAGCGCTGCGAAGTCGCGGATCGTTTTACGACGCGTGAGTTCGAGGAAAAGAGGCTCAAGCAGTTCTCGATGCGCGGGCATTTCGCGAAAGTATCGCTCGGAAATTTCCTGGGCCGTAAGTGCCAGATTTTGTCGCGCGATGAGCTTCAGGAAGTTCAGCATCAGGAACTTCATGACGTGATAGCCAAACTCGAGACGGTCGCGCATCGTCATCGGCTGTCGACACGGAACTTCCAAGAGACGCTGGTCGACAAATTCAATGCGTCGAAACGAAAGCTCCCCCGCCGCGAGATCCGCCAGATAGTCCCCTGCTCCACGTCGCGCCTGAGCCAGGTGTCGAGGCTGCAGCAGTGGGCATGGAAAGATCTCGGCCAGTGAGTTCTTGAACCAGCGACGGGAACGCTGCCAGTCGAAACAGGTGAGGGGACTTGCGAGAACATGGTCGCGATGCGAATCAGGCGAATACATCATCAGATGCAGCACCGCAGTCCCCGGCGCATCGAGCTTGCGTGGCCCGAGCGTATCGTTGACCACTAGCGAAAGTCCGTGCTGCTCGACAACATCAGCTAACGCGCGAGAAAAATGTTCGCGGCACTTCTGGAAAGTCGTCGTCGTGAGTGGCTCGACAACCACCACAACATCGATATCGGCAATCGCATCGAGAGAGCGAGCGCTATCAAAACTTCCCGTGATCGTGGCGGAAACAACCTCCTCGAGATCTCCTGCGACTTGTTCCATCGCCTGCTCGATCTCTCGCTTGAGAAACTCGCTGGCGCTCATGTTTCGGCGATCCCTTCCATCAGCATCAGCGCTGCACGGAGCGGATGCTGTGCGCTGGTGACCGCCGAACTCGAGACCAGAATTCGCGATGGAATGCGCGGCAACGTAGCGAGCGAAACTCCCCCATCAAACATCGTCTGAAAGTGGTAGCGATTTTCGAGATTCACCAGCTCGGTAGCGATCGCAATCGCCTCTTCGCGAATCGGCTGCCCCGATTGTCCCGGTCGCTCGATACCGAGGACCATGACGTAGTCGACCATCGGTAGAAAGCGGAGCAAATCGGAGAATCTCATCGCGCCATGCCACACCACCCCGACACGGAGCGATAGCTCTCGCGCTCGAGCAATCACGTCGAGTGGATCGTCTTCTCCATCGGGATGAAACAGCACGGTGTCGACTTGCGGCCCCAACTCCTCAGTCCAGCGCAGAGGGGTGCGCGACATGATATGCAGCACCAGCGGCTGCCATGTCCAGTGCTCGCGCGCGGCAGCAATGCGGCTGCTGTCGATCGGCGCTGCGTTGGGATCGAGCGTGCGATCGATTAGGTCGAAATGGACATGGTCACAGGCATCGCGAAGGTGCTCGAGTTCGTGCGGGCCAGGTCGATCGCTATTGAGATAGATCGCGAGCCCGAGATTGCGACTCAAGCGGTGAAAAGTCCAGCGGCGATGGACAATATAAATCACTCCGCAAAGGGCCCCGGAAGCGACCAATCGGCCAATCGAATAGGGCATCACCTCGAACAAGCGGAGGGCGTAGGCGAGTCCAAGATTGAGCGACAAGCTGACAAGCGAGACGATTCCGTAGACCAGAATGGCGCGCAGCTGACGCGAGGGGGTCACTTGGAAATTGAACTGCACGTTAACGACTGCGGCGATCAGCATGCCGACAACGAAGGCGAGACTAGCCCGCATCACCCAGGGCCAGTTTTGCGGGAGTAAGGACTCGATCAGCACCGCTTCGAGCACCAGCGAAGCGAGTCCCACGATTAAGAACACACCCAGGTGACGATAGCGCCAGCTGATCATCGTCGCGAATCGGCGCAAGTTGGTTCGCCAGGGAATGGCGGGCGAGAGTGGACGTCGCATCGCGGACGACAATGTTCCACCGGATTGTTGCATGGAAGAACCCGCGCATGCTGAGGCCTAATAGCCGCCTGGAGTTGCGGCGACCAAAGGCTACATTGCCCCCGGAATCGCCAAGGCCTGACTCTCAGCCACTGCCTCGAGTTCTAGACGAATTATGTGAAGACTCGTCAAAGAGAAGTCGTTCGTTATGGAGAACTCTTGCACCATGGGCCACGCGATCGATGCTGCGGAGGGTGGCAGCGATGCAATCGTAAGATGCGGAATCCAGTCGTCACCCGTGTAAGGAAAGCCCCACGTTTCGATCGATTGTTGGCGGAGGGGCGAGAGCCGGTCCCAAGCTGCTGTGTAAAGTTCGAGTGAAGCTTGGCGATCGCGCTGACCGGCCACTCCTTCTAGCAGCGTGGTCTGCAAATGGCGGAGCGTTTGTGTGCTTGAAGCGTTTAGCGTGCAGACGATCGTCGATTCCCCAGTGAGCGGATCGGCTTCAAAGAGATGCCAGCCAGCCGTTTGTAGTCGCGGAAACGTTGTTTGTGCGAGCCACTGTGAGAGGCAATGTGTCATCTCGCTGCGCTGGCGAAAACAGCTTTTGGTCAGCGTGATGTGGGGGGGATGATCGAGATAACGCTGCGGTCCGACCTTGCGCGCGACAGCCTGTTTGACACTCTCGATCTGCTCGGCAAGTCGCTCGTCGGGCAGAAGCAAAAGGGCATAGCAGTCGGCCGTCATGGAGGGTTCTGCGCTAGTCAAGATCGAGGATCCCTCCCTTACACTAGGTAAAGTTTACTGCGTGAAGCAGAGGCAAACGCTTGATTAAGTATCAATTCTGTCACAACTGCAAAGGAATCAGGCACCCCCTAGTTACCCAGGAGTCCGAGTCTCGCCATGTAGCGGATGCTGCGGGCGATTGTACGCCAGCGCGAGAAGAGAGTCGCCGACCAGTTGCTGCTGCCATAAGGTCGCGGAGGGAACTTCACTTCGATTTCTTCGATTTTCCAGCCGGCAGCCAGTGCGCGATAGAGAACATAGACATCGAAATTAAAATCTTTCGCGGGGCGCGTAAGCTGCGCGAGAAGTTCACGATGAAAGACTTTGGGCTGCGCGTTGATTTCGCGGAGATTTCGTCGCAGCAGCACAAACGCAAACAGTTCCATCCCGCGACTCACGATCCGCTCGCGAAAATGACGCCCCACGCGGCGTCCTTTCACGATGGTGCGACGGGGATTAGCGCTCCGCTGCAGCTGTTCAAACGCTCGCAGCACATCGGCCGGATCGCACTGCAAATCGGCATGCGACCAGGCAATGAACTCCCCTTCCGCTGCGGAAATTCCGGCAAAAATGCCGTGCCCATAACCTTGATTCACTTCCACGAGAACCGATCGCGCGAACGGATAGCGTGGCAGCAGTTCGTCGAGCACTTGCTGCGAGTTATCGCGCGAGCCGTTGTTCACCAAGATCAGTTCAAGCGTTTGCTGGCGCGCAAGTGGCGCGAAACGTTCCAGAATCGCCGGAATGCCGCGCGCTTCGTTGTAGCACGGTAGCACGATGCTGAGAGGAATCGGGCGGCCGATATCCAAGGCAGGAGCAGAGGCCATCGCGGGTGTCAGTGTTCGGTCGAGGTAAGTGGCGCGACAAGCTCGAGGATGGCAAGTCGATCAGGCTGTGAATTGCACTGCAGCAAGAACCGCATCTCGGTGAAGGATCGATGAATTCTTCATGAGCAACCAAATACTGTGTGGTGCGTCACCATCGATTCATCGACTCTTCTCGTGATGTTCCACGAATCTTCGTGAAAAACTCCTTCGATTGCATGCAGCATGCTTTACCTTGCGATTCCTCTCATTCCATTCGAAATTTATCCTTCCCAGAAACACTCGACTCATGGATCGTCGCGCCTTCACACTGATTGAGATGCTCGTGGTGATTGCCATCATCGGGATTCTCGTAGCAATTCTGCTCCCGGCCCTCAGCATGGCCCGTGAAGCGAGTCGCAATGCGGCCTGCAAAAACAATCTGCGGCAGTTTGGTATCGGCATGATGCTGTTCGCCGACAAAGACCCCGCTGCTCGACTCTGCACTGGTTCGTTCGATCACAGTCGCGATGGCTGTATGGACACCTATGGGTGGGTGGCTGATCTGGTGAGCACCAATGCCGCAATTCCCGGCGAGATGACCTGTCCCAGCAATCCACTGAAACACAACGTCAAACTCCTCGACGCCTATGGCAAAGCAACTTGCGATAACCTCGATTTTGCCGCTTCGACGAGGCTCATCGCGGGTCAGTGCGGCAAAGACAATTTGAAAGGACTCTCCGGAACCTCGGGAACTACTTTTGCCAAAACAGCTCCGCAAACGGCTGATCGAGCGGCTTTTGTGTCGCGCTATTTCCTGGGTGGTGGATACAACACGAACTACGTCTCGAGCTGGTTTCTTGCTCGCACAGCGCCACGCACCTACTTTCGCGATGCCGACAAGTCACTCCGCACCGGTGGTCAAGTGGGACGCCAAGGCCTCAAGGGATTGGCAGCTTCGATCGGCCCACTTCGGCGTCCCTACATCGAAGGGAGCCGCATCAGTTCGTCTAACATCGTGCTGCTTGGTGATGGTGGTCCTGAAGATCTCGACGAGGCTGTTTCACCGGTCGATTTTTCGATCAGTTCGAGTGACATCTTCGCTGGTGGAAATGGGGAGAATCGCGACTTCATTCGGACCGGTGAACTGCTCGTCGAAACTTCATCGGACGGTCCCGTGTTCTACGACACGACCGACAAAAAGATTAAACGGATCGCCTCGTTCGATGGCAATCTCACCAAGCAGGTGCAGTGCGAGCGCGATGGTGAATGCTTGCCACCTCCCAGCAGTTCGACCAACCGTCTGTACTGGCAAGATACGCGCGACTGGGCGGCGCTGCATGGTGGAGGTAAAGGAGGGACCTGCAACTTTCTGTTCGCCGATGGGAGCGTGCGCGATTATCGGGATACCAATAGCGACGGGATTCTTAATCCCGGTTTGAAAGTTCCTCAGACACTCACCGATAGCGAGTATTTGCGGGTCGGCTATCGCGACAACGTGGTCGAGCTCTCACCAAGTGAATTCTTCAGCGGCGTCTTCTTGTCGAAGAGTTCATGGAAGGGTGTTTTCGAAGACTAATTGCCTGCCTAAAAAAGAAGGCCGACGAACGGATGAGGTTCGCCGGCCTGTTCTTAGCGTTTTCGCCCCTTTTCGCCTGAATCACAAGCGATCGTAAGGGGTTAAGTTTCGCGTACTAGCTGCCGCTTGTTTGCATGCGCTGCGCCTCGGCCTCTGCGGCACGCTGCTGTTCCTCGGCGAGTGCTTTCTCATCGTCGGGTGTTGCTACGACAGGTCCGCTCGGCGTGCCACCACCACATCCGGTGGAGAGCATGCTCCCGATCAGCGCAAAGCACATGAGCAAGGAAAACATCGAGCGGGTCTGCATCGAGTATCGAAACATTCGGAGTGCTCCCTATCGAGACACTCGCCCCTGCGAGAGAGCGAGCGTCTTTATTTGGTGAATGAGTGGGCCAGATTAGAAATCGCCGCCGAGAGGCTGACCGTCGTTGATCGAGCAGAAGCGGCGGAAGACGTCGAGGTTCACGGTGTAAGTGACCATGCTCACCGAGCCATCGACCCGTACAACATTCACGCCCGACGGATGCGAGCTGCCGAACTTGCGACTCCAGTGGGCGGGCTGCGACGAGTTAGGATGCTTGAGATCCGACTCGGGAATAGCCGAGGCATCGCGCACGATGCATTCATCCCAGCCAGCGTTGTTGTATGTTTCGTTGTCACCACCCGCCGTTCCCCACGTGGTTGGATGCAACTGTTTCTCGCCAACGTAGAGGACTTGCGAAGTCCCATCGATTACGTCGGACATGCGGCGACGCTGATCGACGGGGGTTCCGGCAGGTCGAGTGAGCGTAGCCCATTGGCGGAGCATCATTCCGTCCTTGCCAAACTGGCCATGATCGGTGCCAGCGTTTCCGGCGTAGTCGTTCTTTACACTCGAGCCGTATTTGCCCGGTGCGCGGCGCGAGGGACAAAAGTAGGTGCTGATCGGCGTCAGCGACACGACGCTATCACTCGTTTGCTCAAAAACGTTTTGCTGTTCCATGTAGGGGAGCAGATAGAAGGCCCAACTCCAACCGGCACGCTCGGTGGCGCTGCAGCAAGTGTTAGTCGGTCCATCGGAACCGGCATTGGGAAAGAAGCCCAGCACATCGTGATGATTGTGAGCCGCCAAACCGATCTGCTTCAGGTTGTTCTGACACTGCATGCGCCGAGCAGCTTCGCGAGCCGCCTGCACAGCGGGGAGTAGCAGCGCCACCAGCACTCCAATGATCGCAATCACCACCAGCAGTTCTACCAGGGTGAAGCCTCGTGCACGTTGAAATCGCAACATTACCACCATCCTCCGAAACGAGTCGAAAACAAAAACTGCAGGAACAACAGACACGCTAGGGGGGAGCTTGAAACGGCCCATCCAGTAGCGGCGACGACTTCGGCGGCCGAAATCTGCAACCAGAAACACGGCAAACCGCACAACCAACTAGGGAATATAAAATTCCGCTAAACGGAGACTTTTCCGTCGTCGGCGGGTCATCGTAGGAAGCAGCAGAATTGTGAGCGAGTGGCAATCGCCGTTTCTCCGGTGAATTCACCAACACTTCACGCGGAGGGTGGTCACGAGGGGGGAGTGCGTAGCACAGAAGCCTTAAAAAATGAATAATTCGCTAATAATTGCCACCGTCTACGCCGCAATCCTAGCGGCTAACCAAGTCGGCAAAGGAGAGCGACAAACTCCACGCAGGAATACCTGCTGCGGCTTTGTCCAACTTCGAAATGGTTCTAGCCCGATACTTCCTGAGATATTAACCGCCAGGGCAATTTCCATTAATGGCATGCCGATTGCGATGAAAGAATGAATCGAGCGGCATTCCGCATTCAGTCTCGATAGCTGCGAGGGACAAGAAACGACTGCAGCCAACCACCGGCGAGGATGATTGGCTGCGTGCTGCTTGAGATGAGCAGAATTCCGCTGAGCTATCGGGGCGGACGCTTACGAAAGTCCTTCGACTTTGAAGCCGTCGCGATACTCGCGTTTGATCAATTGATTCGCTTCAGCGAGGTTCGTCACCTCGAGCTTTTCAGCATCCCACATCAGCTTGGTATCGGGATAGCGATTGGCGACGACACCTAGCAGCAGCGATTCGGTAAGTGGTCCACCGTAGCTGAAAGGTGCGGAGGTCGTTCCCTTCCCCATGCAGGCGTCGACCCACTGATGATAGTGGTTTTGGTCTTCGACCTGCGGTGGAACGTAGTCCTTGAACTTCTCTTGAGGAAAGAGGACCGCTTCGCCAACGTGCGGCAATAGCATGTAGCCCCCTTCGCCCACAAACAGAGCCCCCTGCCCTGGCAGATTCAAACCGGCTGGGAGTTGCAGTGCTTCGCTTTTGGGAGGAGCAAAGCCGCCGTCGTACCATTTCCACGAGAGCGATTCGGTGGTGTGCTTGGTGGCGGGGAACTCGTACTCGACGATGTTCTCTTCCGGATGCCCCACACCAGTTGGTGCGCGGCAAGTGGTCTTGGCCCACTTGGGGGTGGTGAGTTCGAGTGCGGCATACGGGGTGTCGAAGATGTGCACACCCATGTCTCCCAATGTGCCGGTGCCGAAATCGATCAGCTTGCGCCAATTGCCGGGGTGATAGACCCCCGGGACAAACGGACGCTCCTTCGTGGTGCCGAGCCAAAGGTTCCAGTCGAGCTTACCTGGAACCTTATGATCGCCCTCAAACGCGGGTCCATCGTAGCCCCAGTTCTTGTTCGACCAGGCATGTACCTGGCTCACTTTTCCGATCACGCCACTTTGAATCATCTGCACAGCGCGGCGATAGACGCTGCTGCTATGCACTTGGATCCCCATTTGCGTGACCAATTTTTTCTCTTCGGCAAACAGCCGTAACTTGCGAGCTTCGAACACTTCGTGGGTCAGCGGCTTTTGGCAGTAAACAGGCTTACCTGCGAGCATCGCGGTCATTGCTGCAGGCGCATGCGTATGATCAGGAGTCGAGACAACCACGGCGTCGATCGTGTCCCCCATGGCTGTGATCATTTCGCGGAAGTCTTTGAACTTCTTGGCGTTGGGGAAGCTTCCCGCAGCAACGTCGAGATTGCCACTGTCGACATCGCACAAAGCGGCGACTTCGACACTTCCGTGGGAAGCGATGGAACCTAAATCGGCCCCACCCATGCCACCTACACCGATGTGCGCGGTGCGAAGTTTGCTATTGGCGTCGACAGCGACCGCTCGGCGGCCAGCCATTCCGAGTGCGAGAAGTGCAGCACCGGTACGAAGAAAATCACGGCGAATCAAACGATGCGTCATCAGAGTGTCCATGACACTAGAGGAAAGAACTGGAACGTTAATTCGTGAGCCGCGGAGAGAGACGCGGGCTTGGCGGGAGGTCGCTAGTGTACCATCCACCTGCGGCAATCGTGGAATAGAAAATGAAAAAAAGCGGAGTGCCCTAGGCATGGCACGTTGGCAAGCGAGAGTGGTGATTCACGCCGCAGAGAGATCTGGCTACGCTTCGCAGAAAAGCTGGGTCCCCAGGGGAGAAATGATCGGGTATGCTCTTGGCGACCGATTGATTCAAGCGTTTCCTAGGCCCGGATTCGTGCGCTCACGCTGCCTCAGCGCGGGGCATTGAACGCGGCTTAAGGGGACGTCGACTCCCGATCACCACTCCGCCTCAGTACATATGCAAGAAAAGCTTTGGCCATGAGTAGCTCGAACGCCACAGATGGAAGCACAATTTCCCTGGGCCTACCCGACGGCGGTGCGGCCGATATCGATCAGCGACAGATCGCGCCACTCGACGACAACACAGTTCCCCTCCCGTCGATTTTTGGATGGTTCCTAGGAATCGGCGCATGCATCATTCTATTCGCGCCACTTATCTGGCTCGATCAGGCCTACCCCGATCCTGAGAAAGTAACCACCACCCTGCTTCCCGAAACGGTTGGGGTGGCAGTGATTCTTCGGGCAACGCTGCGACGACTTTTTCGATCAGGCTCGCGCAGTTTGCTTCAAACCACCGTGGGAACCGTGATGCGAGCTTCGGCCCGAACGATGACGCGACGCGTGGTGCGTGTGAGTGTGAAATCGCTTGCGATGTTCCTTGGGCGATCAGCTGTCTCCGACGAGTCGCTCGATGGCGATGAGGCTCCACTTCAGCAGCCCGCTTGGCTTGCGCTGCTGCTGGGCTTTGTCGTTCTGATGGCGTCGATGGCAGGCGTGCTCTACATGGTCGATATCGAACAAGAGGCGGGGCAAGCCACCATTCGCGAAGGGGTACTCGGATCGATGTCGATGCTCACCGGCGTGGTGCTGGGAGCCCTTCCCCTGCTCATCTACGGCGGGCTACTACTCATGGCCGCGCCGCTGGTGGGTGCCACGGTGAAACTTCGTACCACCTGGGAAGCAGTGCTACTGCAGGCCTACTTCACCGGCAGTGGATCGTATCTGCCGCTCGCCACCGATAGTGAAATCGAAGGCCCTTCGTGGGCACGCGTTCGATTAGCGTATGTCAGCTTGGGTGGGCTTCTCGCACTACACCTCCTGTGCACCTTTGCTGGACGACAATCGGGCTCCGATGCGCTGGAGTATCTCGGCGCGATGTTCCTGATTTACTCGTTTGTTTTCTCGTTCCCGATTGCCCCTCTCGACGGCTACTACATTTGGGCGCAATCCAAACTGCTGTGGGTGCTCACCTGGGCACCGCTTCTGGGCTGTTTCATTTGGAATCTACCTGAGCGACTGCATGCCATCCTCTAAGAAAAAAACTCGCAGCGGAACAGCCGCCAAGTCCGAGAAAATCGACCTCGCCAGCAGCGCTGCGCGCAATGCATCCAGTTCGCGAGTGACGGCGATCATCGGCTTCGTCCTCGCGTGGACCTTTGCCTACAACCTGCTGATCAAGCGGCAAGGGATCGCCCGCGCGTTCTTTCAAATTCTCGATACGATCAGCGACGATTTCGTGATGGGGTCGCTTGTTGCCATTTTTCTGGGACTTGCGATCGTCGTCGTCTTCTCGGTGACGAAACTCTACGGACAAATCAACGCGAATATCTATTCGTTCGCGATTCTCGAGAATCTGCTCTACGACGATTTGCGAAGTGGCAATGCTTACGCGTTCGTTTCAAAATTGCTCCATTTTCGCGATCAAGCGGCACCAAAAAACGTTTGCCCACGGCGCGTGGGAGGCATTTTGTTTGGCATGGGCTTCATCTACGCCATGAGCTGGATCTATGTGATCGTGTTCAGCGAAGCGCTCTTCTTCTTATCGTGGAGTTCCGGCGTGAATCTGCCGATCACCAAGGAGAACATGCTGCTGATGCCTACTTTGGCTCTTTCGATTCCGTTCTCGGCCCGGGTGATGGCCTACCTGCGCTACCCGTATGCCCAAGACTATGCCGACTTCATGCCCGCTGCGGTCTTCGGTTTACTGATGGTCACGGCGCTCGGCTACCTGTTTGAATCAGGTGATCAAAAGTTTTTTCTCAAAACGATCTACGACGACAAATTGTTCCTCGAGAGCTTCTTGAGGAACGGTCTGTTTCTAGCCTTCATTCCGGTCTTTTTCGAAGCTTGCTACTGGCTGCTCGATAGCCTGCGAGCCGAGAAAAAAGCGGCGTAGCTCACTCTTGATGAACCGCTGGCCGCTCGCATCTTGCATCTACGCTTGCGGCTGAACATGTGCGGGATCCATGTAGAACAGCTCCCAGATGTGGCCATCGAGATCTTGATAGCCATGCTGCAGCATGAAGCCGTAGTCCTTCTCGTCGGCATACTTGGTGCCACCAGCAGCCAAGGCTTTGGCCACCATTTCGCGCACTTTATCGCGACTTTCGCACGAGAGCCCAATCAGCATCTCGGTGGTCTTGGTGGCATCGGCGATTGCTTTGGGAGTGAACTCCTGAAAGCGGCCTTCGGCCAGCAGCATCACGAAATTCGATTCGCTCACAATCATGCAGGTGGCCGATTCGTCGGTGAACTGCGGATTGAACTTATAGCCGAGCTTCGTGAAAAACTCGATCGACTTCGGCAAATCCTTCACGGGGAGATTCAGGAACATCTTGGTCGACATGCATTAACTCGCGAATAGTGGAACCATGTTGTGGAAATGAAGTGGAGTCTTACAAACGTGACGATGACTGGGCGACGTACGTGCGATGAAGCACCACGTTAGCTAACAATCGGGACCCAGATTTCCATGCCACCGATCATCTTTTCGCCGCAGAACTCTTCGGTGTAGCACTCGATGCAAGGTCCAGGTGCGGTGCGGAGGCCCGAGGTCGGTAGCCACTGGCGATAGATCGCATCGATGAAACCGGGCAACTCGCTGACATGGCCTGTATGAAGCAGCACCGCGAATTTCTGCGGGGGGATGGCAAACTCGGCCATTCCGTCTGGAATTTCGGCGGACGAATGAACCTCGACAGCAGCCATATAATCGAAGTCACAATCGGTGCCACTCACGAGGACCGAAATGCCGTAGCTGCGACGCCCCACCTGACCAGGAATCTGGCCGATGTGTGGCGCAAACTGGCCCCACAACTGTGGAATTTCGCAACGACTTTCCATCGAATAGCGCCGCATAATTCCCGCCCATCGCATGGCAGGAACATCGCGGAAAACGGGTGTCAGCTGCATCGTTATTTCCCTTCGAGTTGCTGGCGTAAACGGGCTTCACGCTCCATCACTTCGGGTGTCACGGCATCGCCAAAATCTTCCATTTCGAAAACGGGACGAATCTCGATTTCCGAATCTTCGAGCATTGGATTGGGACATTTTTTGACCCACTCCATAGCCTCGTCCATCGACTTCACTTGCCACATCCAAAAACCGGCAATGAGCTCTTTCGTTTCCGAAAATGGCCCGTCATAGACGGTCCGATCTTTTCCCGAGAAGACCACACGTTTACCGAATGAACTGGCTTTGAGGCCATCGCCCGACAGCATGATGCCAGCCGCGACGAGTTGCTCGTTGTACTTCCCCATATCGTTGAGGAGTTCTTCACTCGGCATCACACTCGCTTCCGAACTTTTCGATGCTTTAACAATCACCATGACCTTCATCGCTGTCTCTCCGTCGATACATGTTGGGTTATGAGCAAGGAGCGATTTTCAGGCTTGAATCGCTCGACATGCAGTAGTCGTTTGCGAGGGCTGCGAATCGACATTGCGAGTTCTAAAAGTGAAAACTGTTGCTGACTACGAACTCGCAGGATCGATGCCAGGCTCAACCTATGCGGCGGTAAGTCATATTCATGAACCTCAGCCAAGTGCCGTCTTCTTGCAGAATCTGTGAGTACATGGTGCGGACATCGGCAGAAGGAATCTCAATCACATCTTGATAGCGAGCCAGCGCAGTTTGCGTGAAGTTCAGCCCCTCGGTATCGAGCGTCAGGATCTTGCCACTCTCGTCGAGCGAACCGCAGTAGATCCACTGCTGAGTCATCATCGAGGCATGGAACGAGCCGACAAATTTTCCGCTGCGAGGACTGAAACCGAGCGTCATCATCGACTTACCTTCGTCACCGCCGGGCATCGACATGGTGCCGCACGAAACCACCCAGAGACCGCCGAGGGTGTGTGTTTCCTCGGTACCCGTCGATTTTATCGGAGGCTGATCGGGCCCCATGCTGCACTCCATTTCACAGGTCCATTTGCCGACCATGCGCGCGAGCCACTCGTGCTGCGATTGGGGAGTTTCGTGCATCAGAGAGTTCCATTCTTCAAGGGGTGGGGAAAACTGGTAGTGACCGAGCCAGCGAGCCTCGGACTTTTCGAGTGACCGCTGCCGACTACGTAGTAGTCGAACGAGAACGCCGCTCATCGACATCGGCACTACAAAAACACTAACTTATTACACTGCAAATACTTAAGATCAACACACCAACTGCCACTAACCAGCCAGTTCGTTCACACGCCGCTGTAGGAATCGGCGTTCGGGCTCTTGGCGAGCCAGTTCAAGTGCTCTTAAGTACGACGTTCGGGCCTCCTCGACTCGGGACAATCGGCGGCACAAATCGGCCCGGGCGGCATGGGCGAGATGATAGTCGGCAAGCTCGCCCCGCGCGAGAAGTTCGTCGACCAGCGCGAGGCCAGCGGCGGGACCATCGCGCATCGCAATCGCCACCGCACGATTCAAATCGACCACCGGCGAAGGCTGTGCCTGAGCAAGTAGATGATAGAGTTCGACGATCTGTCGCCAATCGGTTTCGGCAGCGGTGCGAGCGTCGGCGTGGACAGCGGCGATGGCTGCTTGCAGCGTGTAGCTTCCGACCTGCGGACTCGCAAGCGCACGACGTACGATCTCGGTCCCTTCGGTGATGAGCAAGCGGTTCCATCGCGAACGATCCTGATCCTCGAGCAAGATCAAATCGCCATGGTCGTTGGCGCGCGCATCACGCCGCGATTCTTGCAGCAGCATAAGTGCGAGGAGCCCCAGCGTCTCACTATCGGGCAAAAGTTCAACGACAAGTCGACCTAGTCGGATCGCTTCTTCCGAAAGATCGGCGCGAGTGACCGTTGCGCCGGAGGAGGCATAGTAACCTTCGTTGAAGACCAAATAGATGACGGCAAGGACCGATTCAAGTCGCTCGGGAAGATCGGAAGCCGATGGAACTTGATACGGAATCTTGGCATCCCGAATCTTGGCTTTTCCGCGTACGATGCGCTGCTGAATCGTTACGACGTTCGACAAAAACGCACTCGCGATCGCTTCGGTCGCCAGTCCACATACTTCGCGTAAGGTGAGCGCGACCTGTGTGGGTGCAGCGAGTGACGGATGGCAGCAGGTGAAGATCAGCCGCAGTCGATCATCCTCGACATCTTCGTCGCTAGTGATCGCCGATGATGTTTGCGTTTCATCGCGCGCGATCGACTCAAGCGAGGCATCGAATCGCGTGCGGCGCCGAATGATATCGATCGCTTTGAACCGACCAGTCGACACCAGCCAAGCGCGTGGGCTTTTGGGAATTCCTTCGAGGGTCCACTTCTCGACAGCAGCGGCGAATGCTTCGTGCATCACTTCTTCAGCGAGATCGAAGTCGCCGATCATGCGCACCAGCGTGGCAAAAACACGCCGCGACTCGGTGCGGTAAATCGCTTCCACGCGATCTCGAACGAGAACATCTTGAGGGATGGGCACGGGTGCTACTCGCAAGTGAGAGAAATCGTCGGGAAGATTATATCTCCACAAGTGCACCTTTGAACAGTATCTCCTGTGCGGAAAGTCGAAAAAAGATATGTGCCAGATGCATGCAACTTCGCTAACGATCGCCAAAAATCCATGCGAGCGCCAGATGTACAATCGATTAAAATCGATTGTTATTTGTGGCTGTTTTTCGCTGGTTTGGCGTCGTTTTCGTGATTCTTTGCAAAATCTGCGACACAATCGGCAGCCATTTCCGCTATTCACCTTAGGAGCCAATCACGGGAGCCATTGGCGAAGCGTGTGAGCGATGGACTAAGCGGTAGAAAGTGCCTGACTGCCATGCCAAAACTTTCCATTCTGATTTACGGCCTGCTGAGCTACCTGCTGGGGTCGCTCGTACTGGTTTACGCGATCGGATTTCTGGGTGGATTTCTCGCGCCCACGCAACTCGATGGGCCGCGCACATTTACTATTGTCGAAGCGATGGCCGTTGATGTCGCGCTGCTGCTACTGTTTGCTGTTCAGCATAGTGTGATGGCGCGACCGTGGTTCAAAGTGCAACTGACACGTCTGTTGCCAGCAGCCATGGAACGGAGTACCTACGTCCTGCTATCGAGTGTCGTGATGCTGCTTCTCTTTTGGCAATGGCGGCCGATCAACTGGATCATCTGGAATGCCGAGTCCCCGCTGCTGCGAGTTGCTTGCTACGCACTTTATGCAACGGGCTGGCTTGTGATTGTGCTCAGCACGCTGCAGATTAACCACTTCGATCTCTTTGGACTACGACAAGTTTGGCTGGCGTTCACCGGGAAGTCATACACCCACCTGCCGCTCACTCGTCCCCTCTTCTATCGCTGGGTGCGTCATCCACTCTATGTCGGCTGGCTACTCACCTTTTGGGCTACACCCACAATGGGTCTTGGGCATTTGCTCTTCGCGAGCATCACAACGCTATACATCCTCGTCGCTATTGTTTTGGAAGAGCGTGATTTACTTGCCCATCATGGACCAGCGTACGCGGCTTATCAGAAGGAAGTGCCGATGCTTGTGCCCGGTTTACGTGGCAGATAGCGATGCGCGAAAAATTAGAGCCGGAGGATGTGCTGCAAGATGCTTACCTCGCGGCGTCGAAGCGTTTTAGCGAACTCGACTATAGTACCGACGGAGCGTTTGTGCGCAGGATGTGTCGCATCATCGACAACCGCTTGCGTGACCTGGCAACTCTATCCCTTCGTGCGTGGCATGCGATCGAGCAATGGCCCACAGAAATCACGGTCGGAAGCGATCCCATCACACTGCCGCCGATTGTCCTACGCAAGCTCGCGCGGATCAGCATCAAAACACCACAGGCCAGTGCGCCAATGAACCTCACTACCGATCGCATCACCTGGCCAGCGGTCGCAGGGGCTACGCAGTACCGCATTCATTTCAGTTCGTTCAGCGACAAACCGCACCCAACATCCAACTGGTTTGTCATGGAGAGCACTACGCGCAATGAACTCACCCTCAGTGAGAGTTCCCAGGCCACGCTTCGAGCAGCCAGTGAGCACTGGAAAAGGGGAACACGTGGTGGCATTCGCATCGAGGCGTTCAATGCCGACATGCATCGCATCGGCACTACGGTGGGCGATCACCCTTTCTTAATCGCCGACGAACTCCAGCCTCAGTAGCTGTGTTTATCGAGTTTCACGCGACCTCGAAATGTCCAGTAAACTATCGCGGTGTAGGCTATCACACACGGCATTCCAATCACTGCAACTACTGCCATGATTTGCAGCGTGTAGATCGACGACGATGCGTTGTAAATCGTCAAACTGTTTTCGGGATTCGGATTCGAGGTTACAAGATTAGGAAAGAGGGCCGTACCGAACAAAAAGATCAGCCCCGCGATGGTGCAGCACGAGGAGACGAACGCTTGCGAGAGATCATTGGCCATCAAAGAGCGGGGGATATTTGCGATGGCAAGCATACTGAGCACGACGACCAGAAAGGCCCATGGAAACTCCTCAAAATTGACCAGTGCTCGGGGAACCGTAGTGACGGTTGCGATCGTCGAGACGAGATAGAGCGTGAGAAAAGCAAAGTAGCCCCGCCACGTCCACAAGCCGATTCGCTTTCGTAAATCACCTTCGGTCTTTAGCCCCAGAAAGATCGCCCCATGCATCACGAACATCGCAATCGTGAGAAGGCCCGTGAGTAGTGAATACCAGCCGACTTGCGTAAAGACACTGCTCTGAAAAATACCGCGTGACGAAAGCGGGATCCCCATCATCGCGCTCCCGACTGCCACTCCAAATACCAGAGAGGCGAGCAAACTACTGCCGCAAAAAACGTAGTCCCACACAGTTCGCCAGCGGCTCGAAGGAAACTTGCTGCGAAATTCGATCGACACCGCTCGGAAAATAAGTGCTCCCAAAACTGCCATGAACGCTTCGTAGTACCCCGAAAAGACCGTGGCATAAGCTTCGGGAAATGCGGCGAACATCGCACCACCGAAGGTGACGAGCCACACTTCGTTGCCATCCCAAATCGGACCGATTGAGTTGATCACAATGCGCCGCTCTTCGTCGGTGCGAGCCACCAGGTGCAGCATCCCTACACCCAAATCAAAACCATCGAGAATGGCATAACCGGTGAGCAATACTCCCAGCAGCACAAACCACAGCAGAGGCCAATCCATCCGAGCATCCTCTCATTCTCACGGCAAAAGCATGACGACTCATGCGTCCTCCGACCCTCAACAGCCCGCTGTCAAGTCGCTGGTTTTCCCGTGAGCGACTGATCGTGGCTAGCAAGCTCAGTTGCGGCATCCATCACATTTTGCGGCTGATCACTCCGCGGATGTTCGCCAGACTCTTTCGCATGATCATCGGGGCCGTGCGAGATTTTTTGATGCAGCAGCGTGATCCAAAGTACGAACAACAGGCCATACACGATGGCAAAGAAAATGATCGACCCGAGCACTTGCTCGGCTATCACCGCTTCCGAAAGGGCGGCGCTCGTTCGTAGTCCACCCGTTGGCAATCCATCCACCAAAGTCGGATAGACGATCCACGGCTGTCGTCCCACTTCGGCCGACACCCATCCCATCTCGTTCGCCAAAAACGCAAGCCCGAGGGCGAAGACGTGGTACCACAGGACCCATCTCGTCTCGTACAGTGTCCCTCGATAGAGCAAAAAACAGCTATAGGTGCACGACACGATGAAGATCATCCCAATGGCAATCATGATGTGATAGGCCTGGAAGGTGATCCAAACGGGCGGTGTCCCCCAAATTGGATCGAGTTGATCGAGCCCGCGAACCTCTTGGTTGCTATCCCCCGTAACCATCAGACTGAGCATGCCGGGAATAGGAATGCCGTATTTCACCTGCTTGGTCTGCGAATCGGGCCAGCCAAATAGATAGACCGGCGCCTGCTTTTGCGTGGTGTAGAGACCTTCCATCGCGGCCAGTTTGGCAGGCTGATGATGGGCTACCCCTTCTGCCTGAAAGTGCCCACTCGCAAGCTGCAAGTACGACGAAACGGTAGCAAAAATCAGTGCTCCTCCGAACGACTTTTTCGCGAACTCGAGATGCCGTTTTTTCAGCAAATACCAGGCAGAAATGCTCATCACAAAGAACGCGCCCAGCACAAACGCGCCGAGCCAGACATGAATGAGTCGGTTGACGGTCGAAGGATTAAACACCATCGCCCAGAAGTCGACGATTTCAGCCCGTAGAAAAACGTGGCCGTTAATCACCTGCTCACGTATCACATGCCCAGCGGGAGTTTGCTGCCACGAATTGGCCACCGTGATCCAGACCGAAGAAAAGATGCCGCCGATCGCTACCATGCAGGTCGCAAAGAAATGCATCTTCGGTCCGACACGATCCCAACCAAACAAGAGCAGTGAGAGGAATCCTGACTCCAGAAAGAAGGCAAAAATCCCTTCGGCTGCCAGCGCCGAACCGAACACGTCCCCCACATAGCGTGAGTAGGCGGCCCAGTTCGTCCCAAACTCAAACTCCATCACAATCCCGGTGACGACTCCGAGGGCGAAGTTGAGTCCAAAGACTTTGGTCCAGAATCGGGCCGCCGTTTCGTAGATGGGAGTCTTCGTCCAGAGAAACATCCCTTCGAGATAGACCAGCATTATCCCCAGGCCGATCGTGAGCGGCGGGAACAAATAGTGAAACATGATCGTGAAGGCGAACTGAAGTCGCGAGAGCAGCAGCACATCCATAGCGTTTCACTCCGGCAACTGATGCGCGGTACGTCCGAGATTCTCGACACAGCGCGGTGGGGCAAGATAGTGACGCTCGCCATTGTAGAGACTTGACAGTCGAATCCAACGGAACATCGCCTTGCTACTTTCAAGCTGCGTTGAGGTGCCCCATACTTTCGGTCATGTGGCGCGCGAAAATAATCCGCCATTACCTCCCAGCCGATCACCGAGCGAAAGAACCTCCTATGACACAGCCTGCTCGATTCCTTCGTATGTTATTGGTCGCCATCCTTCTTGGCTGCGCTCTGCTTTCATCGCCTGAAGCAGCCGATGCAGAAGAGGCTGCGAAGAAAGTGGTGCGCGTGCTTGTTTGGGACGAACAGCAGCCGGCGCAAAAGGAGGCTTACGAGAATTTCCTAGGAAACGCGATTGCCGAGCATTTGAAGGCCAAGCCCGAGTTTCGGGTGCTTTCCACGAACCTTGATGCCGCCGATCAAGGGCTCGACAACGCCACGCTCGATGCCACCGATGTCATCATTTGGTGGGGACATGTGCGTCATGCCGATGTGAAAGCCGACCGGGTGAAGGAGATTGTTGAGCGCGTGAAACGGGGTCAGCTACAGTTCATTGCGCTTCACTCAGCGCACTTTGCTGAACCGTTCATGCAGCTGATGTGGGAGCGTGCGAAAGAAGAAGCTATTGCCGAGCAAGCGAAGCTGACACCGATCACCAAGATTGATCTCGGTTCTCCTCCCAAGCGCGCGATGCTGCAGGAAGGTGCCAAGCTAACGCCACGGATCGAAACGACCGCAGCAGGCCCGGTGCTTGTTCCGCCGGGATGCATCTTTCCAGCATGGCGCAACGATGGAGCGAAAAGCACCGTCACTACGCTGGCTGCCGATCATCCGATCGCCCAAGGTTTGCCCAAGACGTTCGAAATCCCCAAGACCGAAATGTATAGCGAGCCATTTCACGTTCCCACGCCCGAAGCGGTCGTCTTCGAAGAACGCTGGGAAAAGGGAGAGCATTTTCGGAGCGGATGCGTGTGGAAGGTCGGCCAAGGAAAAGTCTTCTACTACCGCCCCGGCCACGAAACCTATCCCATCTTCAAACAGGCCGAGAATCTGCTGATTATCGAGAACGCCATTCGCTGGATGGGTACTGGAAACTAACGCTTTCACGGTGAGGTTGAATCACCATTTTTATCTGATTGATCGACGAGCCTGCGAGGCTGCCAAGATAAATTGGCAATACGACGATCGTGTCGTCGAATTGCACGATGATTGTCTTTCGTACCTTTGGGATTCGCTCATGTGGATTCCAACATCCAATCCCAACATGGGTAATCAGCCTTGCATGGGACTTAATCGCTGGGGAAACACGATATTGAACTACGATGGAGCGGCCTTGGCACAAACAGTCTTCAACAATTGGGCGAATCTTTTTGCGTGTGGCCTCGAAATGCTTCAGCTACGAGGAAACTATACCTGGAACGACAGTGAACCTCCTGAGTCTGGACGTTACGAGCGTCTTCAGTATTCACGTGATAAAACGATCGCCGAATTGCGATTGCTAGCCGAGTTTGCCGGAAAGCTTCACGACGCTCAAGGAGAACTTTACGTCCACCATGCGGGGATCTAGGTCAGCTGCTTTGCTGCATTTAGCAGGCGGCTACAAGAATCGACCTACGTGCTTACCGTATCAACGAAAAAAGGCCCTGCAGAGTTGTTTTCTGCAGGGCCTTTTTCATGGAATCGGTTGAGGGTGGCTGAGGGGACTTGAACCCCCGACATCCAGATCCACAATCTGGCGCTCTAACCAACTGAGCTACAGCCACCGCGTGATGGGGCAAACTAGCGATCGAAATCGCAGCGTGCATCACAGCCCCATAGTTTACAAACCGATCGGAAGGTGAGCAACATGTCGGCGTCGACAATCGGGCCAGCCTAGCGACAGTGCGTCACCGGCGATGATTTTCGCGGGTATTTTTCGCCTGCATCGCTGGCCAGCCACTGCTTCACAAATCATTCTATAGCAACCACTTAAAGAGACGCTCGCCGACTCGGCCTGGACGTGAACCTGCGTCACCGGGTGGCTGCTTGCTCTAGAGCGAAGGACCCTCGTGCGACGTGGGAGGTTCGCCTTCAACTCGCTCGATTGGTCGGCTGAGGCTAGAGATTTACGGGATCGAGGTCATGGAAGGCGTTTTCACGCACCATGCCGGTGGTGGCCAATTTAGCGCGAGCCATAGCCTGGAAGAGCCTCCGAGGGGACCCAACGTGCGGCTCCGGACACCCCTGCAGAGGGATGCGCCAAGCATTTCCTAGTCCGAATAATCCGCATAACTGCTACGCCGCTGCGATCTCGAGCGCCGATGAATCTAGTGGCTCACTCCGTATCCACGGTCATCGACTGATCGACGGGGACGGGGTAAGCAGTCCCTTCGCTTCTGCTGGTCGTTTAGGGTTCACTCATGGACGTTTCTGTCATTTTATGCACCTGGAACCGCGCGGCGATTCTTCATCGCACGCTGCAGTCGTTGCGTAGTCTCGTTGTTCCCCCGCGAATCTCGTGGGAACTTCTGGTCGTCAACAACCATTCCAGCGACAACACCGACGACGTGCTTGCGCGTCATCATGGTGCGCTGCCGATTCGTCGTTTGTACGAAGCGCGTGCGGGCAAGTCGAACGCCATGAACACGGGGATTGCGGCGGCAAGTGGCGATCTGCTGCTCATGACCGACGACGATGTGCTGGTCGATCCTGAGTGGCTGGTGAGCTACGTGGCCATCAGCCGATCGTTTCCAGACGCGTCGTTTTTTGGTGGCCCGATCAAACCGGTGTTTGGGAGCGTAGTTCCAAGCTGGATCACCGCAGGGTGGGAGCACGTGCGGAGTGTGTTTGGTGAACTCGATTACGGCCCTCAGCCGATCGCGATTGGCCGCAAGACACTTCCCTATGGTGCAAACTTCGCTGTGCGATTGCCCGTGATGCGGCAGTTCCCGATCAACGTCCATTTGGGACGCTCCAAGCACTCGCGCATCGCTGGCGAAGAGAGTGAACTGTTTGCTCGGCTATTGGCAGCGGGGCATCAGGGGATTTATCAGCCGACTGCCCTTATCGGACATGGGATCGAGGCTGATCAGCTTACTGAGCGGTATGTCCGGCGTTATTTCGATGGGATTGGGCGAACGCAGGTGCTGTTGGAGGGTCTGGCGCATGCGGACCGCCCGTTCAAGAGTTCGAAATTAGCGAAGTACTGGTTTCGCGCCATGAAGCACGAGTTTGCTTATCGCAGACGCTGCATTCTGGGTAGCGCCGAAAAGCGGACAAAGCACTTGGTGCGTTCGGCTCGCGCGTGGGGAGCCTTTTCGCAGTACCGGCTGATGCTAGATGAGCAGAGGCGCGAGCCCAACGGAGCGATGCTTACGACCAGTGCAGCCGTTCCGCGGCGCATGGCTGCGACGCACCCATTGTCGTAGCGGCAAGGTCGAACAGAGGCTGTTGGGCCTGCCTGGGCTGTCGTTTAAGTTGGCATGGCGCAGAAAATTAGGCCGCTGGAAACTTCTTGAGGAAGCTGCCAGCGGCCTTTCTCGTTATTGTCTTGTGCGTAGCCCGGCGGGGGTTGGACTTTGCCAAAAACTGGCAAGGACATCTTCGCAGGTACGATCTTTGAGCGAAGCGGTCACTGCAAGCAGCGACGATGCTTCGCGGAGGCGTTTGGCTCAGGCCGATCAAAAAATGACCGGCCGAGTCGCATGCTGCCTCCAGGGGCATGAAGACCGTCGACTACTTCTTCTTAGGAGCAGCCTTCTTCGCAGCTGGCTTCTTTGGCGACTTGGCAGCTGGTTTAGCAGCTGGCTTGGCGGCCTTAGGGGCTGGGGTTTTGGCGGCTGCTGGCTTGGTGGTCTTCTTGCTGGTTGCCATTCCGGTGGCTCCTCCGTGCGAGCGTCCATCATTGGTAATGTCGTGATGCTCGGGACACCCAGCGAGCAGTCGCGACGAATAGAGTTGGCAATGCTTCGCCAAACTCCTGTTGGGTCGGTATGGAACAGCCTCTCTGCTCTCAACTACCCAACTCCTGGATTCAACCAAGATGCCACATGTTTCGTCAAGGCGAACTAGAGAACTTGAGACGATTTAAACGACTTTAATCATTGGGCATTCACTGGCGACTAGGTGAGCGAGCCGAGCATGGCGGTCTGGTCGAAGGTAAAAGTTTGCTGAAGAGCGCGCGATCATCGACTACTATAGCGGCATCACGCGCTGCTCGATTTCCTCACCTCGCCCTGTCCCTTCGTCGGCTCTGCTTTGACTCGGAGAACCTCCCATGCCCTCCCCTTCCTGCGGGCTCCATCAGCGTCGCCAATTCCTGGCAGCCACTGCGGCATCGGCGCTCGTTTTTGCCGGAAATTCCTCAGTTTTTAGCCAAGAGACCGTGCCCGATCAAAGCGACGATCCCTCGCCACTGCGGCTCGGATTTAGTCTCTACGGCATGAAGTCGCTCGACCCCGTGGCAGCTGTTAAAGAGCTTCGCGAAATCGGCTACGAGACGACCGAACTGCCGGTGATGACCGGCTGGCCAGCCGACAGCAGCACGCTGTCGAAAGAAAAACTGCGCGAGCTGAAGAGCGCGCTCGCCGATCAAAAAATGGTGATGTCGGCGATCATGGAAAATCTTTTGCTTTTGTCCGAAGGGGATGCTGTGCAAAAGAACCTCGATCGCCTGAAAGCGGCGGCTGAGATCTCGCTCGCGCTCTCGGAAACCAATCCGCCCCCCATCGAGACCGTTCTCGGCGGCTCGCCGATGCGCTGGGAAACCGATCGCCAAAAAATGGTCGAGCGACTCCGAACGTGGGCCGAACTGCTCGCCGAAATGAAGGTCCCCTTGGCGATCAAAGCGCACTACAGCAACGCCATGCACCGCCCCATCGACGTGCTGTGGATGATCGCCAAAACCAACAGCCCGTGGATCAAAACGGTTTACGACTACAGCCACTTTCAGCTGCAAGGGTTCTCGATCGACGAGTCGCTCACCGATCTCCTCCCACACACCGCGATGGTGCATGTGAAGGATGGGAAACTCACGGAAGCAGGGCGACCCGAGTTTCTGCTCCCTGGCGATGGGATGATTGGCTATGCCGATCTGCTCGGGCACTTGGCACGCAAGCACTATCAAGGGGATATCGTGGTCGAGGTGACCGGTCAGCTGCATTCGAAACCCGACTACGACCCGCTGGCGACCGCTCGCAAATGCTTTCCGGTCCTGCAAACGGCTCGCGATGCGGTGAAAGCGTCGTAGTCGCGGCTGTTCCGCGTCGCCTCGTAGATCGAGGGGCACGAAGTCGTCATACTTTCGCTCGTCTCGATCCCAGCAACAACCCTCTCCAGCGGCAGGAGCCTCCATGCCCACCATCCTGATGCCACTCGGCGATGCGACCGAAGCGCTCGACACCTTTTATCCGTTCTTTCGCTTGCAGGAAGAGGGGTACAAGGTGATCGTCTGCGGTCCCGAGGCACGTCTGTATCACACCGTGCTCCACGAAATTCCGCCAGACAGCTCGATTCCTTGGGACATCACCCAAGAACGGCCGGGCTACTTCATCCGCTCGACAGCCGCCTTTCGCGATTTGAAAGGCTCGGACTGCGATGGGATGTTCATCTCGGGGGGGCGTGCTCCGGAATACATCCGTTACGACAAAGATTTACTCCGGCTAGTCAACGAAGTGAACGACGCTGGTAAACCGATCGCCAGCGTCTGCCACGGCGTCGAAATTTTGACAGCCGCCAACATCATCCAGGGGAAGAAGGTCACCACCGTGGCCAAGTGCAAGCTCGACGTCGAGCAAGGGGGTGGCACCTACGTGAACGAAGAAGTGGTGCTCGCCGGCAACCTGGTGAGCAGCCGCACTTGGCACGACAACGCTCCGCTGATGCGCGAGTTCCTGGCGATGATCAAAGCCAACCTCAAGAGCTAAGGCTACAAAACCTTCGCGATCCTTGGCACTTAGGCCGCTCGCTTCGCCGGGCGGCTCTCTGGGCGGTATTCGAAAAACTGATCCCACTCGGCATCGAGCTGGTGAATCGCCGACTCGATCGGGACGGCTGTCCAGCGGCCTGCGGCGTTTTTGCTCGCCAGATTCATCCTCTGTAATTTTTCGAGCGCATCGTCGACCTCGAAATCGACCTGAATGGCCGCCACATCGCGGAGCCAATCTTGCACCACCTCGTCGAGCTGCTCGGTCGTCAGCCCCAGTCGCCCCTGACGTAGCAGCAGCGCGTAGGCCAGCATGATCTCGCGAAACTCTTGTTCTTCAGCCTCGTCGAGCAACCGGAACAGCACGCCAGCATTGTTGTCGAGGTTTTGGTAGTAGAGACTGCGTGTCAGACTCAACTGATAGCGGTCTTTGGTCTGCAGATAGCCGTAGAACGAGCGAATGCCGTAGCCAATCGTTCCTCCCACGAGACTGATGGTGGCGATGGTGCCTTGCAGTCCGGCCATCGCAATGCCTGCGGCACCTTGCAGCAATTTGAGGGCGACAATGCCGACTCCGGAGATCGTGGGGAGCCAGATTTTCCCTTGATCGAGCCATGTCATCCGGATCTGGGTGCCGGGCAAAAGCATGTCGACATCCATTTTGGGGATGTTTTTGAAAAGCTTCAGCACCACCGCATCGCGGCGGCCGATCGCGCCCGGAACTTCAGCCGCGTGCTCGGTTCCATCCTTCAGCTGAAACATCACTACCAGGCGCTGGTAGGTCGGAATCGGGATGCTCTCTTGGCGGAACAGTGTTCGCCAGGTGCGGCGGAAACGAGTGCCGGTGAAATCTCCCCGCGCGTAGATTTCGAGATGCCGAAACACCGTGAGGTCGACATTGAGATTCACTCCCCACTCGCTCGCTTTTTCGAGCGACTCGAGAAGCTCGTCGTTGCTCACTTTGCGGAAGTTCGCGCGCTCGAGGAGCCCCGCCATCGCGCGCAGAAACTCTTTCGCGCGGCTCTTGCGCTCGCTATCGGAAAGGACTTCGCGGGAAGGAGGATCGGCATCGGGGTCGTTTGAAACATAGAGCTGCTTGAGCGTTTCGAGACGCTCATGAAACTCGTGATGCAGCGTTGCATCGACGATTGTGGCAAGCTTCAGCAGCCCTCCGCGCTCGACCACATCGAGCTCTTCATCTTTGGTGAGCAGCTCCAGCAGATCGCGTTTGCGAATCGGAATGTAATGCTCGTTGGGCTTCGCTGGCGCTAGTTTTCGGCTAGCAAACGGGCGCTGCGGGCGCGTAGGGCGATCGCCAGTTGGCGGCTCATCTGGTCGGTAGATTTTCAGCTGAGTCATGGAGTCTACCGCAAGTCGATCGTCACGAGATGGTGAGTGCTGGCACCGCTATCGCATCGCGCGGTCACAGAGCAGCGACATCTCTCTGTTTATCGGCCAGCGGTAAGCTCGATCTTGCCCAGCAGTTGAGGGTGGCGATGCATTGGCCTGTGCCCCACTACCGAAAAACCCCCACGAACGTGAAGATAGAGAAAACGAGCGAAACAGGCGGTTTTCGTTTCGCTGCGGTGTGGCGTTGGCTCGATGACGTGCGCTGTGACACAAAGGATTTGCGATGACGTTTCGCGCAGTGGTGTTTGATCTCGACGGGACGATGTTCAACACCGAACAGCTGTATGTGCAAGTGCTCGAAGAGATGCTGCGACGACGTGGTTTACCCTTCGAATGGGCTTTGCTCAACGAGATGATGGGGCGCCCCGGCATGATTTCGCTGCAAATCATGATCGACTGGCACAAGCTCGAGAACACCACGCCGCATCAGCTTTACGATGAGTCGGACAGCATTTTCTACGGCATTCTCGAGCGAGAACTCGCCCCCATGCCAGGAACTCTCGAGCTACTCAGTACGATCGAAGCCAAGTCGCTCCCCAAAGCGATCGCCACCAGTAGCCGCCGGAAAGTGGTGCACCACATGCTCGACCGCTTCGAGCTCCGTCCCCGGTTTCAGTTCATCCTGACGAGCGAGGATGTGCAGCAAGGGAAACCCAACCCCGAAATTTACCTGTCGGCTGCCTCGAAACTTGGATTTGCGCCGGCTGAGATTTTGGTGTTTGAAGATAGCGCCAACGGCTGTGCCGCTGCGGTGGCGGCGGGCATGCACACGATTGCTGTTCCCGGCGATCACAGCCGACATCACGAGTTTGGTGGCGCAAAAATGATCGCCCAGTCGCTCGCCGATCCCCGGATTTACGAGCTCCTGGGGTGATTCAGCGGCGAACCTTCGCGAGCAAGAAGGTTTGCGCAAGATCGGATGAAATCTTGCCGAGGTGGCATGCCCCGAGAGCCTCTGCGTGATCACAATTCGCAAGCCAGATCGCTGCACTGCGCGGCGAGCCTGCAGAACACGTGTTCGCTCGCAAAGGACCTTGCCGTGGCCGATCGACTCGGGGAAAAACTCGACAGCCTGGTGACGTGGAAAGATCGCAAGGACTATGAGCAGGACCGCGAAGCGAAAGAGAAAGCACGCTCCGAAGCAGGCTGGGTGCTCCCCTCGATCCGCACGATCGTGAGTTTTGTCCTTCTGGCGGCACTTGGCGGCTTTGGCGTTTGGAAATATTCGCAAAGCACCTACGCCAAGACCTCGCCGATTCGGGTCTTGGTGCTCGACCCGACGCTCAAGCCGATTCCCGACGTCGAAATTTTCGCTGCGTTCAGCTACTGCCGTAGCAAAACCAACGCCGAGGGTCGCGCTGTTTTCGAGCTACCTGGACATCTCGACGAATCAGCGATCGAATGCGAAAAATCGGGTTATATTTCGGCCGATAGCAACGCTGAAAAGCTGCATCAGCGATTTGCCGCCGATCGCCTCTTCATCCTACGGCTGCAAACCGATCGGGAACGGCTCGAGGCCGAGAAATAGCCTCGCTTGGTCCTCAAAATCTCGCACTGGTGCCGCGCGTGGTTTACACTCGCCGATGATCCGCGCTCGAACGCGGGCTGCACCTCTCTTCGGGATTAACTGCCAATGCTTCGACAACTTGCAATCGCTCTGTTTGGCACGGCGATCTTAGCGACCATGCTCTCTAGCGCTGCCCACGCTGCGCCGCGCAATATCGTCGTGATTGTGGCCGACGATCTTTCGCCCGATCTCGGCTGTTATGGCAACCAAGTGATCCAGACACCGCACATCGATGCCCTGGCGCGCGAGGGGACTCGGCTGACCGATGCGATGTGCACTACCGCCAGTTGCTCGGCCAGCCGCAGTGTGATCCTGACCGGCATCCACAACCACGCCAACGCCCAGTTTGGTCACGAGCACGCTTATCACCATTTCCGGGCCTACGACAACATCAAATCGCTCCCCGTTTTGCTCGCCGCCAAAGGCTATCGGACCGGCCGGATCGGAAAGCTACATGTCGGTCCTCCCGAAGTTTTCAAATGGGAAACCAACCTCACCGGTCCCGAGCGAAACCCGGTGCAAATGGCCGAAAATTGTCGCAAATTCATCACCGAGCAGA
This sequence comes from Pirellula staleyi DSM 6068, assembly GCF_000025185.1. NCBI lineage: Bacteria > Pseudomonadati > Planctomycetota > Planctomycetia > Pirellulales > Pirellulaceae > Pirellula > Pirellula staleyi. The sequence continues at coordinate 5,988,796 of NC_013720.1, forward strand.
GCGACAAGCCGTTCTTTTTGTACTTTGCCACCGCCGACCCCCACCGCAGCGGCGGCGTGGTGAAAGATCATCCCGAACAGCCAAACGAGTTTGGCAATCGCCCCGCAGGTTACCCCGGGGTGAAGGAAGTCACCTACAAGTCTGAAGAGGTGATTGTGCCGCCATTTTTGCCCGACAACGGAGCAGCACGTGCCGAGTTGGCGCAGTACTACCAAAGCGTATCGCGCGTCGATCAAGGGGTCGGCAAACTCGTCGCAATACTGAAAGAAGCGGGGGTGTACGACGACACGCTGATCCTCTTCACGAGCGATCATGGAATTGCGATGCCAGGTGGCAAGACCACGCTCTACGATCCTGGGATGCGAGTCCCCATGATTTTGCGAGGCCCCGGCATTCCCGCCGCGCCAGCAGGGAGTGCCGCTGGACGCTCGAGTTCGATCATGGTTTCGCATGTCGACCTCACCCCGACGCTGCTCGATTTTGCAGGGATCGATCTCGCGCAGACCGATGTACAGGGACGTTCGTACCTCAAGGCTCTCGCCGAGGAGAAACCGGCCGCTTGGGACGAAGTGTATGCTTCGCACACGTTTCACGAGATCACGATGTACTACCCGATGCGTGTGGTGCGCGGTCGGCAGTACAAACTGATCTGGAACATCGCGGGGCCACTCCCCTTCCCGTTCGCTAGCGATTTGTGGGCGGCACCCACTTGGCAATCAGCCTATAAGCTTGGCCCCAGCGCGCTCTATGGCAAACGAACCGTCGACAATTACATCCACCGCGACACCTTCGAGCTCTACGACATCGAGTCTGATCCCGACGAAGTCCACAACCTCGCCGCCGATCCCAAGCACGCAGAAACTCTCGCCAAGCTCAAAGCGAAGCTCAAAACCTTCCAAGAAAAAACCAAGGACCCTTGGATCCTGAAGTGGGAGTATGAGTAGGAAGGGGCGGGAGGCGAGGGAGGCTAGGCTATCCCATGGCGGGGCAAGAATTAATTTGATTAGCTCGGCCAGCCTGTGGCGGGGTGTCGTAGGCACCAGAAGTCTACTATTCGTTGCTATAACAATAAATTCTTGTCAAATCAGTCATTGTCACGACACGGCCCGCCAAACTGTGACCATATCAACCTACAGAAACTACAAATCTATGTCATCTGACAATGAAAATAGTCGACTTGACTCTGAGTGGGTAACATTGAACGCTGTGCGAGAGCTAGTCCGAATGGCCACTAAAGGAGATAGTAGCCAAAGCACTTATGAGCGGGCCCTAGAATTTGGTGCAGTGATTTGCCCGAAGATACTTGGGCCAGATGTAAGCCTTATTAGACTACATCGCGAGAGCGACACAGCAAGAGAATTTAGGCAACGGGCAATCGCAATGACCCTAGAGTCTGGCGAGAATGTGGAGCCAGTCGAACTACTTGACCAAGCAATCAATGAACTTCGCAAGCTACAAAACACTGCCAAAGACTATAAAAACAGTACTGACGGCTTAAAGCGACGACTTCACGAACTAGAAAAGGCCAAGAGTGAGATCGCTCCACAGGAACATTCGGAACATGAGATTATCTTTCGCGATGTTTACAATATTGAAAGAAAAGTTCCGGAAATTGGACGAGAGAAGTCTTACCGTGACTTTCGACTCCCCGACGATAACATACTTCGAATACGCGTTTTTCATCCAGACAAACCAGAGCATATAAGTGGGGCAGATATCGTCTACGAAAAACATCATCCGTCAGAAGAGAAAGCGACTATCGCGGCAATTCAGTATAAAATATGGGAAGATAAAACATTATATTTGAACGATACTCGCATGAAAGACCAGCTGGCCAAACTAAAAAGTTTCACCTGCGATAAGAACACTTGCGTTGCCAATTCTACGGACCATTCCTTTCGTTTTCCATTTTGCGCCAGCTTCCTTCGCCCCACTGACCGCCTACAACTTCCAAACCAAAAACTAATTTCGAGCGGAGAACACATTCCGATTTGCCAGATAAATGCAGTCAAATCAACTGGTCCCAAGGGCGCTGAGTGCCTAACTTACGCCAACATCAGAAAAATGTCACTTTCGCACGAAGAGTTTGAAAGCCTTTTCTCTACAGGAAAAATTGGTTCCCGCACGCTGACATACACTGAACTGCGTGAGCTATATGAAGACATTCCTGAATTATCGAATTCCAATCGGCTCTTCATTCACGTGCAGGATTTTGAATCGGCATTCGATAGCCAGCCCACCTTTTTCGACACATGACTTCAACTAACTGATGCTCAGTGTTCTACGCAACTTTCGCGATTGTGGACTTCAGAAGCCTCGAGCCAGACAAGCAGCCCACGTTCTGTTCGAAGCCTTGCCCAGAACGGTAACGCTGGCAATTCATTCCTGCGACGAGAGCCTCCCAATGCTGCGCAGCCCGACCATGTTATGACAAAATCCCTGGCCCCCGCTCCGCTCTGCCCCTTCCTCGTAGCGAACCTGCGAGTGCATTTCGGCGTCTCTAGGCGTTGCTAGCGACGACGTAATCGGAATATTGTGGCGCTCGGTGGTCGAGAAACCTGTTGCCACGAGCCGATTTACCAAGGCCGGATCGTTCTGCAGACGATCGGCTGCTGGCAACTTGGCGAAGATAGCTCGGGCTGGGAAATCTGCGGCGAGATTCATCGCTCTGCCGTTTTCCTCGTTGCTGGCAAGCGGTATGCTCAACCTTGGTGTGCAGTCGGGTATCGTTCGGTGTTCGCTGCACGGGGTATGTTCGGTAGCTTTCGCGCGTGATAGGCAGTTTATGAGCCAGTCGTCTAATGGGGTTGATTCTGAGAACCAAGAGCCACTGAAGCCATTTCGCATTCAGCTGGCAGAGCGAGTCCAAAAGCTTCCTCAGTACGTGCTGGCGAAAGTCAACGCCCTGCTCCACTCCAAGCGTAAAGCTGGAGAAGATGTGATCGACCTGGGTATGGGTAACCCCAGCGAGCCGCCCCACCCGATGGTGATCGAAAAGCTAGCCGAAGCCGCTCACGACCCGAACAACCACGGCTACAGCAAAGCCAATGGCATTCAGAACTTGCGCCGCGAAGTCGCCGGCAAGTACTTCAAAAAATTTGGCGTTCGGCTCGATCCCGACACCGAGGTGATCACCACCATCGGCAGTAAGGAAGGCTTCAGCCACATGATCCTCGCCACCATGGGTGCTGGCGAAACGGCGATCATTCCGGCTCCTTATTTTCCCGCGCACATGTACGCGATCGTGATGGCATCGGGCAACGTGATTGCCCTGGATGTCTCCGATAGCGAAAAGTTCCTCAAGAACGTCGCTTACACCTGCGAACAGCTGTACCCCAAGCCCAAGCTGCTGGTGGTGAACTATCCCCATAATCCGTCGAGCCTTACGGTCGAGCCCGAGTTCTACGTCGATGTGGTGAAGATCGCCAAAAAGTATGGCCTGATGGTGATCAGCGACTTTGCCTATGCCGACGTTGCTTTCGACGGCTATCAGCCGCCAAGCTTCCTCGCCGCTCCCGGCGCCAAAGATGTTGGCGTCGAATTCACCACGATGAGCAAGGGCTACAACATGGCCGGCTGGCGTGTTGGGTTCTGCTGCGGCAATCCCGAGATGGTGAAAGCTCTGGGGATTATCAAAGGCTACTACGATTACGGCCTGTTCCAGGCGATTCAGATCGCTTCGATCGTCGCCCTGCGTCACACCGACGCTGCCGTCGAAGCCCAATCGAAACTCTACCAAGCTCGCCGCGATATCGTGCTCGAGGGTCTCCGCAAGCAAGGCTGGCAAGTCGAAACGCCTCGCGCTGGCATGTTTGTGTGGGCGAAGTACCCCGAACCTTGGGCCAGCCAAATGTCGAGCGTCGATTTCGCCATGAAATTGCTCGAAGAGGCCAATGTCGCTGCCAGCCCCGGTACTGGCTTCGGCCCCGCTGGTGAAGGCTTCCTGCGGATGGCCCTCGTCGAGAACGAAAACCGGCTCCGCCAAGCGATTCGCCAAATGGGACGCGTCCTTGATCGCGGAACCAAAAGCAGCCCCGAAAAGCAGCTGTCGTAGGCTCTCGATTCGGCTGAGCTAGCGAACATGTAATCTGTTTCGCGACAGATGTTTCTTGCACTGCTGGACCAATCCAACAGTGCTACCCAGCCGACTCTCTTCAGTCCTTTTCTGGGGCTGGTCCTAGCCGACGATTGTCGACTTTGCTATGATTCTTGGAATTCGAAACGGCCGGATACGCTCCCTTTGAAGCGTCCGGCCTTTTCTACGCGCACACGACGCCTGGATGCTTCGGTCCGCACAGCTGCAGGGATGCTCGACGAGTGTCGCTTTCGCTTCTGAAACAGCAGCGAGCGACGCCCTGGATGTGGCAACTGGCGAGCGCGAGAGATCGAAGAGTTTTTTCCATCCCTTGTCCCGATGCAATCCACTGCGGCACTGGCAACGGCTGCGGTGACAAGAAATAAAAGAAGGGCACCTGTTCGCCGCAACAGATGCCCTTCCGAGTATGACTGCACAAGTGCAAGCCTTGCGGTTTGCACTCTAAGACCCACAGCCATACGAACTGTTATCGGGACAACTCTACCTGCAACTTGAAGACGGCAGCGGAGCAATCGAACGGCCATGACGCAAATCGCAAAGCTTGCACTCGAAGACGGCACGGTTTTCACCGGGACAGCTTGGGGCGCAATCGGCGAACGAGATGGTGAAGTCTGCTTCAACACCTCGATGACCGGCTACCAGGAAATTCTCACCGATCCGAGCTATCGCGGCCAAATTGTCACCATGACCTACACGGAAATGGGGAACTATGGCGTCAATCTCGAAGACCTCGAGAGCGAAAAGCCGCATCTCGCCGGTTTTGTCGTGAAGCAACTCAGCCAGCGTCCGAGCAATTTTCGCTCGCAGCAATCACTGCACGATTACTTGGCTCGCCATGGCATCGTTGGCATTGCTGGCATCGACACGCGTGCACTGGTCCGTCGTCTGCGAACCCAAGGCGCGATGAAGGGTGTGATCTCGAGCATCGATCTCGACAACGAGAGCCTGGTGCGAAAGGCGAAGAACAGCCCGGGACTCGTCGGGCGCGATCTGGTCCGCGAAGTGATGCCCACCGCTCCCCGCAACTGGACTGAAGGGCTCAACACCTGGGCCAAATTGCCGCTCGAATCGAATCCCGCCTTTGCCGACAAGCAGCTGCATGTGGTGGCGCTCGACTACGGCATGAAGTGGAATATCGCTCGCCATCTCAGCGACGAAGGTTGCCGCGTGACGATTCTGCCCGGCACAGCGACCGCAGAAGAAGTGCTGTCGTACGAGCCCGATGGAGTGTTCCTTTCCAACGGCCCGGGCGACCCCGAGCCACTGGTTTACGCCCAGGACTGCATTCGCGGACTCCTTGGCGAAGTTCCAGTGTTTGGCATTTGCCTCGGGCATCAGCTCCTTGGACTGGCGGCTGGCGCGAAGACGTTCAAGCTCAAGTTTGGTCATCGTGGAGCTAATCAGCCGGTGCAAAATCTGCTGACCGGCAAGATCGAAATCACTTCGCAAAATCACGGTTTTGCGGTCGACGATACGACCTTGCCAGCCTGCCTGGAAGTGACACATCGCAACCTGAACGACAACACAGTCGCCGGGCTGCGTCACAAAGAATTCCCGGCTTTCAGCGTGCAGTATCACCCCGAGAGCAGCGCCGGCCCGCACGACAGCCGCTACCTGTTCCGCCAATTCCGCGAACAGATGCTGGCCCAAGAAGCAGCCACCCCCTCGAGCTAGTTCGATGGTTTTGTAGGGTCGGTTCCACCGGCCCTACACGGTTGCTGAAATGCTTAATTCAGACTCGCCAGATCGGCGAGGTCGATGACGCAGACATCTGCGGTACGCCGCAACTGGCGGATGATCTGCTGCTCGCACGAGGGGACAACGTGCAGATGAAACGGACGTCGCTGCGAGATGCGAAGTCCTGTCGAGAAACTCACTTGCAGCCGCTCTGCCGGGGTGAGTAGTTCCAAAGCGCCGCTGAGAAGTCCCTCGACATCGTCGTCGGCAACCAGCACCACCTGCGCTCGACCGCGAAGCAGCGTGGCCAATTGCTCCATCGGCTCTTCCCCCCACAGCGCGCGGCATTTCGCGATCCGATCGGCGGAAGTTCCAGCCGCACTCCCCACCAGCCGAAAGCTCAGCAGCGTGTCGGGCAGATGAGGATCAACCATCCAGCGCCCCGATGCGGCCACCGCTTCGAGGACCAGCAGCGGATGATTGTCAAACCGCATCATCCCCTCGCGCGGCAGGACGAGAATCTGCGAATAGATCCGTCCACCTCCTCGTCCGCTGTACTCGCTCCCATTGCGGGTGGTTAGCGACAGGACAAAATGTTCGCTGCCGAGTGGGTGAAAGTTCACGCTGGTCGCTTCATGCACGTCGCTGATGAGCGAATCGTGCGCGGGGCCCCAGATCGAAAGCTCGCGCGCCATTTCGCTGGTGATACCACGACTGGCCCGAGCGAGTTGATAGCCTTCGCGTTGCTGCTCGGCTACCGACGTAAAAATTGCCTGCTGAACCACCATCATGGTCGTCGACTCCTTGGCAAGAGTTTGGCAGGTCGTTGGAGGAAGCTAAAAAAGGGCCCAATCTTTGTGACCAGCGAGGGGCGACTGCACTAGTTCGCAATTTCATCGAGCAGCCACACAAACGGCTCTGTGACGCCGCGGGGTTCGATGCGTAGCGGCACATGCACACGGCCACGACCTTCTAAACGATAGCCGCACGCCCCGGCCACGCCGGTCGCAAAAAACCGGTGTCGCTTCAGACGTTCGCGACACTGCTGAAAGAGCCCAGGGGTATGCCGCTTTGCAAAAGCTTGCGGATCGTGGAAGCAATGTTCGCAAAGGTCGGCCTTCGTGAAGATCAGCGATACGGGCCGATTTTGCCAACCACTTTTGGGGTCGTTTTGCAACTCACACAGATAGCTGATGAGCTTCATCGTGTGAAAGTCTTCGTCGCTCTGGCCGGATTCCACTCGAGGCGCATCGATCAGCACCATCACGCCGCTGCAGCGCGACAAAAAGGCCTTCACTACCGGATAGGTATTGGGATGGTCGACCTCTTCGAGCAATGCTTCACCCGCAAGATCGGGCATGATCAGTTCGATCGGATTGCGGCGTCGGCGAAGTACTTGGCAGTGCGTCCAGTTCCAGCGATCAGGTTCGTTCGGGGTCTTCGAGGGAAATTCGCACCTGGCGAGTGATGCCATCACATGCTGCTGTAGTGCGATCGAAAATGCCCCTCGGGCGAGCAATTGCAGCGGTTCTACTTGACGCGACAACATGTCGGTCAGCATGCCGAGATACACCGTTTTTCCCGCACCCGAAGGACCGATGCAGGCCACCATCCGGGGATGGATTTTCTGCGAAGTCGCTTGATAAGCGAGCGCCATCGGCGCTTGGCAATGCCGACAGAGTTCCGCGTCGAAATTGTTCCCGCCGCCACAGATGTAGCAGGGACAGGCCACGGTGTACTGCGCCAGTCGATACGAATCCATCGCGAGTGTGCCAGTGGTTCTCATACGTTCTGTTCCTCAGGGCTTTCGATGGACAACTCGCTGCTTGCACCACTGTCACTCGCTCCGGTGGTCACTACATCGACAAAGCCAAGCGCACAGCGAAAGCCGATATTATGTTTCCGCGCAAGCGGCCCTTCGCCACTCTGAAACTGACAGTGCGACTGACTATCAAAATAGGTATCGAACGCTCCGCCACGAATGCTGCGAAGTGGCGAACCTGTTTCAATTTTCTGCCCTACCGGTTCGAACGCACCAAATTGACTACTTGTCCATTCCCAAACATTACCGATCAGTTGCTGCACACCACCGACACTCGCCCCTTCGGGATGCGAATGAACAGGAACTGTGGCATCGGGTCCACTCCCCCAGAGATTGGCGAGTCGACGATCGAGCGCTTCGCCCCAAGGATAGCGGCGTTGCACCGGCACCTTCGCATCGGTGAGCACGGGCCAACTGCCAGCCTTCACCCATTCCGGATCACTAGGAAGCCGCTTTCCTGCCCAGCGGGCATAGGCCGAAGCCTCATACCAACTGATGCCAACCACCGGGTGATCTTGCTTGCCAAGCTCGTAGTGCCCGCCACTCCAAAAGCGAGGGCCAGGCTGATTGGTTTTGTCGACAAATCCGAGGACTGCTGGCCAGATCGACTCATCCCACAGCGACATTTGCTCGTAGCCACCGTCGCTCACAAACTGCTGATACTCGGCGTTGGTGACCGGATAGCGATCGAGAAAGAAACCGTCGACATGCACGAGTTTTTGCCCGCGATGCTGTTCGTCGTCAGCAAGTTCATCGAACCGGCGAGAGCGCATCATGACGGGGCCTTGTGGAACCACCGACATCGCCTCGTCGAGCGCCGACTGAGCGATTTCGATATGCCGCGCCGAGAGGCTGCTCGCAATCTGCGGGCGTAGTAAAATGGTGTAACGACCTTGCGTGAGCATCCCCAGGACGAGTTGCGAGGTTTCGTCGTCCCCAAGTTCAGCAGCGAGACGTTCCCACTTCTCGCGCGACGCGCGGGGATCGGCAGCCACCACTTTGTTCGGCGTACTGCTAGTGGAACTTGGATGCCCACGAAATCGACGGAGCGGCTTTTGTAGCGCGAGCAGACAGAGCCCGGTTGCTGCACCGGCGGCTCCCAGCGCCCACTGGTCCGACGTCAAACCATAGGCCAGACAGGCTGGCACCGTTGCACCGAGGGCAACGCTCGTCGCGCTGGGCAGCTTGAGAGGCATAAGTGGGTCTCGCGAAAGTTCGATCGGCCTAAGTTGCTCGAGGATTTACGAAATCGAAAGCGGTGAAAACTACTTCTTTTTATTGCGACGCTGAGCGACATCTTTTTGGAGCTTGGCAAACTGGGCCATCACGCTGCTAACGACCGGATCGCTCGCTGGAGTCGAATCCGAAGTCGACGCGGGACGTGGTGGTTCACTCGCGGGTAGCGGTGCACTTTGAGGCCGATTTTCCGCGACGAAACGCTGATCGCCGGGCCTCGCCTCCTCGACTTTCGGTGCGGCAGTTCGACTCTCGAAGCGAGTGATCTCGAACCGCGATGGTGGCTCGTCGGCAACTCGTGCAGCAGCGGCTGCAGTGGCTGCTGTGCTCGTTCCAAAATGCGAAATCGTTCGGCCCAACTCGGCCCCGGTGAGGGTGGCATGCACTGAACTCGCCGGGATCGACATCGCTGGCGTACTCGACGATTCATAGCGCGACGCATCCTGCTGCTCGATCATGGTGCGTAGCTGCACCAGTTCGTCGCGCAGCTGAGCTCGATCGCTCTGCAAATCGCGCCGCTGATGTTCCACCGTCTCTTGCAGTTCGATTGCGCGGGCTCGCACCAAGGCAAGTTCAGCCTCGAGTGTTGCCCGCTCTTCATGCCAGGCGAGAGTCCCTTGCAGCTGCTGCGTAATTTCAGGAGGAAAGACTTCCGCCACTGGCATCGCTTGGCGTTCGGCCATGCCACTGGCCACCTGAGCACGCGTTTCAGCAAGCTCGCTGCGCAAGTGCGCCAGCTGTTGCTCCAAGGGACCGAGATTGATCGGCGCTGGCTCTTCTCGACCACTCGAACGAGCAATCTCTTGACGCAGCGAAAGAATCTCGGCCAGCAACGGTTCGAGCGCTTGATCGGGAATCTCCCCACCGCTGCTGGCTTGCATCGCCGCGCGGAGTTCCATTTCCTTGGCATGCTGCTCGCGCTCGGCTGTGGTAGCGGCCAGTTGTTCGGCCAACTGCATCCGCAACTGCTCTTCTCGCGAGAACGATTGTTCGCGGAATGCTGCGAATTCACTTCGCAAACTACGGAGTTCCGAGAGGGCATCGCTCAGCTGCGCCTCTTGCTGTTCAAGCTGATGCGCCTGGCGACCACTTTCGACCCGCTGCTCCGACAGCTGTCGGCTGCGATCGGCCAAATGGCGTCGCGCTTCCTCCAGTTGCTCGCTGCGAAGCTGCAGTTCGTTCTCGAGCCGCTCGAGATCGCCATAAAGCGATTCGATCATGAGGTCGAACTGATGGCATTCGTTACCAAGTTCAGCGGCGACCTCTTCAAGACGACTGGTGTGTAGCGCCAGTGGAGTTGAAGTGATCGACGTCGATGGCAATGCCTGGATGCTTGCTGTCACGGTCGGTTGTCCTGTGGGGGGAACTTCGAACGAGCCGTGAGTGACAATGCGGGAAGCCGTTGCCTATCGATTCCCGATCGATACGCGCACTAACTGCACTGCCACTACTGCGGAGAGAAATTTGGCTAACCGTGATCACTTGCCGCACGACTGTCAGCAGACTTACGTCCGCCGTTCCACATTCCTTCTGCCAGCTTCCGAGGTGTGCCCCGAGAAGCTGTCAGACGGATCAGTCGGCTGCGAGCGTTTCCTCGGCGAGCCAGCGAGCGACAGCCTGTCACCCGCAACGCAAACGTAGGTCGAAAACCTCCGAGAGGCAAATCCCGATCTCAATTCAGTGCATTTCCCCCAAACCTCGCAGTTTGATGCGCAAGGGGGCCGATTTTCACTTTTTCTCCCAGAGAGGTAAAAACGTTCATACCCTGCAAGCTGTTTTCTGACAGTGACTTGCGCTTATCAGGCTATCTGGGAGGGTTAGCGAGGTCTTGCGGATCGGGAAAGTTGTGTCAAATTTACCGGCACCTGAAGCTATCCGTTGTGGTTGCTCTCGCCATCTGTCCTACCCGACTGGAGTCAATGATGACTGCCCACCTGACCGCTCGCACCATGAAATTCGTTCTCGCCATCACCGCTGTGGCTGCTCTGCTCGTTGCTGCTGGCAACGTCTCGGCCGCAACCGCTTCGCTCAACACAGCCAAGCTCGCCGGCTGTGGTTGCGAACCCGCACCTTGCGTTAAGTGCGTCCCCACCAAGGAATGCTGCGATCGCTGCATCACCTATCGCTCGCACACCCTGCTCCGTTGCAAGTTCAAGTGCAGCCCCACCGAAAAGATCGTCCTCCAAGTGACCGATCCTTGCTGCTGCTGCTTCATCAACGTCCCTGTTTGTGTCCCTTGCTGCTGTGCCAAGGAAGCTCCTGAAGTTTGCACCCACTGCGGTATCCTCGGTCGCACCGTCACCGAATACACCTGGTGCTGCGGCTACAAGGTGAAAGTGATCATCGATCGCTGTGGCGACGTCACCGTTCACACCTACGGCCTGTAATTCGACCTTCGATCTGCTCGAAACTGCCCGCCGAGCAGCGCTCGTCCGAAAACCGTACCTGAATCAATTTGGCCTGTAGACCACTTCCTTCCCACCGAAGCGAAGTTGCCTACAGGCCTTTTTTGTTTCCCTACTGCTAGAATAGCTCAGCCACTCCCCTGTTTTCCTCAATCTCACCCGATGGCTCAGCGCTGTGTCTCCCCGCAAGAAGACCGATAAACGTAAAGAATCGCGAGCAACTGCGCGCGAGATTGCCACTTCTGGCGGCCCCCCAACCGCTGGTTCGGCCAATCCCTACCAGTCCCCTGAAACGCGCACCGCGAAGCCTCGGCAACCTATGTACGAGCGGCATCGCGCCGACGCGGCACTCGGAGGCGAATCGCGCGCGTCGATCGCCGTCACGGTTGCCTGGATGACCTTCTTCCTCACCACTGTGGCCACCACACTGCTGGGCGTTGCCAACTGGGCCATCGCCGCTGGCAGCACCTTTCAGCCCAATCAGCCCACTCCCCTCCAGGTCCTTCCCGGACTATTCCTGGGGACAGCAACCCTCACGGGACTCGGCGTTTTGGGGCTCATTCCCTTGGTCTATCGCACCCGTAAAATTCCTCCCCCCAGGTCGATCACGATTGCCGCCATCGTGGCAGGCACCCTTCCCCTTGCTATCTTCACCACGTTTCTTTTGGTGAAATAGCGGCTGCAGAATGTCCTGCCAGCGGCAAATTGCCGTTACGCGAAACTACCTTCGCATACAGAGCCCTCCCCTGTGACGAAGACCGACTATCTCCGCAGCACCCACCACGAATTCCTCGAAGCTTCTCAGGAAGCTCTCGACTCGCCACAGCTGCAGCGCATCTTGGTTCAGCTCGGCGATACTCTGGGCCAGCGCAACCGCGATGCTTGGAGCGCGCTCGAGAATAGCAGCCTCATTCGCGAACATGCCCGACGCATCAAGGACGAAACCCTCGCACATCTCGACGAGCATCTCGAAACGCTCGAGAAAAGTGTGATCGCACGCGGCGGACAGGTGCATTATGCCACCGATAGCCACGAGGCCTGCGAAATCATTACTGGGCTCATTCGAGCACGCGGGTACACGCAGGTCGTCAAAAGTAAATCGATGACGACCGAGGAGATCCATCTGAATCCGGCGCTCGAAAAAGCAGGCATCTCGGCCGTCGAAACCGATCTTGGCGAGTACATCATTCAGCTCGCCGGTCACCGCCCTTCGCATATCGTCGGCCCGGCGCTCCATCTTTCGGCCAAACAAGTCGCCGAGATTTTGAGTGTCCCAGCGGGACGAGAATTGCCTGTCGAGCGCGAACCACTCGCAGCTTTCGCGCGCGAAGCGCTCCGCGCAAAATTCGCCGCTGCCGAGGTTGGCATTTCCGGCGTAAACTTTGCCGTCGCAGAAACCGGCACCATCGTTCTCATCTCGAACGAAGGAAATGCGCGACTCACCACCACCCTTCCGAAGATGCACATCGCCATCATGGGGATGGAAAAAGTGATCCCCCGACTCGAGCACCTACCGATCTTCCTGAAGGTTCTCGCCCGCGCTGCCACAGGACAAAAACTCTCTTGCTACACGTCGCTCGTCACCGGCCCCAGACGTCCCGAGGAAAACGAAGGGCCGGAAGAGTTTCATCTGGTGGTGCTCGATAATGGTCGCTCGAAGATCCTCGGCTCACCGCTGCGTGAAAGTCTGTTCTGCATTCGCTGCGGCGCTTGCCTCAACGCCTGCCCGATCTATCGCAGCGTCGGTGGACATTCCTATGGGGGCGTTTATGCCGGTCCTATCGGCGCAGTCCTAACACCGCTGTACGACGGCCTCCGAGAAAATCACCATCTCCCACAAGCCTCGAGCCTCTGCGGTGCTTGCCAGGCCGCTTGTCCCGTCAAAATTCAGATTCCGCAGATGCTGATCCAGCTGCGAGAAGAACTAAAAAAAGAACCGGAAAGAAAAAACTGGATCGAGGCGACTGCCTACCAAATATGGGCTCGAATGCTACGAACACCTAGCATCTATCGCTTTGCCACGTGGCTCGTTTCCCGCACCATCGGCCGCTGGTATGCCCGCACGCGCTGGATGAAGTCACTTCCCGGCGAGCTTCGCGGCTGGACTGAAAAACGAGATTTCCCTGCCCCCGCAAGTCGCCGCTTTCGCGACTGGTGGAACCAGCATGAGCACGACGAGCCAACATGACGAGCAACTCGCACGCCTCCGATACCGATACGCGCCCCGGCACTTCGCGCAAAACCTTTCTTGCCCGGGTGAAACAGGCTGCCCAGTCAGGTCGCGCCTATCGCGTTCACACCGATCCCGCCGCTGAGAAAGCGGGCTATGTCGGTGTTCCCGAAAACGAAGATCTGTGCGAGCGACTAGCCAGCGAAATTCGCGCGGTTGGTGGCGAGCCTCATCTCGCAGCCAGCGACGCCGACGCCATTCGCTGTACGCAGTCGATTTTGCAAAACCACGCCGCTGCGGGGACATTGCTTTGGAAGCATCCCCTGCTGACTCGACTCGGCATCCAAGAACTTGCGACGAAACTCGGCACCGTCACTCACTCGGCCGATCAACTCGCCAGCCTTCCGCCTGAGGAGCGACGCAAAGTGGCGCTCGCTTGTTCGCTCGGCATCACCAGCTGCGAACTCGCGATTGCGGAAACTGGCACCCTCGTCATGGCCGGATATCCAGGACGCGAACGCTCCGTATCGCTCCTCCCTCCGATGCACCTGGCAATCGTCGAGCGATCGCAAATTGTCCCCGACCTCATCGACGCCATCGCCGAGTTCTCGCGCCGCGGACACGATACCCTTCCAAGCAACGTCACACTCATCACCGGCCCGAGTAAAACCGGCGATATCGAACTGCAACTCACCACCGGTGTGCACGGACCAGGACGCTGGCTCGTCCTGATCCTCACGCAGTAAGTTTAGACCGCTGGCTCTTCCAGCAGTTGACGCTCCGCGCTCAGTTGTTTTTGGTCGTAGTACCATAGCGCAATGAAGATCGGAACCAGCACAAGCGCGAGCCATTGATAGGCTGTCAGCGCGGCGAACACCTTGGCTTCGGGACGGATGAATTCGGTCACGAAGCGATACGCCAGATAGGCCAGGATGTAGAGTTTGAGGCGTTGACGCTCGAGGAGCTTTCTGCGCTCCAGGTACCACAAAATTGCGGCGGCAAGCAAGTGAAACGTCGCTTCGTACAGCTGCGTCGGATGTCGCGCGAGCGCATCGCCGGCGGTCGGAAAAACAACGCCCCACGGAAGTTTGGTTGGTTGTCCAAAACAGCAGCCACCCACGTAGCAGGCGATCCTTCCTAAGGCGACTGCCACGGCGACCGGAACCGCGAAGGTATCCCCCGTTTTCACACGAATGTCGAGCGACCACTTGGCCAGCTCCCCTCCGAGATAGCCCCCCACAATTCCCATCAGAATCGTTTTGCCATCGGACATCCAGCTCGTCAAATCGAGTGGCCCCTCGCCCAAAAATGTGTAGGGCAACTTGGCAAAAATCATCGCCCCACAAAAGGCCCCGAGTCCGAGCCCCAGTTTTTGCAGCGGATCGAGGGGAAGCTTCTTCTGCCGCGAGCGCAACAGCAGACTACAGACCACCAGCGCCGCGAGCATCCAGAGTGAATAGCGCGGATCGTGCCTCACCGTCGTGCCGCCTCTTCTTCACGCGCGATCTGCTGCAGCTCTTGACTAACACGTGTCAGTTCAGGGAGCGACACATATCCGGGTCGATAGAGCACGTTGTAAGCACAAAACGGAATCACGTGACCGCTCGGCAAAACGTGGTGCGTGCAACACTTCATCACGCGTCTGACATCGAAGTTATACGCATCGAGAAAACTCGTGATCGTGATCCGAAACAGATCGCGGGCCCCCAGTTTTCCAGCCAAGATGCCACCAAAGAACTCGCCCGCGATGCGCTCGTCGTCACTCATGGGCTGCGCCTCTGGCATCGCCATCGGAAGTGACATCGCGGGACTCGGCAGCATGGCACTCGACAACTGCATTAGCTGCGGCTGACTCTCCTCGGGTTCAGCCGTGCAATCGCCCCCTTCGCAGCAACTTTGGCGACTGAGGTAGGTCATCAGCAACTGCTTCGATTTTTCTCGCGTAAAACTAATGCCGTTCGCCAGCAAATCGAGATTCGACTTGGCATCGATGAACCGCGTGACTGGCAACGTCTTCTGCTCACTGCGGTAGGCAAATGCGACTTGATGACAGTTGGGATGTGCGCACGGAAGTGGCAAAAAATCTTCTTCGGTAAACATCCCACCGGTCTGTTTGGCAACCGCTTTGATCACATCGGGAAACGTGATCCGTTTCTCAAGTTCCTCGGGCAAGACATGCCGGCCTGAGTAGGTAGCTGGCTGAAAACTGATCCCGGTGACATTCTTCCGCGCGAGACCAAACTGCACGAGCGCTCCGATTTGATCGTCGTTCACTCCCGCTTGTAGCGTTGCGACCAGAGTCACATGAATCCCGGCCGCTTCGAGCGCATCGAGTGCTTTGATTTTTCGCTCGAGAAGCTTTTCGCCCCGCAATTTCAGGGCGATTTCGTCATTCAAGCCGTCGAGCTGAAAGTAGATTTCCATCCGTTCGCGCCGCTGCCTGATAAACTCCACCAGCGCCGGATCACTCGCAAAACGAATGCCGTTGGTGTTGATCATCACGTAGTCGATCGGCTGCGCGAGGGCATAGTCGACGATCGTTTCGAGCTCGGGATGGATCGTCGGTTCCCCGCCCGAAAGCTGACACACATCGGCGCGGCCTTCCACCGCTACCAGCCGATCGATCGCCAGTTTGCAATCGTCGACCGACGTATGCTTCCCCCCTGGCGCGCTCGAGGCATAGCACATCGGACAAGTGAGATTGCAGCTGCTCGTCACCTCGACGAGCCCGACGCACGTGTGCTGCTCATGCTCGGTGCAAAGTCCACAGTCGAGTGGGCAACCTTGCTTGGCATCGACTCCCACCTGCTTGGGCAGCTTCGCGGGGAGCGAGTACTCCATCCGGTCATACCACTTCACATCGCTGCAAATGAAGTCCTCGCGCAGTCCATGTGTCGGGCAGGTTTTGCGAAAGTAAACGCGGCTGCCGTAGGTCACGATCTTTGCTGGTACAACCGCGAGGCAATCGGGACAAAGACTTTGCGTCAGTCCCAGAAATGTGTAGTCGCGGTGAGGCGTTGGGCCAATCATGGAGTTCACTTACTTCCGAAGAAATGGAGACCGTAGTGGCATCAAGGAGTCGGGCCGCACAGGCCACCAAGGGCCGCAATACAGGCAAAGAACAGGGCAATCACTGCAGCAGCGATGAGTACCACAATCACACTGACAGTCACGAGTCCAGAGAGGAGAAACAATGCCAGACGCTCTCCCCAGCCGACGCGCACGCCACCAATCACCTGCTTGCGCAGCACGCGCACCAGCGTCACCAGTAGCGCCGGACAAACCACGATGAAGTAGGGAATGAGCATGCTGGCATCGTCGATGGCAATGCCGATGCCAATGAAGGTGAGCATCACCACAATCAGCATCGAGATGCCGAAGAAAATCCACTCCGACGGCCTCATTTTGCGATGTGACTCGTCGACAATTTCAGCCAGGTAGATGATTTCTGGCTCGGGCTTTTTCGTAGCTCCCAGAGGGGAGTGGCACATCCAGCATTGTTTGGCCAGCTGGTAGTTATCGGCACCACAGGCATGGCAGCGGACAGCGTTCTGCAAAGGAGGTGTATTCATGCCCCCTCCTTCACCGCAGCGAGCCGACGCGCGTACTCAATCGCAACCGTCTTTGCCCGGCGGATGATTTGTCCCACGAGAATGCCAGCGATCCCCAGCGAGAGGAGCATCACCAGGTTTTCGGTCGGTGGAACTTCGTGCTGGGCGTCGAACCAGCGCTTATCGGCCACCGCGATGAGTGATTCGTAGCAAACCATGACCAGTATGGTGATGCACCAGACCAGCCTGAGGTTCATACGCAGGGCAGCAGCGACGATCACTAAGAAATAGATCCGGACGAGGACACTTTGCGGCCCTGCCACCAGCGAAGCTGCGGCGGTCACCAGCAAGGCATCGGCGGCTGCGGAGAGGTATGACAGGAAGGCTGGAAACACCTTTTGCTTTAGGCAGAGCAAAATGGCCAGCGAGAAGAGCGTTCCCCCGAGGGCTAGGAGAGTGAACTGACGATGAAGTTTGACGTCGTCTGGGGTTTTCTCGGCGAGCAGCAGAAAATAATGCACCATCTGCACGGCGTAGAGCGCGAAGATGGCTAGCATGCGCAGCAGGCAGGCCCGTGTTTCCCCTTCGTACTGCTGCAAGCGCCCGACGATGAACCATTGCCGCGCCTCGAAATCGCTGGCTGGTCCCTCGGGCTTATTGAGCGGAACCGATGTCATGCCCCCTCCTCGCGAGTAATGAACCTCCGCCACGTTAACCACGGGGTCCCCTGGCCCCACCGTCGTCAAAATCGGCGTTTTGAGCATTGTGACCGACACGAGTGCGGGGGGCTACACCGATTTGACCACCAATGTGGGCTGGACGACGCGCCAGCCGCAAGGTAGGGTCAAAGAAGATCGTCCGGAGGGTATGCGAATGGTGAGCGGCCACGCTGGAATCGTGGTGCCCCGCAAGGGGTTGCGAGTTCGAATCTCGTGCCCTCCGCTGATGCGATAAGCAGCCGACCAAGCCGCCGCTTCATCGCTTTTTGAGCGCCGCTTTGCCAGCGGCGTTTTTCTTGCGCTAAGGTCCTCCATTCTGCCCTCTGGGTGTCACCTCAGCCCCCTTTTTTCGCTACATTAGCGGGGGTCTCGTTTTTGTTTCGCGCCCGACTAGGATTTCGCTGCTGATGCCGGCTATTACGCTTCGTGAGCTTTCGATCGGATTTCGTGGCCCCCCTTTGCTCGACGGTGTTTCGTGCCTCATTGAGCCTGGCGATCGGATCGGCCTGTTGGGACGCAACGGCAGCGGCAAATCGACCCTCATGAAGCTGCTGATGGGGGAAGTGGAGCCCGATGCAGGTCAGGTGGTCCTCGCGCCGGGATTACGAATTGCTCGCCTAGAGCAAGAGGTCCCCCGCTCTCAAACTGGCACGGTGCGGGAAGTGGTGGCCGACGCCTTTGGCGACAGTGTCCACGACCAAGATCACAGCTGGAAGCACGAACATCAGCTCGAAAAAATTCTCGAGAACATGCAGCTCGATCCAACGCTGCGTTTTGAGGCTCTGTCGTCGGGGATGAAGCGCCGCGTGCTCCTGGCGCGCGCCCTTGTCTCGAGCCCCGACGTCCTGCTGCTCGACGAACCAACGAACCACCTCGACATCGATTCGATTGGCTGGATGGAAGAGCATCTCGCGCGCTGGAATGGCACGCTGCTGTTCGTCACACACGATCGAACGTTCCTACGGAAACTGGCCACACGCATTCTCGAAATCGATCGTGGCAAACTCTTCGACTGGACCTGCGACTACGACACCTTTCTTGTCCGCAAAGAGCAAGCGCTTGCGGCCGAGGAAAAACAAAACGCCCTTTTCGATCGCAAATTGGCCGAGGAAGAAGTTTGGATTCGTCAGGGAGTCAAAGCCCGCCGCACACGCAACGAGGGACGTGTCCGCGCGCTCGAAGCGATGCGACGGACCCGCCAAGATCGACGCGAACAGCAAGGGAAAGTACAGCTGCAGATTCAAGAATCGCAGCCCAGCGGTCAGCTCGTTGCCGAGGCCAAAGAGGTTTCGTTTGCCTACGATGGCCGCCCCATCATGAATCGATTCTCCTCCACCATCATGCGTGGCGATAAAATCGGCGTGATTGGCCGCAATGGCGCAGGTAAAACAACATTACTGCGCGTGCTGCTAGGGCAGCTGCAGCCGCAAGCGGGGAGTGTGAAGCTCGGAACCAACCTGAAAATCGCCTACTTCGATCAGCTCCGCCAACAGCTGAAAGAAGATGCAACGGTGCAAGAGAACGTCGGCGATGGCTACGACACGATCAAGACCGATCAAGGGAATCGGCACATCATCGGCTACTTGCAGGACTTTTTGTTTACGCCTGAACGGGCGCGGTCACTGGTCAAAGTCCTCTCGGGTGGTGAACGGAATCGAGTGCTCCTCGCCAAGCTGTTTGCTAAGCCGGCCAACGTGATTGTGCTCGACGAACCGACGAATGATCTCGACGCTGAAACACTCGAGATGCTCGAAAGCCGACTTGTCGATTTCGATGGGACGGTGCTACTGGTGAGCCACGATCGCTCGTTCCTTAACAACGTGGTGACCAGCACGATTGTGTTTGAAGAGGATGGCGTGCGCGAGTATGTCGGGGGCTACGACGACTGGCAACGTCAGCGCAAACTAGCCAATTCGTCGGCAGGTGGGTCGAAAGGAAAGTCGAGCGCTAGTGACAAGAGCGTTGGAACATCGGCGGCCGCTGCGGCCAATGCACCGCTGAAAAAGAAGCTCTCCTTTAAAGAGAAACAAGAGCTCGACGCGCTTCCCAAGCTCATTGCAACGCTCGAAAGTTCCATCGCCAAAGCGCACGAGAAGATTGCGGAACCGACGTTCTATCAGCGTCCCAGCGGTGAGATCGCGACCGAAATGGACGCCCTTCGCAAGCTCGAAACGCAGCTCGAAGCCGCCTATGTCCGCTGGTCAGAACTCGAAAGCTAGCGAGCTGCTTGCTACTTTTCTGCGAGATTGGTCCACGCGGGAAGCTGGCTCGTGAACGTCATCCGCTCGCGCGAGACGGGATGCTGGAACGACAGCTGATGCGCGAGCAAGCACAGGGGCGGATCATCGACCGTGTGCGTTTGTGTCGTCCCATGTTTTTGATCGGCAAGGTACGACTGCTCGCCCATGATCGGGTGACCTAGCTGCCACAAGTGAACGCGAATTTGATTCGTGCGTCCTGTGATCGGCTGACAACGCACCAGCGCTACCGGCTTGCCATCGGCTGTGGTGGTCCGCGCAAGAACTTCAAACCGCGTTTCGGCGGGGAGCCCCGCTTCTTCATCGACGCTGCGTGAGCCAAACACGCCCGCTTCGGCACTAATCGGGGCTGTGCTGACAAACCGATCTTCCACCGGATGGCCACTCACGAGCGCAAGATAGAACTTCTCCACCTTCCCTTGCGTGAACTGCTGCTGCAGCAGTTTTGCAAAATGGCGTGTGCGGGCAAAAAGAACGAGTCCCGACGTGTTGGCATCGAGTCGATGGACAGGCCGCGGCTTTTGAGGATCGTAGATCTCGCGCAAGATCCACTCGAGCGTATTGCGATGAAATCGTCCGCTCGCATGCAGCGGCAACGGTGCTGGTTTATGCACGACCGCAATCGCTTCATCCTCATAGACCACGCGGATATCGACATTCACATCGGGCTCGATCGTGGCGGGCTGATGGTGCAGCACACGATCGCCTGCCTTCACCAGCGATTCGAGCACCATTGGCTGATGGTCGCTTGTGCGCAAACGTCCTTCGCCAGCGATTTGAGCCCACTCGTCGCGCGGCACATGCGGAAGAATTCCCGCTAGGAATTCAATCACCGGCTTGCCGTCATATTCCTGAGGAACACGAAGCGGGCGATCGTTGTCGTACGGCATACTTCCCGGAAGAGGCGATACGAGTCGAGCGATCGCGGCCTCGCGCGCTTGACACGCGCGCTCGCGCTGCTGCTCGGTGCTGACATAGCAATACGGGCACGATTTACACGGGACATATCGCTCGTCGAGTGTCTCTTCATGCGTCAGTGGTGCCTGGCACGCATAGCAAAGATTCGTCTCGGTCTCTTCCAGCGAAGGATCGACGCCGACGCGCTGATCGAACACAAAACACTCGCCATCGTAGTGAGCGCCGCCACACTCCTCGAAATATTTCAGGATTCCACCATCGAGCTGATAGACCTGCTGATAACCTTCTCGCTGCATCAGCGGCCCCGCCTTTTCGCACCGAATACCGCCGGTGCAAAACATCACAATCGGCTGCTCCTTGAGTTCTTCGGGAAGCTGCAAAATGGCTTGCGGAAAATCTCGAAAATGTGTGATCCCCACATCTTTGGCGCCGCGAAAAGTTCCGAGCTTCACTTCGTAGTCGTTGCGCGTATCGAGCAGCGTGACAGGCCTTCCTTCATCGAGCCACGACTTCAGCTCTTGCGGAGAAAGCTTCGGCGAGGGACGTCGCGCTGGATCAATCCCTTCCACCCCAAACGCGATGATCTCTTTCTTGATCCGTACCAACATACGTGTGAAAGGCTGATGCTCGCTTTCGCTGTATTTCACCGTCAACTCGGCAAGTCCCGGAATCAAACGCAGCCGCGTCACCAGTACCTCGATCGCCTCGCGACTGCCGGCCACAAACAGGTTGATCCCCTCGGTGCTCAGCAGGATCGTTCCCTTCAGATTCGCGCGTTTGCAGTGGGCCAGCAGTTCTTCGCGCAGTTCTTTGAGTCCCTCGAGCGGGGCGAACTTGTAAGCAGCGATATTCACGACCGTTGACATCGAACCACTCGTTTTCATTTCCACTTGGCGCATCTCGCCAGCATGGGGTTTCAAAGCAGTGCCAAACTTCAAGAATACTGAAAAAGACCGCTTTGCGGCAGTCCATTCCCGTCGAGTTGCTCCGCAAGATTGTGGTGAGCGGCTGCACCGCAACACTTTCGATCGCGCGTAAAAACCATTATGCTTCTGAGCGAAATAGCACGATTTCTGAGCCACTGCTGGGAGCGAAGAAAAGCTCGCTCTCACCTGCCAGTGGCAACACACGTTGCGCTAGCCTACCCCACGTACCTGTTTTCAAGGATTTCTCCATGCGACGTTTGTGGCCAAGTGCCTGTGCCCTACTGGGCACCCTCGCGATTTCGCTCACTTCGCTAGCGGCTGAAAAGCCAGCGACCGAGGTGGAAGGTTTCACTTACCCCGAGTCGATTTGCTACGGCTTCGACGGCAACCTCTACGTCACTGAAATTGGCAAGCCAGGGACCAAGGGGGATGGTGGTGTCTCGGTGATTAAGAACGGCAAACGCGAAGCGTTTGCGACCGGGCTCGACGATCCGAAAGGGCTCTGCTTTTTTCGCGACGCGCTCTACCTGACCGATGTCACCAAAGTCGTCAAGATCGATGCCAGTGGCAAAACTTCGGTCTACAAGGCCGAAGGAGATTTTCCAACCGCTCCACTTTATCTTAACGACATCGCTGTCGACGCTGGCAACGGCATCATCCTACTCAGCGATTCGGGCATCGACGGTAAGGGGGCTGCCGCTTATCGCATCGATGTTCGCCTGAACAAGATCGAGCAGATGGCCAGCGCTGAAGTGATCCCTGGTCTCACCAAGGCTAATGGTGTGGCATTCGATGGTTCGTCGCACATGCTGCTGGCCGACATGGGAACCGGCACCCTCTATCGCGTTCGATTTCACGACAAAAACGTCGAGAAAGTGGCCGAAGGTTTGCCAGGAGCCGATGGGCTCATCTGGGACCACTTTGGTCGCCTGTTTGTCACTAGCTGGACCACCGGCAAGGTGTTTGGCATTCCACGTCCCGGTGTTGCTCCCATCCTGATTGGCGAGGGGCTGCAATCGGCTGCCGATGGTTGCCTAGCAGCCAGTGGCGACGCGCTGCTGATCCCCGACATGAAGTCGGGCGTGATCACCAAACTGTCGACCACCATCGCAGGCTGGGAAGTAAACACCAAGCCACTCGATGTGCACCTCGAAGTTGCCTACCCAACCTTGAAGTGGGATCAGTGGGACGATGGTAGCGAGAGTGGCCAGGTGGTTCCATTTCGGCCAATTTTCCTGACCCATTCGGGCGACGGCACGAAGCGAACCTTTGTCGGTGAACAGCACGGCAAAATTCATGTGCTCGATAGTCGCGATGATGCTGCTGGTTCGAAGGTGTTTCTCGATATCGAGAAAAAAGTGCGCTACGCCGATAAGCAGAACGAAGAAGGTTTGCTCGGTCTCGCGTTCTCGCCAAAATATAAAGAAAATGGCGAATTTTATGTGTTTTACACCGATGTCGGCGCCAAGATGGAAAATGTCATCAGCCGCTTTCGAGTGAGCAAGAATGATCCGAACGTCGCCGATCCCGCGAGTGAAGAAGAGATCTTGCGTGTCGAGCGTCCGTTCTGGAATCACGACGGTGGGACGCTGGCCTTCGGTCCCGATGGCTACCTTTACATCGCGCTCGGCGATGGTGGCTCGGGTGGCGATCCGATGGAAAATGGCCAGAACACGAATGTGTTGCTCGGCAAGATTTTGCGTCTCGATGTCAGCCGCAAGGCCGATGGCAAGAACTACGCAATTCCCTCCGACAATCCGTTTGTGGGCAAGGCCAATCATCGCGGCGAGATTTGGGCCTATGGCATTCGCAACATTTGGCGCATGGCCTTTGACAGCAAGACCGGAACGCTCTGGGCGGGCGAAGTCGGACAGAATCTGTTTGAAGAGATTTTCATCGTCACCAAGGGAGCTAACTTCGGCTGGAATGTGCGCGAAGCACTGCATCCGTTTGGCAACAAAGGTGTGGGACCTCAAGAGGGTTTGACCGATCCAATTTGGGAATACCACCACGACCTCGGTCGCAGCATCACCGGTGGTGGTGTCTATCGTGGCAAAGCTGTTCCCGAACTAGATGGCTACTACATCTATGCCGACTATGTGTCGAACAAGATGTGGGCACTGAAGTACGACGAAGCTCAGAAACGAGTGGTAGAGAATCGTCCGATTAACATGCCGACCGTTAATCCGATGTCGTTTGGTGAAGACGATAACGGAGAACTCTTCGTCATGGGGGCAAGCCCCACAGGACGTGGCATCTATCGCTTCAAGAGCGGGGCGGCGAAATAGGCCTTCACGTGACCAGGACTGTATGGTGCAAGTTCACCTGACAAATCTTGCAACATTCGATTTAGCCTCGGGGCCTTGGTGAGTGAGCGATCACTTGCCAAGGCCCTTTTTTTGCATAGTGTCGGCGACTATTTCGGCGAGGAATAGTCGTGCAGTCCACGCATGCGACGCTCGAAATAGATGCCACAAAACAAGAGGCAAATGGTCGAAACTACAACCACGAGCCAACTTGCAGTGGCGAGAAAATCGTAGAAGTTGACCTTCGGCGAAGCAAAGTTTTTTACCAGCATCACCACGACATAACCGAGGTAGCCCACGGCGTCGGCCACGTAGAGCAAAAATCCCACATTGCCACGATCGCGCGTCATGGCGATCAGCCGCTCGAACACGGTGGTGTGCACGGCGACGTAGGGTAAATAAAGTCCTAGCCCCAGGAGTGTCATGACGACAAAACCGTCGATCAGGTCAGCCGAGCGAAGCACCAGCGCCAGAGCGACCAACATCATGCCACCGCCAGAGACAGCCAGCGATGCAAAAAAAGCATAGCGATTGCTTCGAATGAAAACCGATAAGCCATTCACCAGCACGACGCCGAGCGCGACAATCATCTCCGATTGCCAGAAGTCGGCCGGTTCTGCTGGCTGGCCAAACGATTGCCAAATTTCGCGTGCAAAATCGGAACGTACGCTTCGCAGCACGGTGATGAGCAAGTAGACGAGCACAAGGAGCCCGAGGCCGATGCCGTAGCGATGCAGGAACGACGAGCGATCGGCGGCGGTCATCGGGAGTCGTTCGCTACGATGCTCTATATCATGCGTTGTCGGGGGCTGAATTCGGCTGAGCATCGCGACGAAGATCAGCAGCGGAATGATGAACAAAAGCCCCGCGACAAAAGGCATCCAAAACTCGCTGATCCCTTGGGACAAAAGCCAGCTTCCCACGGCCTTCGTAGCACCGTCGGCCAAAATAAAACTAGCACAAAGTCCCGCCGAGAGCGCCTCGGTTAGGGAGCGTCCTTCGAGAAACCCAAGGACGAGACCAAAGACCATGCCTAGCGAAAGACCGTTGGCAAACAGCAGTAGCGGCTTCAGCGCGAACGGGACAATCGCAAAAAAGAGCAGCGCGACATGCGCAATGCCAATCAGCAGCAAAATGCCGACAGCGCGTCGCGCGGGTGTCATTTCCGCGATCACTTTGATGCCGATAAATTTCGCTGTCGCGTACCCTAGCACTTGCGCTACGACAAGCATCACTTTGAGGTTCACCCCCCAGTAGACCATGTCTTTAAACGCGGCAGCGGCAAACGGCTTGCGGAATGCATACATACAAAAGTAGGCACCAAAGGCGGCAGTCACCGCCCACGCGGCAGTCACCAAAGTGCGTCTCCACGACTCCTGGTTCGTCGGTGGTGTCGCTAAAGTTGGTGGAAGAATTGAGTTCACAATCGCCATGCTTACAAAGAGTCGTGGAGCGAACTAGCGAGCAACACGCACCGCACTATAATCGAGCAAATGCCAGGATTTTTGTGCTAGACAGCCATCTTCACCGAATCTTTTTGAGTCCACTAGCGAGCAACACAGCTACAGCATAACGAAGAGTTAAACCATGTCGAACGAAGTGACGAGTGACGAGCGGATTGCCAAGGTGAAGCGGTTGTTCGAAGCTGCTGGTAGCAGCCGCTACGGTGGTGAAGCGATTTCGCAACTCGAACACGCGCTGCAAGCTGCCATGTTTGCCGAGAAGAGTGGCGCACCTTCCACCCTCATCGCTGCAGCCTTGCTTCACGACATCGGTCACCTGCTACATGCCCTGCCTGACGATGCTCCCGATCAAGGGATCGACGATCTGCACGAAGAACTCGGAGGGCGATGGCTCGCCAAATATTTTGCCCCCGAGGTGGTTGAGCCAGTTCGTTTGCACGTCGCTTCGAAGCGTTACTTGTGCACAGCCGATGCAGCATATTACGAGCTCCTAAGTGGTCCCTCACGACAAAGCCTGGCTCTTCAAGGTGGCCCAATGACTGCCGATGAGGCCCGCAAGTTCGAAGCACACCCCCACTTTCAGCATGCCGTGGCACTGCGACGCTGGGATGAGCAAGCGAAGATTCCGCACCTCGAGACACCCCCGCTAGAGCACTACTTGCCACTTCTCGCTGCGGGATTGCTCGCTAGCTAGCGGCGTGTAGTGCGAAATCTATTAGCAACGGAGGGAAAAACAGCCGATGGAAGGTGATAGGCCGGTGGTGACGACTGCACCTACTGCCAATCAACAGCAACTGCTTACCAACTGTCGCTGCTGCCTAAAATCAACTGCAAGCTGCTCGCGAATGCATTCCGATGGGTATCCCCTGCTGACCGAAGCGGCTGCAATTGACGCCGCCCCCCCGAGCTAGAACAATAGAGGGTTGATTAGTCACTCGCACTTTCCACGTAGTCATTGTTTCTCGTGAACTGCTTCATTTCCCTCATCACGATCATCGCGGTCGTCGTGCACAATGTGCTCGGCTGTCACGGTCATTTCGTATGCGGAGCAGATCACTTAGCATCGCGCTGCAGCACGCATGTGCATCAGCATGCTGACGACCATCAGCATCACGATCACCTTCCCAGCGTTAACGAAACAGATACTCACGAAGAAAATTCGCCAACGGGCGACGAGCATAGCGACCAACACGCGACCCACTCGCATCTGATTTTGTCGCTCATCAAGTCGCTGACTCCTTCCAGCAATCTCGTTGCCGTTCTTCCAACGCTCGCGAGCGAATCGATCGTCGCCGAGGTGATCACCGCATCGCAGCGGGCTGCGGTCTGGCATCCACCTCCCAGCGATTTGCCCCGCTATCTCGCATTTCTTGCTCTTCGCAATTGAACGTTCGCGCTCGCGCGTGATCTGCCTTGCGCCGCTGCGTAAGGCAGATCACGCGCGATGGTTTTGGCGAACGCTTCAACTCTGTCGGCTTGCGAAGGTGCGTTATGTCTTGGAAATGGTCTGTCGTGCTGCTTTTGCTGGTGCTCAGCATCGGAGCTTCTCTCGGTTGGTTAGGGGGCACAACGCGTGGGCAACAATTGCTGCAGTCGTGGCGCGCCGCAGCAAACTCGCCATCAGCTTCTGATGACCATGGCACCGATTCCACTGCTGATGCAGCGGCGCACGGTCCTGAGATCAAGCGGCTGAAACTCACCGAGCAGGCACGCAAAAACCTGCAACTGCAGAATCTGCGACTCACGCTCGGAACGTTCTGGCAAACGGTTGAAATGCCGGGGCTGGTGATCGATCGGCCGGGAGTCAGCGATCGCGGAGTTGTCGCGCCGATCAGCGGAACTATTACTGAAATCCACGCCTTTCCTGGCGCTGATGTCGAGCCAGGAGCCAAGCTCTTTACGATTCGCCTCGTCAGCGAATCTTTGCATGCCGCGCAGCTCGAACTGTTCAAAGCGACGAGCGAAATCGGTATCGCCGAGCGTGATCGAAAACGACTCGAGGGACTAGCGACTTCCGGCGCTCTTCCCCAGTCGCGCATCATCGAGATCGACAACCAAATTGCTCGCATGCAAGTTGCTGCAGAGGCCTATCGGCAAGACCTTGCCTCGCGCGGCATTGCTGCCAGCGACATCGATGCAGCGGCACGAGGTCAGTTTCTGAGCGAAATCACCGTTCAAGCGCCGATGCTCGATAACGACATGCGTTTGGCCTCTACTTCGCCCGACCAATCCACCCACCTCACACACCAACTCGAAGTCGAATCTCTCGAGGTCGAACTGGGCCAACAGGTGAATGCTGGTGAAGTGCTCTGCCACCTGGCCAACCATCGTTATTTGATGGTCGAAGGGCGCGGCTTTAAGTCCGACTTGGCTGTCGTGCGAGAAGTTTCCGGTAAGCAAATGAATGTCACGATGGACATCAGCACCCCGGGTGGTGATGGTCCGATGACTTGGCCTGAGCCGCTTCAAATCTCGCGACTCGCCAGTGATCTTGACGCTGAATCCCGCACATTTGCCTTCTATCTTCCGCTCGAAAATCGTACATCCCTCCACGATTGGCATGAAGGCTCGAAGACCGACGTCGTCGTACGACCGGGGATGCGCGTGCGGCTTCGCTTGCCACTTTCGCCGATCGAGAATGTTCTCATCGTGCCACGCGAAGCAGTGGCGCGAAGCGGAGGTGAAGCGCTCATCTACCGACAAAATGGCGAGTGGTTCGACGAGCTTCCGGTGCAAATTGTCGCTGAAAACAGGCACCAAATCGCCATTGCTCCAACCGAGACGATTCGCCCTGGCTGGTTCATCGCTTCGAATCACGCGGCGTCGCTACTACGAATTCGCAAGTCACAAGCTTCTAGCGGCGAGTCGTCGGGTGTGCATGTGCATGCCGATGGCTCTGTGCATGGCGCTCACTAACGCTTAGGAACCAAGCCATGCTCAGCCATTTGATTCGTCTATCGCTACGCCATCGTCCGCTGGTAGTTGTCGCGTGCATTGTGCTGCTCCTATACGGCAGCTATCTCGCCACCACTTTGCCGATCGATGTCTTTCCCGATCTTGATCGCCCGCGCGTGGTGCTGCTTACCGAGTGCCCCGGACTGGCAACCGAAGAGGTTGAAAAACTTGTCACACAGCCACTCGAAGCATCGCTCCTGGGCGCTGCTGGCGTTCAGGATGTACGAAGCCAATCGACAGCCGGGCTGTGCGTCATTTTCGTCGAATTCGACTGGGAAATCGACGTGCGCCTCGCGCGGCAAACCGTACAAGAACGGCTCTCCACCGTTGCATCGATGCTTCCTGAAGGTATTCAGCCGCAGCTTACTCCGACGGCGTCGATCATGGGCCAAATCGTGATTGCCGGACTCTCGCAGCAACGGGGCCCTCAAGGTGGCGATTTAGCGCCGGTGGAATTCACCACCTACTGGGCCGAGCGTGTTTTGCGAGGGACCGAGCCTCCCTCACTTACCATTTGGAATGTGGTCGATCGCAACGATCCTACGACCTGGAAAAAGCTGGTTTCCACCAACTTGCAATGGCAGGCCACCCCCGAGCGCTCGAGCGATCCTCAGCTCGTCAGTACTGCGTCTGATGCTGCGTCATCCGTTACTGCAACCGAAAGTTATGCCGCAGCAACCTTCGAGATCGCGGGGACACTTCACCGCACCAGCTTTCCGACGCAGCTCGAAAATCTGATCGCCATGCGCGATCTGGCCGACTGGATCATCCGTCCCAGAATTCGCAAAATCCCCGGGATTGCCGAGGTTTTCATCCAAGGTGGAGAGCGCAAACAGTATCAAGTGCGGATTCATCCGCAAGCCCTTCAGGAGTACGGCGTCACGCTAGCCGAGGTGCAGCATGCGATCACTGAGAGCAACCTAAATACGAGCGGCGGCTTCTCGCGCGACGGCGAAATGGAACTTCCCATACGCATCGTCGGTCGACTTGGTCCCACCACTAGTGATATCCTCAAGCAGCTGCGCGAGATCCCGGTGAAACATACTCCCGCCCGACCGATTTTGCTCGAGCAAGTTGCTGAAGTCGGAATTGGTGCCACCTACAAACGTGGCGATGGCGCGGTGAATGGCTCGCCTGGAGTCGTCTTTACTTTGGCCAAGCAGCCGCACGTCGACACGCGAAAAATCACCGAGCAGATCGAAAGCACGCTCGAGGATATCGAAGGCACTTTGCCCGCCAATCTTCAGCTACACAGCAAACTCTTTCAGCTGCGCAACTTCATCGATCGAGGGATCTTTAACGTCGGGGAAGCGCTGGTGATCGGTGCCTTCTTGGTGCTGATTGTGCTGATGCTCTTCCTGCTGAATGTTCGCACCACGTTCATCACTCTCACTGCGATTCCCCTATCGCTCGTCATTACGACCCTGGTGTTTCGAATTATCAGCGCCGTCACCGGTGCCCCCCTTTCGATCAACGTGATGACCCTTGGTGGACTTGCCGTGGCGATGGGGGAACTGGTCGACGATGCAATTGTCGACGTCGAGAATATTTTTCGTCGTTTGCACGAGAACAGCCGACTGGAAAAACCACTGCCGTCGATTTTGGTGGTCTATCGCGCAAGCCAGGAAGTTCGATCGGCCATTGTCTTTGGAACGGCCGTGGTCATTCTTGTTTTTCTGCCACTGTTTGCGCTTTCGGGGGTCGAAGGACGCCTCTTTGCGCCACTCGGCTTGGCCTACATCATTTCGATTCTTGCATCGCTGGTTGTTTCCCTCACCGTGACGCCGGTCTTGTCGTCGTACCTCCTGCCGCAAGCAACCACATCGCACCATGCTCAGGAGAGCAAGCTCCTGGTGCTCCTCAAAAAACTTGCCACCCCTCTGCTCCGACTGAGTCTGGCCCAAGCCCCCATGCTGCTCATCATCACCTGGATTGCGTTTGCGATTGCTGCGTGGCAACTGGCGGGACTTGGACGCAACTTTTTGCCTGCTTTCGACGAAGGAAGTGTGCAGATTAATGTCTCGCTCCCCGCTGGTTCATCACTCGATGCCTCGACCCTGCTGGCTTCGAGCGTCGACAACAAACTCCGCTCGTGGCAAAAATCGCCCGACAATCCCGACGGCGAAATCCTGCACTTTGTACGTCGCACAGGGCGAGCTGAACTCGACGAACATGCCATGCCGGTGAGCGCGAGTGAATATATCGTGACGATGAATCCCGAGAGTGCTCGGCATCGTGAAGAGGTGATTGAAGACTTGCTGCACGAACTGCGCGAGGATGCGCCGGGGGTCGATATCGAAATCGAACAGCCTCTTGCACATCTGATTAGTCACATGGTTTCCGGCGTTTATGCACAGATTGCCGTGAAGATCTACGGCGACGATCTTGACACACTGCTCGAGTCAGCAGCGCGCGTGAAACTTGTCCTCGGAGAGATCGAAGGGATCACGCCTCCGGTAGTGGAACCGATTCAGCAAGCCTCGGAACTTCATATCGAACTTCGTGGCAACGACCTAGCACACTATGGCGTCACGCGCGGCGAAATTGCCGAGCAACTCGAAACGGCCCTGCAAGGTCGTGTAGTTTCCCAAGTGCTCGAAGGAGAGCGCCGGTTTGATCTGCTTGTGAAACTCGAGAACACCAGCCACCGCGAGGCCGATCTGCAGCAACTCCTGATTGCACTTCCCGATAATCGCGGTGATGTGCAGCTGAGCGAACTTGCCAACGTGAATACCGATGTAGCAGGTCCGACCGCTCTCTTCCGCGAAAACGCACGCCGCCGAATCGTCATTCGCTGCAATACTCAAGGTCGCGACCTGAGTTCGGCTGTCGCGGAAATACGAGAAAAACTCGGCAAAAACGTCACACTTCCCCCTGGATACTTCATCGAGTTCGGCGGCCAATTCGAAAGCCAAGAGCGGGCCACGTTTCTCATCATGATGCTGGCTGGTGTCAGTGTGGTGGGGATGCTGGTGGTGCTGATGCTGCTCTATCCTTCGCTGCGTGTCGCCTTACAAATTCTCAATGCCTTGCCCACAGCTTTTATCGGCGGTGTGGCTGCGCTGGTGATCACCGATCAAACGTTGTCGGTGGCAAGCCTCGTGGGGTTCATCTCGCTGGGGGGTATTGCGGTTCGCAACGGTGTCCTCTTGGTCACGCACTACGTCCATCTCATGCGAGAAGAGCAGGAAGCCTTTAGCGCCGACATGATCATCCGCGGAAGTCTCGAGCGGCTAGCGCCGGTTCTGATGACCGCACTCACCGCTGGCATCGGTCTTGTGCCACTGGTGCTCGGTGGTAATGAACCGGGGCGTGAAATCCTCTACCCCGTGGCCACCGTGATTCTCGGGGGACTCGTCACGTCGACGCTGTGCGAGTTCCTCATCCATCCAGGACTCTTCTGGTGGTTCAGCGGAAAAGATGCTGCCCGACTCGCGCGTCATGAATTGGCCGACGATCCTCTCGCGATGGCCGACGAACCAACACCCACGTCTGTCCCAGCCTCACCAGCCCACTAGATTTTTCTCCCCACTTACCCCCGCAACAAAAAACTACTTTCACAAGGATTTTTGCATGAAACGCTGCTTCACATGGTTTGCTCTGATGCTAGGCACGATCGGTTTTGCTGGCTGTGGTCCAGCAAGTAGCGACAAGCCAGCTACTTCGGAAGCTGGCCACGAGGATCATGAACATGGAGACCAAGGTGGGGCTGACCATGGTCACGACCATAGCGCGCCAGGACCTCATGGCGGCATGATCATCGACTGGGGGGGTGGAAAGTTTCACGTCGAACTCGTGATCGACGACGCGAAGAAGGAAGTGACGGTTTATGTCTTGGATGAGTCGATGAAAAAGTCGGTGCCGGTTGATGCAACAGAACTTCAGCTGAGTCTGAAAGAGCCGGTCATGGAACTGACGCTTGCAGCGGTGGCAACATCCGGCGAGACGAGCGGCACCTCCCAATTTTCTGCCCCCCTGCCGATGAGCGACAAGGAAATTCACTGGGAAGGAACGATCAGCGGAGTGGTAGACGGTGTCCCTTATGCGGGTGAATTCCACGACGAGCACGAGCACGACCATGATCACGACCACGAGAAGAAATAGCTGAACTGCGCTACTCTCGCGTTTTCTTTCAAACGTCATTGGCAGCTGCTCGATGCTTGCTAGCGATTTCCAAAGCTGGATTGCCGGCAACGCTAGCAGCGCGATTGAATCGCCACGATTGATTCAATCTCGCGCGAGCCAGCGACCGAAGATAGCGGAAGCGGATGGGTCGGTTCGCTTCCGATACTTGCACTTTTTAGCATCCATGCGTTGCGGTTAAGCCCGCATGCATCGCACTCGTTCGCTTGGGAAAGGATTCCGCATGCGACTTACACTCGCGTCGCTGCTCGTTGGCCTAGTTGTCGCCGCGCCGCTGGTGGGATGTGCCAAGCCCACGGCTACTCCAGAGCAGCGTGCTGCTGCCAAGCAATTCATGCTGACCGATGAGCCCTCGGGGGCGGTGGGAATTCTCGACTACCGCGAGTCGATCACCCCGGTCGTCAGCAAAGAAGCTGACGGAGAGGCGACATCCCCCTCCACGTCGATCGATACCGATAACGCGACAGCAGTTGCAACCACAGAGGTCGCCGTCGCTACCGAGCCGAAATCGGTCGTGCTGCTCGGCAAGATTGGTGGTGGGAAGCTCACTTGGTCGCGCGAGTCGGCTGAGTTTGTCATCAGCGATCCGGCTCTCGACCTCGAAGCGCACGCCGCTTGTGTCGACGATGGCTGCCCCTTCTGCAAAGACAAATCCAACGCCGAAGCAGGTCGCGCACTCGTGCGACTGCGCGAGGCGAGCGGCAATATCTTGAACGTTGATGCCCGCAAAGTCCTCCCGGTCGAGGAAGGGCAAATGGTGGTGGTCCGCGGCATGGCGAGTGTCAACTCGGTGGGGCAACTCGTTGTCGATGCCGATGGAATTTATATCCGTCGCTAACCCACCCCACGAATCACTTTCAACCATACCCCGTCCATCAAAATCAAACGGTCGAACCGACTCGCATCACGAGACTGGAAGGAACCTAACTCATGTCGCTACTCTCACGTCGCTCGCTTCTCCTCGCAGCAGCCGCACTCACGATTGCCGGACTGGGCTCTAGCGTCGAAGCTCGCGCCGAGTCCCCTGCGATTACCTACACCACGATTCAGGTGAAGAGCATGCACTGCGACGCGTGCGCCAAAAAAATCGCTCGCAAGCTCTACGCGATTCCTGGCGTGGTGGAAGTGCGGGCCGATGTGCCCAAAAACATTGCCTACGTTGTGCCACAGAAGGACAAAGTTCTTTCTCCAAAGCAGATGTGGGAAGCTGTGGAAGCAGCCGGCTTTCCCGTCGCTAGTCTGACCGGCCCGACCGGGACGTTCCAAACGAAGCCACGCTAAGTCACCTGGCGAGCGCTGATGCAGGCGCACTAACCGTCGTGCGTATGCTTGAGCAGGGCAGCCGGAACAACTTTTCCAAGCTGTATCGCAGGGCAACTTCCGGCAATAGCTTGATCGCGGCAGTAGCTCTCTTTTGCTACTCGCCGCGATCGTCGTTTCTTGGCATAATCGGAGAACTTGTCGCTTGAAGCATTCGCTTCGCTTGTTCAGAAGCAGACTACCTCCTCACCCAGGCGACAAGCGTGAGACCATGCCATGCTGCGCCGCGATTTCATTGCTCAATCCACGTTATCAGCCCTCGCTCTCTCGCTGAGCGCCACCTCCTCACTGCGGGGAGATGAGACTAAGAAACCGCTTCACATCGTGCTGCGTAGTTCGTGGCAAGTGGTGAATATCGGCGACATTGCTCACACGCCGGGGGTACTTGCGCTGCTCGAAAAACACATTCCCGAGGCCCAGGTAACGCTGTGGGCCTCGCGCGATTTGACGGACGAAGTGGCGGCGATGGAGCACAAGCGGTTCCCCAAGCTGAAGATCGTGAAGGGCTCGATCAGTGCCGATGGGAAAGCGAGTTCGGCGGAACTTCAAGAGGTGCTCGACTCCGCCGATTTCCTGCTACATGGGAGTGGTCCTTCACTGGTCGCCGAGAAGGATGTCGCTGCGTTTGACAAGCACTGGAAGAAGCCGTTTGGCATCTACGGCATCACCTACAGCGGAGGGAACGCGGAAACACGTGCGCTCATCTCGCGGGCTCGGTTTGCCTACTTTCGCGACTCGGTTTCCCTGGCACTGGCCAAACAAGAAGGGATCAGTTCGCCGATCATGGAGTTTGGTCCCGACGGCGCTTTTGCGGTCGATCTCGCGAATGAAGAGGCTGCCGCTAAGTTTGTGAAAGAGAGCGGACTCGAGCCACGGAAGTTTCTCTGCTGCATTCCGCGAAACCGATTTACCCCTTATTGGCGGATTCATGGCCGCGAGATGACCGACGTGCAAAAAGAGCGGCTGGTGCGCAACAACGAGATGGCGGAACACGATCACGCCATTTTGCGCGAGGCGATCACTCGGCTGGTGAAAGAAGCAGACCAGCGTGTGCTACTTTGTCCCGAAGACATGAGTCAGATGCTGATCGGCAAAGAACATGTTTACGACAAATTGCCCGACGATGTGAAGCCGCGTGTAGTGTGGCGCGAGAAGTTCTGGCTCACCGATGAAGCGCTGAGTGTCTATCGACTCTCGGCGGGGCTTTTTGGACTCGAAATGCATTCCCCCATCATGTGCATCGGCAACGGAATTCCAGCGATCGTCGGCCGATTCTCCGAGCAGACAAGTAAGGGATTCATGTGGAAGGATATTGGCCTGGCCGAGTGGCTGTTCGATTTCGATAACGCCGACGATGTGTCGCGGTATGCAGCCACGGTGCTCGAGATGGCCACGAAGCCCGAAGCTGCTGCAGAGCGTGTGAAGAAGGCGCAGCAGGTGGTAACTGGTCGCCAAGAGGCAACGATGCAACAGCTTCGCAAAGAGGTGGGACTTGCGTAGTTCTTAGCTTTGTCGTCGGCATGCCGAGAGAGCGTTAGTCATCCAGCGACTGGATGAGGCTCGCTACTTTGCTGCGAATCAAGTCGCGCACTTCGTTAAACTCAGCCGGCTGCAAATGTTTGGGATCGGGAATTTGCCAATCCTCGCGGCGCTTCGCGGGGATATGCGGGCACGAATCGCCACACCCCATCGTAACGACGGCGTCGTACGGTCCTGGTGGAAGATCGCTCAGCGGTTTGGAGAGATGTTTCGAAAGGTCGTAGTTCAGCTCGCGCATGGCAGCGATTGCTTTGGGGTTCACCTTCCCTGAGGGCTTCGAGCCGCTGCTATACGCCTCCACACCCTCTCCGCCGAGCATGCGCGCAAAGGCCTCGGCCATCTGGCTCCGATTGCTGTTCTCGATGCAGACAAACAGTAGTTTTTTCGGCGTTTTGGAAGACGTTTCCATCGTGGATGTAGTGCGATTCGCAAGTCCGTTTTGGATTTGAAACAGTCCGAGCGCGATCATCACCATCACGCTCACAACGGCTAATCGTAACAAAGATTGCTGCATTGTTTTTACCAACTTGCTAGGGCTCGGCGTATTAATTTTTCGTGTAGCGGGATCGTCTGCTTCCGAGGTTACGAACGTTTCTTCGTAGGCTTGCTGCCGACTTCCGCGAGATTTTCGGGAGTTGGAGCGGCTCCCATGAAATTGAAGACGAAAACGGCGACAATCGCGCCGAGCGTGGGAGCGGTGAGATAGACCCACAGACTATCGAGTCGGCCACTCACCACGGCAGGGCCGAATGAACGGATCGGGTTCATCGATGCACCGCAAATGGGTCCGGCAAACATCGCTTCGAGCGCCACCACGGCTCCAATGGCGGCACCGGCCATGATCCCTTTTTCTTTTGCTCCAGTCGAAACACAAAGGACGACATACATTAGCAAAAACGTGAGGATGAACTCGAGTACGAACGACTGTAGGTCGCTTCCTTCTGCAAACGGAAATGTTCCGCCTAGTCCCGCTTCGATCACTTCGGGATGGCTGCGAAAGAGCAGCCGCAAGGTGAGGCTGGCCAGCACCGCGCCGACAGCCTGCGAGGCGATGTAGGGAACCAGTTTTGATAGCGGAAATCGCCCTGCGACGGTCATTGCGATCGTGACAGCCGGATTGATATGACAACCGGAGATGTCGCCAAAGGCGTAGATCATCGCCATGACGATGAGACCGAACGTCAGCGCGATCCCGACATGGGTGATCGCCCCACCAGAGATCGTGTTGATGACGATCGCCCCCGTTCCGGAGAACACCAGGGCATAGGTGCCGATCGCTTCGGCAAGACAAAGTTGCTTCATGGAAGGGTGCTGGACGAGTAAGAGTTACGAGCTGGAGAGGTGGGAACCTGTGGCGAGAGCATCTTGGCGGGGAGCGAATCGGTTGTCGAGCCGAAGCAACAATCTAATGATTGTACGAGTGTCATGCAATTCGACATTCGGGGTTGCGTTGTACATTGAACCACCTTGCGCCAGAGCGTAGGTTGACGCTAGATCAGCGTCGACAGTTCAGAGTCGACGTTCTCGTGCTGCCTCTCTCGATGTGTTGTTTGGAATGGAAAGCTCCCCATGATCGTCCGCATTGCTATCTGTTTGCTGCTGGTGGTTGCTTGTGGCGCGAGCTTCGCGCCGAAGACATCGGCTGCCGATCTGCCTGATTCGATCGAGCTTCAAGCCGACCTTGTGTATGCCCAGCGTGGCGATCGGGCGCTGCATCTCGACTTGTTTCGCCCCGCGAAACTTGCAGCGGAAGTGAAGTTGCCTGCTGTCGTGCTGGTGCATGGTGGCGGCTGGATTAACGGGGACCGGACAAAGTTTCATCGCTATGCGCAAACGCTTGCTCAGCGTGGCTTTGCCGTCGCCGCCATCGAGTATCGTTTGGCGGGGGAAGCGAAGTTTCCCGCAGCAGTGCAGGACACCGTGGAGTCGATTGTCTGGCTCCGCAAAAATGCCGACAAATTTCAGATCGATCCCGCCAAAATTGCTGCCGTGGGTGGATCGGCTGGCGGGCATCTCGTAGCACTTGCTGCAGCGGGTGGTGCGCACGAGAAGTTTGCCCCCGCCGGTTTGTCGGCCGACGATCGCGCGCGGCTCACGCAACTGGCGGCGTGTGTGGTGATGGCAGGTCCACTCGATCTAGCGCGCGGAACCGTAGCCGATAAATCGCGTAAATCGGATCCTCCGTCGAACGCCACTATCTGGACCGGCAAAACGATTCTTGAAGCGCCTGAACTTTATGAACTCGGTTCACCGCGCGCTCACTTCACCAAGGAAACTCCGCCAATTCTGGTGCAAGTGGGTGAGCTCGATCATCCCGAAAACTACCTCGTGCCACTTGCCACTTTGCGTGAAGCGGGTGGGACTGGCACGCAAATGGTTTATGCCGAAGGGAAGCATGGCTGCTGGAACAATCCACGCTGGATGAAGCCGATGATCGACGATGTTTGCAAGTTTCTGGCTACCTCGATGAAGCTCGAAGAGCAAGCGAACTCGCGAGATTTTGTAGAAGCCGCTCCGATCAAAATCGAGCACTTTAGCGATCGTGTGGAACTGGTGCTTGGCGATGCGAGCCAGTTCGCGGGAAAATCGATCGATGTTCCGATGCTGGGAGTTCCAGTCGGTCGTATCTATGCGAAAGGACAAGATCCAGAAGCGAAAAGCGACTGGAAACTACAACCTGAGATCGATCGCTGGATCATCACACCTCCCGCAGGCGCGCTCCCCGCGACTGGTGAAGCACGCATCGTGATCGAAACAATCGATCGCACGCTGGTGGGTGATGTGCCCTCCGTTGCCATGCCTGATGCCGAGCGCATTGTCAATCTTCCAGCACATCGGGCCACAGTGGTGGGCAAAAAACTTCGTTACGAACCTCAGCCCCACAAGAACACGGTGGGTTACTGGACCGAGGTGGACGATCGTGCCAGCTGGAAACTCTTCCTCCCCGCTGGAACCTACGATGTCGAGGTGCACCAAGGTTGCGGAAAGGGCCATGGAGGAAGCGAAGTCGATATCGCAGTCGGCGATCAGATTGTTTCGATGGTGGTAGAAGATACCGGTCACTTTCAAAACTTTAAGCCGCGCGTGATCGGGCGCGTGACGATCGAAAAACCAATCACGACGTCGCTCGAAATTCGTCCGAAGAAAAAAGCAGCCGCCGCCGTGATGGACGTGCGATTGATCCGCTTGATCCCCGCAACCTAGGGAGGAGGCAGCTAGCTGCAAAATATTGCCGAGCGATCCACTCCATCGCTCGTGAATATAAAACTGCATGCGGTTTCTGCGGGACTTGATGGACGAGGCTATTTGCCGCTATTTCCAGGGCGATAGCCGCTTTTTGACAACTCGATTAGGAGTTTAGGTGGCCGCGCGATAGATTGAGGCACTCTTCTCTCGGGGTCGTGGTGTCAGGGCCATTCGCATGTCGCTTTCGCGTGCTCCGCGGTTCTCGCTGCGCGTGTCGCTACTCTCTCGAGCAAGCTGCCTCGCGATCTCGGCCTGCTGGATTCTGCTGGGAGTCTTCTGCGCTGGATGCGGTGGCGATGGCCTGATTCTGATTCCAGTTGAAGGAACGGTTTCGTTTCAGAATCAGCCCCTCACCACAGGTAGTGTTGCGCTGGTTCCCGATCTCGCGAAGGGAAACAAGTCGCTCCATCACCCAACGGGAGTGATCGACGCGCAAGGCGCGTACAAGATCTTCACCAGTGGCCGCGCTGGCGCGCCAGCAGGTCACTACCGCGTGATTGTTCACGCCACAGAATCGACCGACGATCCGCGACTTGCCCACCCCGGCATGCCACGGTCGCTGATTCCCACAAAGTACAGCCAAGCGAAGCTTACGCCGCTGGAACTGGAAGTGCGTGAAGAGATGTCCCCCGATTCGCTGAACCTGCGGCTCGTGCCGTGAACAAGGGAGTTGCCATGCCTTCCAGTCTATCGACGCGAACAAACATTCGCCGAGCGTTTACACTCGTCGAACTACTGGTTGTGATCGCGATTATCGGGGTCCTGGTCGCGCTACTTTTGCCAGCCGTTCAAGCGGCACGTGAGTCGTCGCGCCGCACCAAATGCGCCAACAACCTCAAGCAACTCTCGCTGTCGGTACATCTGTTTCACGATTCGTTTCGCAAGATTCCACCGAATCGATACGGCGACTACGACGGCTATGCAAAATGGAATGGTCCTTACGAAGACAGCCGCTCGTGGAGTTGGATCGCGACCATCTTGCCCTATCTCGAGCAGCGAGCACTTTACGAAAAAACCGACATCCCCAATCGCACGCTCGTGGCCAGTAGCACATCGATTGAAACGGCGCTTCCGATGCTGCATTGTCCTAGCGACGGCGGCATTTCGAGCAGCGGATTTGTGGAGAACACACGCTACATGCGCGGAATCAAAGTGGGTCTCACCAACTACAAAGGTGTACAAGGTTCGAACTTTTGCTGGGGAGACTGGGCGCACGGTTCCACCGACTTCGATCAGTGCGAACCGTGGTGGAAAGGGGATGGACCTCTCTACCCCATGGACTGGCAGAAACCTCGAGGATTCGAGGCGATTCGCGATGGTATGTCCAGCACGTTTCTGGTGGGGGAAGACGTGTTTCATCCCACGCGTGCCACTTGCAGCGACCCTTGTTATGGACTCGGCTTTGCGTGGGCTCATCCGGTCGAAGCGAGCGCCGTGGGTGCAATGCCACCCAACGCCCGACGCCCCGATGGAACTCCGTACGCAAATAACGACTGGACCGGTTACAACGGTTTCCGCAGCCGACATCCCCAAGGTGTCCAGTTCGCGCTCTGCGATGGATCAGTCCGCTACGTTAGCGACACCATTGCGCTCGGCATCTATCGTAGTGCGTGCACGATCGCTGGTGGAGAAGCGGTCTCGCTTCCCTAACTTTTTATTCACACATCGCGCACGAGAAGAATTTCTTCCGATTCTCCTGCTCGCCGATCGCATGGATGCCCCCTATCATGCGTACGGCAATCCCGGCACGATCAGGCAGACAAGATCTCGGCCGGAGAACACTCCCATGATCGACAACATGCTCACTGGCACCAAGGAGATTCGGAATGCGCGTTTGGCCCGGAAGCAACTATCCGCTCGGAGCTGTGTGGGATGGAAGTGGCGTGAATGTGGCGGTGGCAAGTCGTGTCGCTTCACGCGTTGAACTCTGCCTGTTTGATTCCGCCGATGCCAAAACAGAGTCGGCTGCTATTCCTCTTCCCGAACATTCCGACAATGTTTGGCATGGCTATTTCCCCGATCTTCGGCCCGGTCAGTTGTATGGCATTCGGGTCCACGGACCCTACGAACCTAAGAACGGACATCGCTGCAACCCAGCTAAAGTGCTGCTCGATCCCTATGCCCGCGCGATTGGCCGCGACCTGGTGTGGGATGACAGTTTGTTCGGATATCCCGTAGGAAATCCCGAAGCTGATCTTGTCCGCGACGAAACCGACAGCGCCCCGTTTGCGCCGCTGGGAATGGTGGTCGACGATGCCTTCACTTGGGGCAACGATCGTCCGCTGCGACGTCCCTGGCACGAAACGGTGATTTACGAAGCCCACGTGAAAGGTTTCACGCAAAAACTTCCGGGTGTCCCCGAGAAACAGCGCGGCACATATGCCGGTATGGCGAGCCCCGCTGCCATCGACCACTTGGTGAATCTAGGGGTGACTGCTGTCGAACTCTTGCCAGTTCACTATTTCCTCGACGACCGATTTCTCGTCGATAAGAACTTGGTGAACTACTGGGGCTACAACACGCTGGGCTATCACGCGCTGGCTCCACGCTATAGCAGCACTGGCCCCACTGGCGCAGTGCAAGAGTTCAAAACGATGGTCAAGGCGCTGCATGGTGCTGGCCTCGAAGTGATTCTCGACGTGGTTTACAACCACACAGCCGAGGGAAATCATCTCGGTCCCACACTCAGTTTGCGCGGCATAGACAACACAGCCTACTATCGTTTGGTGGCCGAAAATCCGCAGCACTACTTCGACTTCACGGGCTGCGGCAACAGCATGAACATGCGTCAGCCCGAAGTGCTGCAGCTGATCATGGACAGCTTGCGCTACTGGGCTGTCGAAATGCACGTCGACGGCTTTCGATTCGATCTTGCGTCGGCTCTCGCCCGCGAATTGTTCGACGTCGATAAACTCTCTGCCTTCTTCGATATCATCCACCAAGATCCGGTGCTGACCCAGGTGAAACTCATTGCCGAGCCTTGGGACGTTGGTCCCGGTGGTTATCAAGTCGGCAACTTTCCAGCGGGCTGGACGGAGTGGAACGGTAAGTATCGCGACAATGTGCGACGCTTCTGGAAGGGCGATGGTGGCACGGTCAACGAGTTTGCCACGCGACTCGCAGGCTCAAGCGATCTGTATGCTCACAGTGGACGTCAGCCTCACGCGAGCATCAATTTCATCACCTGCCACGATGGCTTCAACATTCGTGACCTGGTGAGTTACAACGAAAAACATAACGAGGCCAACGGCGAAGGGAATCGCGACGGCGCCAACGACAACAACAGCTGGAACTGCGGCGTCGAAGGAGAAACGGACGAACCATCGATTGTTGAACTACGACAAAAACAGATGCGCAATCTGCTTGCCACGCTGCTGTTTTCGCAAGGCGTGCCGATGCTGCTCGCCGGGGACGAAATTGGCCATACACAAGGTGGCAACAACAACTGCTACTGCCAAGATAGCGAGCTCACCTGGCTCGACTGGGAACTCGACGACTGGCAAAAACAGCTCCTCGGATTCACGCAGAAACTCGTGAAGATTCGCATGGAGCAACCCGCCTTGCGGCGCAAGCGATTCTTCCAAGGTCGTAGCATTCGTGGCAGCGACATCAAAGATATTTACTGGCTCAATCCGGGTGGCACCCAGATGACCGACGAAGAATGGGACGCTGGATTTGTCCGCTGCCTAGGAATGGTGCTGATGGGGAACACGGGGGACATGAACGCTCGTGGTGAACCCATCGTCGGCGACAATTTGGTGCTGCTGCTCAACGCCCATCACGAGACGATCGAATTCAATCTGGTTCCCGAGTGGGATGCTGGTGGCTTCGATCTCTTGATCGACACCGCCCGCCCGACAGCCGAACCTCAACACCTCGAACCCGGCGCTAAGTATCCGCTTGAAGGACGTAGCGTCGCGTTGTTTAAGTGGTAATGCGACTATGAGTCGTCGAGATGAAGCGCACTGGCTTCATCCCGGCTACGAAGCTATGCGGATACGAGATTATTTTGATGTCGCTGTGGCCGGCTGGGTGATCCAATCGGGCTTAAAGCTGACGAGCGAGAGCCGCGCGTAGGGAGAGCCAGTTCCCTCCGCTTTGCAGCGCTCGAAAAAGCAATGCACGCGACCATCGGGCCCGACTGCGAGGTCGCTGTAGGCACTTGGGCCGGGTTCGAGAACGCGTTTAGCAGTCCAGGTCTGCCCATCGTCGCGGCTCAACTGCACAGTCAGGTTTTTGCGATCGCGACCAGTTCCCGGCTTGGGCTCTTTGGTTTTGGCCGACGTCAGATTATCGGGCCCCGCGT
Organism: Pirellula staleyi DSM 6068; assembly: GCF_000025185.1. Taxonomy (NCBI): domain Bacteria; kingdom Pseudomonadati; phylum Planctomycetota; class Planctomycetia; order Pirellulales; family Pirellulaceae; genus Pirellula; species Pirellula staleyi. Next base: position 6,031,852 of record NC_013720.1, read on the forward strand.
AGATCAGCAGTTGCTGTTCACGCGTGGGAACAGCTAGCAAGCTCGCCATGCAGATCGGTTCGACCAGAGCCTCATCGAACTTCGGTTCGCTCCAGCCAGTACTTCCATTTTTGCTGAGCGTAATGAGGCGTCGATTGGGCTTTGATTCACTTCGGATATTGAGCATCACCGTTCCATCGGAGAGTTCGGCGAGGGTTGTTTCATTCGGATTGACAATGGTGTCGGTTGGTCGCGCGGCAATCTCGCCAGCCGACCAAGTTTCGCCTCCATCATCGCTCACCAGGGTTGTCGTCACGCTCGGCCGATGAGCATGTCCTCCTTCGCCGGTCGAAAGCCAAACGGCGGCCACCAGCCGGCCATTCTTCAGCTGAATTGCATGCCCGGGACCGATCGCCACTACGAACCAGGGATATTCCTGGCGTAGTTTTTCGAGTGCTGCGGTAATATCGCGCGGCTTGCTGAAAGTGGCACCTTCGTCGTCGCTATGCATGGCAAAGCAGCGTGAGTATTCGACGCAGTACAGCATCGTGATGCGTCCCGATTTTCGGTCGACTACAGCGACAGGATTGTTGACCGTCGCTTCAGGCTGGAGCCCCAGTTTCTGCTTGATGGCGAGCGGATTTTTGGGAACCTTGTCCCCTTGATGAGCTACGTGCTGTGGCTCGAGGAATGTCTTCCCCCCATCGATGCTTCGGCGCATCAGGATATTGATCTCGTCCCAATCACTCTTGCCGGTGCGACGTGCTTCGCAGTAGGCCAAGATCGTCCCCTTCGGAGTCACCACGACACCTGGGATTCGATACATCGCGTAGCCACCCACACCTGCCTCAAAAACATCGACCTGCGTGAGCGGTTCTTCACCGGTCGCACCGAGCGGCGCGATCGTGACTGCCAAAATAGTAAGACAAAGCGAGTTGAAAATCAGCTTTTGCAGTGAAGAGTGCCGAGACATCGCGGGGAGTACTCCGGTCGGATGAGATGCGCTCCGAGGAGCGGGTGTAGTACAATCAGGGTAGCTACAAGCAAGGCGAACTGAGAGGCTATACTCCGGCCAGCCCAATTGCAATCGAATCCCGATTGCCATGGAAAGTGTGTGAGCCAGTGACCAAATGCTGTAGCCATAGTCCTCCAGCGACCACCAACCAACAAGCAACAGCCGACCTGGGAGATAGGGTGATGCAGGATCGTAAAGGAGCTCGCCGCCGCAGCGAAGTGCCAGCCGACGTTCTCGAGGGGCTCCATCGGGGCGAATTGCAGACGGTGAATCTCGTCGAGCTGCTAGCGATGGATCAACACAAACTGGCAATTGCGGTTCTGCCAGCAGTGGGACTTGCAGCGCAGCTTTCGTCGATTGAATTGATGATGGCCGCGAGCGAGCCACTCACTTCCGTGCAAGCGATGCGAGCCATTGGTGGTGTGCTGGCACAAAAGTTTACTTTTCCCGCCGGACCACGATCGGCTTACACGCGGCTGCGAAACCACAAGTCCGACGTCGTCCGCTGCTGGGCTGCCACGGCGCTGCAGTTCACCGAGTGTTTAACGCTAGCTGAAAAACTTGCAGAGGTGCGAGTCTTCGCCGCCGATCCCCATTTCGGTGTCCGCGAAATGGCATGGATGGCTGTGCGGGATGCCATCGCTGCCGATCTCGAACATGCTCTTGAATTGCTCGAGCCCTGGACTCTCGACCCGGATCCCAACATTCGCCGATTTGCGAGCGAAGTCTCGCGCCCGCGTGGAGTCTGGTGTAAGCACATCGAGCCGCTGAAGAGCGACCCTTCCCCTGCCCTGCCGCTGCTCGAGCCGCTGAAGAGCGACAACTCGAAATATGTCCGCGACTCGGTCGCCAACTGGCTCAACGATGCCAGTAAGACAAGGGCCGATTGGGTGAAATCGGTCGTGGGACGTTGGCAAAAAGAATCTCCCACAAGCGAAACCAGCTACATAGCTCGCCGCGCACTTCGATCGACGAAGGCTTAGTGCGAGATGGCGAGAGTGAGCTAAGCCATGTCGGGCGGCACATTCGTGGCAGCATCGGGCGAGTTTGTCGTGAGCGACAGCCGCGCGAGAACCACATCGTCGCTCCCTCTCCCCATCAGCTGAAAACCGTATCGCTGAAAGATCGTGCGCATGGCCCAGTTGTCGTAGCTCGTTTCGCCAGTCACCTCGCGAACACCCCACTTCTTTGCTAGTTCGAGCATCGTGCCAGTAATTGCCATCCCGACTCCGCAAGACTGCCATGCATCGGCGACCATCACGGCATACTCGGCTGTTTCGTGATCGGGATCGGCTACCAAACGCCCAACACCCACGAGTTCACGCGTCCCATTTTTTTCAATCTCGGCCACGAGCGCTACTTCTCGGTCGTAGTCGACATAGCAAAACCGTGTCGCCATTTCGTGCGTCGCTTCTTTGAACAGATAGCGAAAACGTCGCCACAACGTTTCCTGCGAACAGCGACTTAAGAGGTCGACCCACAGCGGTTCGTCCTCCGGCTTGACTGGTCGCAGCAAAAGTCGATCACCACTGCGAGACTGCACCACGCGGGTGTACTCTTCGGGATAAGGACAGATTGCCAGGTGGGCATATGCACGCTGGTGAAGTCGCGACACATCGGCAGGACTGACAAACACACGAGCGTCCAGTGCCATCGCATCGCTAGCCGAAACGAGCAGCGGGTTGATGTCGACCTCTTGTACCTCGGGTAAATCGGCAACGAGATAAGAGAATCGCATCAGCACTTCCACGAGGCGATCGATATTCACCACAGGACGCCCACGATAGCCACTCAGCAGTGGCCAACTGCGCAGCGATTCGAGCATGCGTCGCGCGAGTCGTTCGTTGAGGGGTGGTAGTTCGATCGTTCGATCCTGGTACACCTCGGCCGCGATCCCTCCCATCCCTACCATGATGACGGGACCAAACACAGGGTCGCGCTTCGCGCCGAGGATGAGTTCGACACTGTTCACCGCAGTTACCATGCGCTGGACCGTGACTCCTTGCACATCGGCATCGGGACGCAGCATGCGCGCGGAGCTGATGATTTGCTCGAAGGCTTGCGCGGTTTCGTCGTCGCTTCGCAAATTCAGCTTCACCCCTTGAACGTCGGTTTTGTGGGAAATTTGGGGGGAAAGAACTTTCAGCACGACGGGATAGCCTAGCTGGCGAGCCACCTCGACAGCCTGCGCTGCGGTTGAAGCAGCAATCGGTTTAGTAACGGGAATTCCGTACGTTTCGAGCAAATCCTTCGATGCATTCTCTGTCAGCACACCATCGGAAGACTTCAAGATCTGCTCGGCACGCGCGTGCAAAGTGGGACGATCGAGCGAGAAGGTGAGCGGAACATCGCGAGGAGTTTCGTACAGGACTTCGCGGCGTTTAGCATACGCCACCAGATGCATGAACGCGCGGATGGCATGCTCGGGAGTATTGTAGGTCGGAACACCCGCAGCACCCAAGATTTTCACGCCACTGGCAACCATCCCACGCCCCATCCAAGCGGCGAGCACAGGCTTGCTGCTACGACCAGCCACTTCCGCAACAGCACGCGCGGTTGCTTCAGGATCAGTCATGTCTTGCGGCGTAAGAATGACGAGCACAGTATCGACTTGGGGATCGGCGAGCACCGCCCCTAAACTTTCGGCATAGCGCGATGCAGGTGCATCCCCCAGGACGTCGATCGGATTGCCATGCGACCAAAACGGCGGAAGGACGCTGTTGAGTTTTTCGATCGTGGCGGGAGTGAGCGTGGCGATTTGTCCGTGCCGAGCCAGGAGCGCATCGCAGGCCATCACACCAGGACCACCAGCGTTGGTGATGATCCCCAGCCGAGCTCCGCGCGGCATTTTGCGCCGCGAGAGAAGTTCAGCACAGTCGAACATATCATCGACGTCGAAGACTCGCACAATTCCCGCGCGCTGAAACGCCGCCTCGTACACTGCATCCACCCCGGCCATCGCGCCGGTGTGCGACGAGGCTGCTTTTGCGCTATCGCTAAAGCGGCCCGCTTTGTAGGCCACGATCGGTTTGTGCGAAGCAAAAGCCCGCGCCGCTGACATGAACTCGCGCGCTCGGCTGATCGACTCGACGTAAAGAATCACCGCATCGGTGGTGGGATCAGCAGCTAGGTAGTCGAGCATGTCGTCGAGCCCGACATCGAGCATATTGCCAAGCGACACGAAGTGCGAAAAACCAATCCCCGCGTCGAGCGCCCAGTCGAGCACAGCGGTGCAGAGCGCACCACTTTGCGACAAAAACGCCAACCGGCCCGGCTTGGGCATTCCCCGTGCAAAACTCGCCGAGAGCTTGAGATCAGGAACCAAGAAGCCCAAGCAATTGGGGCCGAGGACACGCAGCCCTGGATAAGACTTTTGGATTTCGCGAATTTGCTGCTCGAGTTGCATTCCCGCTGGGCCAACCTCGCGAAAGCCAGCCGAGATAATCACCACCCCCATGATGCCCAGCTGTCCGCACTGCTCAATCAGCTTGGGGACCGTAGTCGACGGCGTGCAGATCACCACCAAGTCGGGCTTCTCGGGTAGCTGTACAAGGTCGCGGTAAGCGGTCATCCCTTGCACGGTGTCGCGCGTGGCGTTGATCGGATAAACACGTCCGGTGTAGCCATGCTCCACTAGGTTTTTGAGGAGCGTGTGCCCCACTTTGCCCGGCTGATCACTGGCGCCAACGACGGCGACCACTTTGGGGCGAAACACCGAGTCCAGATTGCGAATCGTCACGAGAGACTCCTGCCTTGGCAAGCAAGGCAAGTGCGGGGCAAGCAAATGAGAGCGTTCTTCCTGTAAGTTACTCTTGCAGCGAATGGCTCCGCTGCCAGGGGGCAAGAATTTTGTCGCTTTGAGTCAGTTATGCGCAAGCGGCCAGCCGAGAGTTTTCGCTCCCCTTGCTCCCTGGACACGCCTTGCCGACCGGAGTTTTTTAGCTACACTCTTATGTTTTCCCAGGAGCAATCTCGGGGGAAAATTTCGATGGCAGCGAACTTTCTCCCTGGAAAGAGCCTCCTCGAAGTAACAGCAGATCGAATCGCCTTAAGTCAGCCTCAGAGCCTGCTTAAGGATAAAGTTGCGACTTGCTTCCCAAAGGTTCGCGAGAATTGGTCGCCTCGGTGACCGTTTTGCTCGTCCCCTGGGTGTGATGTCGCAACCTGCAAGAGAAAAAGCTTGGGAGTGGTTAATTCCTTGGCTTTGCTTGCGGTGATAAGAAAAAATTGAGCAGTGTGGGTTTTCCCCATGTTTGCTCGGTGGTGAGAGATCGTAGCTCAGTTGGTAGAGCACGGCACTTTTAATGCTGGGGTCGTGGGTTCAAGTCCCACCGATCTCACCTCAAGGTCGCACTGGAATCGCTTCTGGTGCGACCTTTTTTCGTTTCTTGCCCGCACCTGCGCATGCAGCGCAGCATCCAAATTGGCACGAGCAGAGGAATCGCTCCCTTCTCGGCGCTAGAGAGCGGCAATTCGGCGAGCTCAGATTGCTCGCCGAAGGAGATAGATCGCAGGATTTTTCCGCGAAAGCTTACGCTGAACTAGTTGCCGCTGGCTACGCCACCCGCCGACGCCGTTTGCGATTCACTGGGGACCAGTGCCGCGAGGAGTCGCGTAGCAATTTCAGCCGCTTGTTCGTCGGACGTGGTAGCCAGCAGACGCTCGACGATCGGCTGATGGGCACTCACCATTTCACCCTGCACGAGCGACGCAAACTCGCTGTTGGTGAGTTCCAGTTGCGGGGCATCGCACGAAGGCAAGCCGCGCACAAAACTCACGTCCCCTGCGTCGGTCAAAAGCAACGTCCATTGACCACCGCTAGGCCCCATCACGCTCAGGCCAAGCTTCGAAACGGCGGTGGCCTCTTCGCTCATGGCGGGCAATTGCTGCGTTAGAAAGCCTCCCACGTCAAAACCCACGGCGGGCTTGGGCTGCCGCCGTTTGCCCCAGCGATCTTCTTCGCCGTACTTCCAAAAACGATGGAGCATCGGCTCATCGATTTCAGGGCATGGAACATCACCCGCAAATTTTTTCAGATTCGTGGTATCGAACGTTGGGTCGGTTTGCTCGTAAGGCTGATAGATCGTTTTGTTCTCGTAAGCTGCCTTCTCGAAATCCGAGAGTCCTTCTGGAGCCACCGGCTTACCGACGAACTCCACGCCGTACGAATCGAAGTACTTATAACCCGCATCGATAATCTTGCGGGGTGTGATCAGTTGATCGGGAGAGAGATGATAAGTTCCGCCGTGAGCGGCCGGGTTGTTAAACAACTTGACCATCACGGCCGAGATCCAATCAACCGGCACCACATTACGAGGCTCATCGCCAGTCATTTCCAAACGGATCGGCGTGTGGCGTCGACCATCGGGGTCCTTCGGAGTATTGGCCAGAAGCACACTCATGAGCTTCAGGTAGAAATACAAACCGTGATAGGTGTTGGTGTAGCCGGTGTTAGCATCACCAGCGATCACTGCAGGACGATAGACCGTGAGTTGACGGATGTGGGGAGCTTCGCGAACCATCTTCTCCGCAAGGAACTTGCTGTGTTCGTAGTCGTTTCGAAAACCTTGCCCGACATCGAGCTGGTCTTCCTTCACCATGTCGCTTCGATTACCGCAGACGTAAGCGGTGGAGACGTAGTGCAGATCATCGATACCGGTTTCGCGGCAGAGTTCGAGCACATGCTGAGTGCCACCAAGATTGGTGCGCCATGGATCCTTGGTTCGGTCTTCTTCGTAGAACGTGAGAATGGCGGCATTGTGGAGCACGCGATCGCAGTTTTCTTTGATCCAGTCACGATCGACTTGCGACAAGGCGAGTCCTGGCTCGGCAACATCCCCTTGTAGGCAAACAGGGCGTGGCAGGGTGCGTCCGAGTTCGGCTTCCCAGTACTGCAGAATCGACTCGGCACGTTGCTCGACGGTTTCTTTTCCGCTGGTACGAAGCACCAGTGCCAGACGATGTCCCGACAGCAGCAGATCGCGAACCAAATAGCGGCCTACCAAACCGGTTCCGCCAGTCAGAAGCACGTACTTCATTTCCAATTTCCTCAGCCGATGTTTGGTTACTACGTCAAGGTGCCCAGTCGCTTTTAATCTGCAGCGGCAGTGTGCCAACAATTGCGAGTCTTAACAGTATGTGCACCAAAATAGCGCGATGGGAATAGGCAATTTTCCCTGGATTTTTGATAGTTTTCGCCTTGATTGGGGGTTCCGAGGTTAAAGGCGAGATAATTCACCTCAGCTTCACCCCAGAGACAATTCAGCTCCCGCTAAGTGAGTGACGCCTTTGACCTACGCGATCCCTAGCACAGGGCCAGGCGGCACGATCGCTACAGTCGTTACGATCGACCAGCGCAAGGAATTCAAGAGACCTGCTGGAAGGCGATCTCAGATGGAGGTTTCCGATTCGGAGCTGCGGGGCTGATACGGCTGATAGCCGGTCATGAGCAAACGTTTGCCTCGCAAAATCTGGTAGGTGATGCCGCGCCAGACAGTCGAGCGCATGCCCGCAGCATTGAGGACAGCCGCGAAGTAGAGCAGCTGCGTCATTGGGTAAGCAGCAAGCAGTTTGAGGCTCTTCCACGGCGTCAGCCACGCCGTTGCTTCGCCGCGGGCTGCGATGATGCGTCGCGAGAAAATCTCGAGCGGCAGAAGCAGCGAGATCATCGTGACCTCATACAGCGCAAACGCTCCCATCCACCATGCGAAGAGCCCCCACTCGCCACGAATGGCAGTGACGATCGCCATCACCAGCGCCGAGAGGGGAAACAGTGTGGTAATTAAGCCATGCCCAATCACGGCGGGCCAGGCGGGATGATGTAAGCGAGTGGTGAGTAGCTGACGACTCACCCAATTGAAAAAACCACTGATTTCGCAATGCTCGCGATTGACCATCAAAAGCGATGGAACAAAAACGAGTTTCCAGCGAAAGCGGCGTAAAACGCTAGGTACAACCGTATCTTCGCCAAAAGCGTGGGCCCAGTGATCGGTCAGGTCGGTATCGAAAATCACTTCGCGCCGGAGAGCGAGAGTGCCACCCCAAGCGATGCCATAAAACCACATCTGCACCACGGCAGCGGCGTTCCACAAGTAGCGCGTGAGTACCCCCATCGATAGGGTCGATGGCATGTACCAACGATTACCGGTCGTTGCCCCAATCTTTGGATCCGCAAAGGGTGAAACGAGTTCGCGAAGCCACGAGGCATGCGGAACAGTATCGGCATCGAGAAAGGCGACAATTTTTGTGGCTGGCGTTATTTCGCGAACCGCTTCAATCAGTCCACTGCACTTCAAGCTGCAGGTCGTTTTTACTTCTTTGACGACATGCAGCTTCGCGGGAACGTGCGGATACGTTTCCATAGCCGCGCGGGCGGCTGGCACGGCGGGATCATGCGGATGATCGACCACCAGGATCACTTCATAGCAAGGGTAGGTTTGCGTAAACAGCCGCTCGAGCGTGATCGGCAGGAACGGATCGCTACCGCGCAAGCAGAGCAGCACGGAGGTCGCAGGGGCTTGCTCGTCGCTCACCAGAGTCCGCCGATAGCGGGAGATCACCAGCAAATAGCCGAGCGCAAGCCCAGCTTGGGCCACTATGAGACCCAGAATTGTCCAAAAAACAACGAGGTGCACGAGCGTTTCCGAATAGTAATCGATTAAGGAGAAAGACTAACGGTTGCTGGAATAGTTTCTCAGTGTAACTCGACCAAATCGACTCGGGAAAAAAGTTACTGTACCGATTATTCGGGTGAACCGGAGCATCGGCTGGGGGAACTAACCCCTGGATGAGAATTGCGCAGAGTACCTCGGTGAAAACATCGTCAGATTGCTGTTGTCGCGGCTCTTTTTGCGACCGATAATCCTTATCGAGCGAATTTGCCCACCCCAACTCTCCGGCGCACTCCCTCGCCAGCAGATTTCTCACCCAAATTCGATGTCCCCGCCACGCTGCCTTTGGAAAGCCAAAAGCCATGCCCAGCAGCTCCGATCCCTCGCGAACTGTTTCCCGCCGATCAGCCCTTCGTTCGATCGCGCTGGCCGCATCAATGGCGTACGGATCGTGCTACGCCAAGAATAGTTTTGCCGCGAAGAAGGACGAAAAAACCGACGCCTCGATCGACAAGGGGCTGAAGTGGGTGGCCAAGACGCAGTCGTCGCTGGGACACTGGACCGCAGGTGGCTATCCCGCTGCTATGACAGCACTGGCAGGGACCGCCCTCATCGCCTCGGGAAGCACCACCACCCAAGGCCCTTATGCCAAGAATATTCGCAAGGCGGTCGACTATCTGCTCGGCAAATTGCGTCAAAACGGACTAATTGGCGATCCTCAAAGCGATAACCGCTATACCTACGGCCACGGTTTCTCGATGCTCTTCTTGTCGCAAGTGCTCGGCGAAGAAGAGGACGAAGAGCGCCGCGAAGAGCTGATCGAAGCCCTTACCAAAGCTTGCGACTTCAGCGGCAAGGCCCAAACACCCTCGGGAGGCTGGGGCTACGTGAGTGCCAAAGATGGCCAAAACTTCGACGAAGGAAGCACCACCATCACACAGGTGCAAGGACTTCGCGGCTGTCGCAACGGTGGCATCGTGGTGCCAGCCGACATCATCGACCGCGCGAAGGAATATATCTACGGCTGCAAGAACGCCGACGGCGGAATTTCGTACAGTTCAAAGAATCGTGGCAGCAGTCGACCGGCGATCACCGCCGCTGCTCTAGCGACGCTCTACAACGCCGGGGATTACGACTCCAAGCATGTCCCCGAGATGCTCGAATATTGCAAAAAGAATCTCACGAATCTGAGCGAAGGGCCGAACTCGTTCGGTCACTGGCACTACACCTACCTGTATTACTCGCAGGTGATGTACCGCACCGGCAATAAAGAGTGGGAACCGTTCCGCGACAAACTCTACGGAAAAATCATCGCCGAACAAACGGGCGATGGAAGCTGGACCGGCAATATCGGTCCGATCTATGTGACCGCCTGCAATCTGGTGATGCTGCAACTCGACAAAGCCTATTTGCCAATCTATCAGCGTTAGATTGTCGGGCCGAGCAAACTAAGCGGTGATCATCAACCCGATCACTGCTGGGCTCGATCATGCATGATGGCTTCGACCAGCCCTGCCATGGTGTAGAGCGTGGCTTCAACAGCGACTTCGTGCCCCAAGCTTCGAATGGTCGCACTCGTAATCGGGCTGAGTGAAGCTAGTTTGGCACTCCGTAGCAAATCGCCATATCGGTTCACCAGCGAAGTGGCGATCGCCGAACTGGTGACGGAGATGTAGTCGATCTTTCTCTCAGTGAGCCTCTGGACTACGAGCGGATCGGGCACAAGGTTATCGACACTTTCATACGCGACCACTTGCTCGACCCCTGCGCCCGAGTTGGCTAGTAGTTGAGGCAGAACCTCGCGACCGCGGCTAGCCCGCACGATTAAGACTCGCTTGCCAGCCGCTTCAGGGGCGAGCATTGCTGCGAGCGATTCGGCCTCGAAGTTCTCGGGTACGAGATCGGCGCGGAGATGCAATTTTTCGAGTGCCGCTGAAGTACCGCTCCCCACAACTGCCAGCCGAATGTGGGCGAGTTTACGCAGGTCGTAGCCGAGCGAAATCAGCTGCTCGAAGAATTTCTCAACACCACTGGCGCTCGCAAACACGAGCCAGTCGTAAGTTTCGAGTGTGTGAATGGCCTGCACCAGCGGCGCTGAATCCTCGGGCATTCCGATCACGATCGCAGGATCGAGCAGTACCGCAGCTCCGAGTTCTTCGAGCGGCCGCGCGAGAGATTCCGCTTGCTGTGCGGGGCGTGTAACGAGCACTGTCGTTCCAAAGAGTGGGCGACGATCGAACCAGGTGAGTTCGTCGCGCAGGTTCACCACTTCTCCGACGATGAACACAACGGGTGGTCGCAGACCGGTTTGCTTGACGAACTGCGCGACGTCGCCAAGCGTGGTGAGATGAATCGACTGATCGGGAAAGCTTACACGGCGCACAATGGCGATCGGAGTCGATGCTGGTTTGCCTTCGCTCAGTAAATCGCGCGACCACTCCCCTGCGGAAGTTACCCCCATATAGAAGACAATGGTTCCCGGAAACTGCGCGAGTTTTTTGTAATCGACTGCAGGCCCTTCTTTGTCGGCTTTTTCGTGACCGGTGACGAGCGCGACAGCCGACGCATGATCGCGATGCGTAATCGGAATGCCAGCGAAACTAGCTGCGGCGATGGCGGCTGTGATGCCCGGAACCATCTCGAACTCGATCGCTGCCTGACGCAGTGCCAGGCACTCTTCAGCGCCGCGAGCAAACACGGCAGGATCGCCACTCTTCAGCCGCACAACTGCGTTACCCGCGCGTGCATAAGCAATCAGATGCGCGTTGATTTCGTCCTGCGGCCAGATGCGGCTGCGGCCATGCTGCCCCAGGCAAACCAGCTTCGCTTCGGGGCGACAATGACGGAGCAGAACAGGGTTCACCAGATAGTCGTACATCACCACATCGGCCAGCGCGAGGCATTGCTGGCCGCGCAATGTGAGTAGTCCTGGATCGCCAGAACCACCGCCGACGAGATAGACCTTACCTGTGGATCCGCTGGGCTCCATGAGCCAACTCACTCGCTTCTACCCACGCACTGGGCTCGGAATCGCGCCGCTGGGGCAACTTCCGTTTACAATGATCGACCGTCCTACCACCACCCTTTCGCACAATCGTAATCGACTCCTTCGCGGTGCCTACCCCAAGCAACAAACCGAGCGGTCCTAAAGCGGGCGGGCGCGACCCTGCGCGAGCCCATACCATTGCCGAGCGCAGAGCGCTGCAAGACAAGTATTTACGAGCCGTTCAGCTGCGGAATGGTTCGCGAAAACAGATCGAGCAAGCCCTGCAATTGCTGCAGTCCTGCATGATGGAAGACCCAGGAAACCTGCTTTATGTTCAGGGGACTATCGACACCGCCGCTCAGCTAGTCCCGATGCGCTGGCAGTTTCTCGCCCGTTTTCGTCGCTGGATTTTACTGGGGGAGGTTGAGAAAGCTGCCCAAGACCCGCGACAACTTTTGGCCCTCGCCCCGCGCGTGGCTGAACTGGCCATGGACCATGTTCCCACGCTTCTATCGCTGGCGATGGCCGCTGCCGAGGTCGATTTGGCGGTGGTCGGCGCGCTCTATGCCCGAGCGGCTCAGCGAGCGGCTGAAGGCGATGCCAAACTCGAAGCCGAAGTGGCCAGCACGTTACGTAAATTGGGGCTGTTCGACGATGCAGCGGGAAGTTTACCGATCGCGATTCGTCACGATCTTGCGCCCCGCGTTCCAGTATCTAATAGCCCTGCCCCGCCGCACACACGCGACGAGTATTTAACGAGAGCAGAGCAGCTCGTTTCCGCTGAGCAGTTCGACGAAGCTCAGAGGGTTTTGGCCGAAGCCCAGTCGGCCCACGGCAGCGACCTGGCGATCCGTCATGCCGCCGAAGAAGTGATCCTCGCTAAATCGCGTCACCGGCTTTCGCTGGCTAAGCTCGAACATGAATCAGCCCCCGGCGAAATCACCGCGAAGCTGGTTGCGGAACTTGCCGCTGACCTAGCACGCGAGGAAATCCGTGTGTTTGGCAGCCGCGCCGAGCGACATCCGGGAGATCGCTCGCACGCCCTACGGCTCGGCGAAGCTCTCGCACGAGCAGGCAATCATCGCCAAGCAATCACTTGGCTGGAAACTGCCAGCCTCGATCCGGCCCAAAAAGCGCTGGCCCAGACGCTCCTCGGCGAGTCGCTGCAGAGCCTGAAATTGTTTGAAAAAGCGGTCGCCAGCTATCGCCTTGCGGTGGCCGCATCCGAGCCCCACCTACGAGACATAAACTATTCTAAGGAAAGCACTTGGGCGCGATGTCGCTATCGACTTGCGGTGCTCCTGGCAGCGATGAATTCGGAGCGTGAAGCCCTCGATCTGCTCGAAGAAGTAGCCCGCCTGCAGCCGGGCTACAAACAGACCTCTGGGCATCTGGACAAACTCCGCCTGATCTGCCATAAAGAGGAATTCCCTCACAGTCAATCTGCTGCGGCGGATCGTGCTGCGAATGTTCCCAGGGAAGATTCGTAGGCCACGCCAACACGAGCAGCGGCCCTGAGATAAGTTTCGTCACCAGTAATTAGCAGTTTGCACAGCCATGCCAACGACCAAGAGCGCCAAGAAGCGACTTCGCCAAAGCAACGAAAAGCGGGCGATCAACCGTGCCACCAAGTCGTCCGTGAAGACCCAGATTCGCAAGGTGCGCGAAGCCGTTACCGCTGGCGACTTCACAACAGCCACGACGGAATTCAACAAGGCTGCGAGCAAACTCGACCGCGCCGGTGCCAAGCGAGTGATTCACCCGAACGTCGCCTCGCGTACCAAGTCGCGTCTGTCGGCGATGCTCAAGAAGGCCAAGGCTGCCAAGCCAGCCACCTAAGTGGGTCGGGTAGGTCGAACCGGCCAGCCAAAGTCCGAGCCTTACTGACTCGAAAAACGGCCGACCCAATTTCGCCACACCACCCTCGATTCGCCTGAAACCCAAAGCCTGCTCAGCGATTCACCTTCGTGAGCGGGCTTTTTTCGTGCGCCTCTGGTAAGAGAAATCAGATAGAGCCATAGAGCGCCATGGCACTCGCTTGTCCGCCCAATCAGGCAGCCGACTCATTGGACGGAGCGGAAAAAAATCAGCGAGAGTTACCAGACAATCTTTTCTGCAGGGAAGACCGGGCCTTCGACACAAGTCCGTTTATAGTCCCACTCCCCCTGCTCATCGCGCACTTTGGCGACGCAGGTAAAGCAGATCCCAATCCCGCAAGCCATCGGGGTTTCGAGGGAAACCTCGCAGTCGATTTGGGCTGCGATCGCGATTTCGCTCACGGCGTGCATCATCGGTTCTGGGCCGCAGCAAAGGACTCGCAAGCGGGCCCCTGCTGGCTTCTCAGCAATCACCTGCTGGAGCAGATCGGTGACACGACCATGATGGCCCCGCGAGCCATCGTCGGTAGCAAGTCGCAGGTCGATCCCCGTAGCTTCGAATTCAGGAATTCCCGCAAACAGATCGGCAGAACGGGCACCGTAGAGCAGCGAGACATTCGCAATTGGCTCGGCATAGCGCACCGGATTGCCAAAAGCTCGCTGGCCGAGTGCTTCGAGCGCAACTAGCAAAAACGGAGTGTACCCAATCCCACCTGCCACCATCACGAGATGATCGCAAGACTTAGGAAGGAAGCCGTTGCCGAGCGGCCCCCAAATGTCGATCAGTTGGCCAGGAGCCAGGGTCGAAACGCGTGAAGTGAGCTTCCCTTTTTTCAGGTACACCACGTCGAGCGTTTGCCCGTCGGTATCAAAGACCGCGAGTGGTCGGCCGATGAGTGGATCGCTCACTCCCGCCTGCCGAATCATCACAAACTGCCCGGGAAACGCTTGGGAAGCGATGTCCGGAGCATCGAGACGCAGGAGAAATGTGTCGCGAGCAAGTTGTCGCTGAAGGACAATCGGCACCGTTCTTTGCACGGCTGAATCGGCATAACAACTGGCGTGCACCGGGCTGTTCATCGACGCTTCTTTCCTCGGCTCTTGGAAGTCGAATTAATCACGCGGCCCTTACGTTCCTGAGGGGGTCCGCCGCGACCAGCGCCGGCTCGACCACCTCCTCGCGATCCTCGGGAACTCTCGCCGCCACCTTCACCACCCATGGATTTACCGGCGAAAGGTTTTCCGCCACGAACTCCAGGACGTCCCGATGGACGGCCTCGACCTCCAGTAGGGCGACCTTCGCCGCCGCGCGATTCTCCACCGCGGGCATCACCTCCACGACCACCGGAAAAGCCTGTGCCGTAGCCGCTGCCACCACCGTCGCGCACCTCTTCACGAGGTCCACCACGGAACGGACGACCGCCACCCTTTCCGAAACGACGGCCTTCAGCGGGGCGACCTTCGCCCGACTCCACCCCCTCTTCACGCGAGCGGAATCCGCCGGGACGACCACCAGGCCGGCCTCCGGGACGAGCCCCGGGGCGACTTGGTCTTCCGCCAGGGCGTCCTGCTGGACGACCACCATCGCGACCTTCAGCACGTCCTTCCGGGCGACCTTCGCTGCGAAACTCGCTCCGAGCCCCTTCGGGACGAGGTCCCGTCGGTTTACGACCAGGTCGACCGCCACGAGTTGGGCGACGTGGACCGCCACCAGCATCGTTTTGGTAGCCACTTTCGGAATATTCACCGGCTGGCTTCCGAGGTGGCCGACCCTCACCACGCGCGGGACGCTCGCCACGCTGTGGTCGTTCTCCGCGGGCTGGACGCTCACCTCGGCCGGGTCGATCACCGCGTGATGGTCGATCCCCCTGAGGAGCACCTTCAGCGCGAGCGGGACGTTCGCCACGACTTGGTCGTTCACCACGTGCAGGGCGATCCGTGCGAGCGGGACGATCGCCACGCGGTGGACGATCACCTCGAGGAGCACGATCGCCACGCGGAACCCGTTCGGCACGAGGTGCACCTGCGGGAGAACGCTTCGAAGTGCGCCGTGCAGGTGGCTCATCCCCATCTTCGTTTCCGAGAGAATCTTCGATATCCCCCGTCAATGCGGCGGTTTCGCTTGCAGCAGGCGCTTCGTCGTCTTCGTACGAAATCACGTTCGCGCGGCGATTACGAGGTCGTTCGAAACTACCATCCGCCAAATCGAGCGACAGGTCGGAAGCGAGTAATTCTTCGTCGGCCACTTCATCGGCATCGCTCACATCGAGCGGAGCTTCGAAATCATCCGACTCGTAGCGAGCATCGTCGTCGGCCTCTGCGGAGTCCTCTTGCGAGTCGTCGCCGTAATGGTCCTCCATTTCGAAGTCGTCGTCGAGTTCGTCGCTCACCAGCATGTCGTCGAGATCGCTCTCGTCGTCAAACGGTGTGGCGTTCTTTTTGCCCGACTTGCCAGCTGGTTTGGAGGCTGGATGACGTGGAGCCAGGTCCATCGTCTCGTCCGACGATAGGCCGGTCTCTTCGTCGCCGAGCAAATCGTCGAGCGAGAGCGGCTTGTGAGCTTGCGGCAACGTGCGGAGCACTTCTTCCGAAGGTCCTTGCTCGTCGCGAATTGCGCCAGCCGACTTGGCTGGCTTTTTGGGAGCAGCTTTGCCGTCGGCTGTGGTGGCGGTGGCCGATTTCCCCTTTTTGTTTTCTTTCCGCCGAAGGCGTGCCTCGCTCAGCAGACGCTCGATCTCTTGTTTATCGAGCCAACGCCAGGCGCCGAGGGGAAGTTCGCCGAGTTTAAGACTGCCAACGGCGAGTCGCTTGAGCTTGAGCACCTTGTGGCCAATGCGGGCCAAAATGCGGCGGATTTCGCGGTTTTTGCCTTCCGACAGCTGAATCACCATGTCGGTGCTTTGCTTATGGCGGCGTTTGACTTGGATGGCGTCGACCTTGCAAAAGCCATCGGACAAGTGAATACCACGACGCAACTTGGCGAGTTCAGCGGTGCTCGCTTCGCCAGCGACGCGGACGAGGTAGGTCTTCGTAACGCCATAGCGAGGGTGGGTGACGCGGTTGGCAAACTCGCCATCGTTGGTGACGATGATCAGCCCTTCGCTAGCGCGGTCGAGACGACCGACGGCAAACACCCGTTCATCGGTTGGCACGAGGTCGATCACACGGGTCCGTCCAGCCTGATCGTAGTTGGTGGTCACTACCCCTTCAGGTTTGTTGACCACGAAGTAAAGCCGCTGTGGTTTGCGGAGCGCTTCGCCGTCGACGCGAATCGTTTGCTTCACCGGATCGACGCGGGTACCAAGCTCGGTGACAACCTTGCCATCGACATCGACACGCCCTTCGGTGATCAGTTCCTCGCAGTCGCGGCGGCTGCCGATGCCTGCCGCAGCGAGCACCTTTTGCAAACGCTCGGCGACCACACCATCGGGACCGATCTGTTTTTCGGGAGCATTCTTGCTGCGCGACTGCGAGCGCGAGGAGGTACGATAATTCGGTTTACGACGATTCATGGCAAACGGTGTCCGGCAACAGCTGCTTTTCGGTAAGCAGTCAAAGGAAGAAGGTCGCCGTGCAAAGAGCCGAAGAGCAAGCAGAGACCTCGAGTAAGTCCTTTAGTTTAACGGCACAGGGCGACTTCCCCCAGGGTCATGTGGGGGAATCTTGCGGCAAGATCGGCAAACACGGCAAGTTCGTCAGGCTCCTTTAAAACGACACAACCCCACGCCGAGCGTTGCCGATGGAAGTCCTAGGCGTGCGCTCCCAATCTCTACCTGGGTCGCATTCCGCCCACACCAGACACCCCTAAGGAGGTATTTTCTCCTTCGTGGTCGGCTGCTGCGGGCTCCTACCGACGAAATCAAAGACTCCAGGCCAACGATAGGTGATCGCATGGATGCGAAACTCTCGCGACGGACGTTCGGAACAAGCGCGCTCTCGCTCGCCGCTGCCGCTATGGTGGGGGACGCGATCGGACAAGTTCCGCAGCCTCCGCCCGATCGCCCCAAGAACCTGGTGATTCCCGGGACTGGCCCCCGTGTGGCTCGCACCGGCGATGACTTTGAAGATGAAAAGTGGGTCTATTACCCCCAAGAGCCCAAAAGCAGCTGGAACATCGACGAAAACGTGCGGATTCCCGGCGGAGTTTCGCAAAATCAGCTGTGGGCCGAAGGTGCCAAACGTGGCCAGCCCGACATCGTGAAACGGGTCAACACTCCTCCCGGTGGCATCGAGGGGAGCAAAGGCTGCATGATGATCCAAACCCGCCGCAGCGGCGTTCCGGGGTCGAGTTCAGGTGTGCCTCAGCAAGACGATTTGCTCCATAACACCGTGGCCCGCTTGGGCCGAACGATTCCGGTTTCGTGGACCCCGAACTGCACTTGCCGCGTCTATGTACCGGCTGCCACCCAGTGGGAACAGCGGAATGGAAGTTCGTTTGGTTTTCGCGCCGGACTGCAAGCGTTCAATAACAAAGGGCGCAACGACGAGCATTGGCCGGGGATCTTCCTCGACATGGGGTGGGAGCTGAAGGACAACGAAAAGAAGCATTTTGTGCGGGCGATCATCCGCGCCGACGAGTGGGGCCGCGATTTGCCAGGGCCAAAATTCGAGCCCGCTTCGTGGATTACGCTCGGAATGACCTTCACCCCCGATGGTTTTTCGCACTTCTTTGCTCGCCCCGGAATCGAAGACCTGCGTGAGGAAGATCACCTTGGTTCGTACAACTGCTACAACTGGCGAACCCACACGTTTGAGACCTATTTCTTCAACGTCATCAGCATGGACGACGGCTGGAGTTGGTCGACCCCCTGGGTGATCGACGACGCATTCTTGCATGTCGCCACGCCACCAGCTCAGCCTCGCGCGGCACAAGCACCGGGTGCCAGCACCGTGAAATAGCCACTACTGGGGCACTAAACGCAAACGCCGATACTGGCACTGCTAGACCTGCTAGCAGTGCTTTTCAGGTGAAGCAAAAGAGGGGAAACAGACGCTTCCCTGATCTGTTTATTCGGCAAAGTTTCGCTAGTTTCAAACCGCACGTCTTTGGGGGTCGTACTACGGGTGCGATCGAATTTGATCTGCTCAGGGCCGACGGTCGATGCTAGCGATAGGTTGCACTGACTTTGGCTCGCTAGCTGCTCGAAATGCCTTGGTTCCTCTAGGAACTCGAGGTTCGATCTGGCACTGGCAGCAAGACCTCGCTACGATCCGCGGCCGCGTTCAGCAGGTCGGGCCCGAGAGGAAAGTGCGTGCGACATGACGACCGAAACTTCATCCCCCGGCGGACCAGTGGCGATTCCCTCGCCGACCGCCACCTCGAAGGACGATCCGATGCTGCGCAAAGTATTGGCATTTAAGGTGCTTACGCTTAGCCTCCTGCTACTGGCAGCGTTTCCAGGCATCGGCTGTGCAGGCGGACCATTTCGCAACTGGTTTGCTCCACCCGGAACGATTCAGCAGCAGCGTGCACGTGCCACTTTGCACGACCCCTTCCCCGATCAGGACCTTGGTCCTGAAGTAGTCGGCGGACGCCCTCGCGAGTTCCAGCAGATGCCCGAACCAACTCGCCAGCGCTACTTTTACGACTCGTTCTGGAGCCGCTAAGCCCAGCTCGACTCCGCTGCTCTCGGATATTCCCAGCACGGAGACCTCAACCCGGCAGCCCCATTTCGATGATGGTCGCTTTAGGCTGCGGTCTGATTGTGACCGCGCTGCAGCTGGCAGGAACGACCACTGTCGAGCCTTTTACGAGCGGCTGACCGAGAAATGGATCGTCGATCGTTACTGCCCCCTCAAGCACACTCACGATGCGGAATTTTCCGTGGGTTTCTAGCAATTGCGGCCCGATTAGCGTGTGGCGATCGAAGGTAAACTTGTCGCACGCAACTAAGCGCTCGCTCCCAGCGCCACTGGACTTCGGCGCGACTGGATCGACCGGTCCGCGGCCAAAATCGGTGACCGCCAGACTTTCTTCGATATGCAGAGGCCGGGGCTTTCCGTCGGCTCCGACGCGGTTCCAGTCGAAGAGCCGAAAAGTGGTGTCACTCGCCTGCTGAATCTCGGCGATCATGATCCCGCGTCCAAGTGCATGCACCGTTCCTGCGGGTATGAAAACGCAGTCTCCCACGTTCGGCGAAAAAGTATGCAAGCACTGATCGACCGTCCCGTTTTGCAGATGCTGCTGCAGGCTTTCGTGGTCGACCCCCGATTTCAAACCGGCGTAAAGCAAGGCTCCTGGCTCGGCGGAAAGAATCAGCCAGGCCTCCGTTTTTCCGAGGTCAGGAGGGGTTAGCCGGGCTCCTTGCTCGTCGCTGGGGTGGACCTGCACGGAGAGGTCTTTTTGAGCGTCGAGGAATTTGAACATCAGCGGAAAACGGCCCGAGGGGCTTTCGATTCCCATGAGATCCGTACCTCGCGTGCGAACAAGTTCCCCCAGGGAAGTGCCCGCGAGGGGGCCATTGGCAACCGTCGACTGACCTTGGGGGTGATCGGCAACTTCCCAGCTTTCGGCGTAGTCGTTTCCGTCGCCAATCGACTTACCGAGCACTTCGCCAAGTTTGCGACCTCCCCAGAGATAGCGTTTCAGGAGTGGCTGCATCAGCAGTGGGTAGAGCTTGGTCATCGAATGTTCCTGACTGCAGGCGAGTACTTTCCATACCCTCAGTGCGTTGTCACTGATAGGGCTGGAGATTATCATCAATCAAAGTGACGTGGCTTACCACCCGTCGCACCGCTGGGCTGCTGTGGCGTCGATGGACGCTTGTCAGCAAACCAGGGCCCGCTTGCGGGTCAGTCCTCCGCATACTTGCTTCCCTGTAGCACTTTCCCGTGAGCCCGCAGCCCTTGAAGGCTGACGCCGCTCCGCTGCGAGCGCTACAGGTTTGCTCGCTGCGGCCAGCCGACTTCCTTCCTTTCCATGGTCGGGGCCGGAGTTTTGCAGCGCTCGTGCTGTCGATGAAATGTTGCTCAATCGTTGCCCAGGCAACGCTGGTAACTCCCCTCCTTCATCGAGGTGCGGCGGTCGTTTGCCACGATGCATGCCAACATGCATCCGCAAATCATCTTTCTGCGAGAACTCCCTTGCCACCCCGTGCTCACATTGCCGGGCGTGCGCATTTTCCTTGAACCGATCATTTAGCAATCAGCCGACTCGATCGCTGTTTGCCTGTTTCCCTGGAGAAACAATTTCATGGCCAAGAAGCCTTTACAAGAAGATCTGTTCGAAGGAACGGCGATGTCGTTCGGCGAGCACCTCGAAGAACTTCGGGTTTGCTTGTTCCGAGCCTGTGTTGGTGTAGCCATCGGCTGCATCATCGGCTTCTATATCGCCAATGGTGTGGTCAACTTTTTTCAGACACCGCTCGAAAACGCCCTCGAAAACTACGATATCGAGAAGGCTCAGCTTCAGCTGAAAGAGAGTGGCGAGTACGGCGAAAACATTCCCGCCGAGACACTGCGACTAGTGGTAGAAGACCGGATGATTCCGACCACGATCCATGTCGAAACTGGGAAACTGATGGAGACACTCCAGCTAAACTATCCCGGTGTGTTCGGGAGTGTTTCGCTCTCGCAGTATCAACTTCTGCCCAAAGATCTCGTTCCGAACGAAAGCAAAGCCGCTTCTGCCATCGCCGCAAAAATCTTGGCCGGTAAATCGGCCGCAGATGACAAAAAGAGCGATCCCTCCGCAGTGGCGATTTGGAAATTGCTTTCGCCTCTCGAGCAAAAACTGATTGAGCGTCTCGGTAGCGCCAAACCACCACTTTCGAAAGCTGATGCTGCAAGTCTCTTGGAACTGGTAAACAAACTTGCCTCGCAACGAGCGACATCCGACGCGCTCAAGCCACTCATGGAACAGCTCGATGCTGTCGAAAAAACAGCCGCTGCAAGTCTCTTGAAGCTGGTGGAAGTCGAGAAACCGGCGCACGACGATGTGATGCATCTCAACCGCCTGCTGCTTGGCCATTGGCTGGCGGATCATGTTCGCGCGCCACGCGTGAATCTCATTCCACTGCAAACCTGGAAGCCAGTCGGTGTTCGCTTTCAAGTGCTAAATGCGCAAGAGGCGTTCATGATCTGGATGAAGGCAGGCTTTGTATCGGGGCTCGTATTGGCCAGCCCTTGGGTCTTCCTGCAAATCTGGAACTTCGTTGCAGCGGGGCTCTATCCGCACGAGAAGAACCAGGTTTATGTCTACCTGCCGATCAGCATCGCGCTCTTCCTGGGTGGTGCTACGCTGGCCTTTGTGTTTGTCTTCGAGCCAGTGCTCAGCTTCCTCTTCACGTTCAACCGAGGGATGAATGCGGAGTTTGAACCACGTATTGGGGAGTGGCTCAGCTTTGTGCTGATCCTGCCGATCGGGTTTGGCATTAGCTTCCAGTTGCCTCTGGTGATGGTGCTGCTGAACCGTCTGGGACTCGTTTCGATTGAGCTTTACACCAGCCAGTGGCGCATCGCGATTCTGGTGATCTGCATTGTGTCGATGGTGCTCACGCCAGCCGATCCGATCAGCATGCTCTTGATGGCGGGTCCCCTCTCGCTGCTGTATGCGGTCGGCATCGCAATGTGCAAATACATGCCGCGTGGCCGGAGTCCTTTTCAAGAGGTCTACGAGCCGTAATCAGGCAGCGGATACGCTACAATCGCTGGGGACTACCACGCGGTTTCAACCACGCTCCTCGTTCTTTGCCACTCGCATCTCCACTGGCGATATGCGAGTCATAGCGTTTGCGGTAAGGAACGATTTGCGACCGACTTGAGCGACTTTGTAGCGATGACACCGAGCCAGGCATCTCTGTTCGATCGCACGCCCGATGCGTGGGATCTCGATGCCGCGCAGGTGCAACTGGTGGCCGAGGTGGTGTTTCGCGATCCGCCGTTCGGCCCGTTTGACTATCTGATTCCCGAGCCTTTGGCTCCGCGACTTAAGCCAGGCGCTCGGGTGCAAGTTCCGCTGGGAGCAAGCCGCGAAGTGGTCGGCTACTGCACCAGCGTGACGAGCAAGCCCGCTTCAGGACGTCCGCTCAAAGCGATCGCCGCTGTGATCGACGACGTTCCTTTGGTCGAGCGCAAAATGCTCGAACTCACTCGCTGGATGTCTGACTATTACCTCTGCCCTTGGGGGCAAGTGCTGCATGGCGTGGTGCCTGCGGGTGTGCGCGGCAATGCTGGTACGCGAGAGACCACGTTCCTTTCGCTCTCGGCCGAGGGGCGGCAGATTTTGGCCAGTGGCGTCGATCGCTCGGGAGAGAAGCCCAAGAAGGTGCTGCCCGCGCATCTCGAAATTTTGCGCATACTGGGCACCTCGCCGCGCGAGCTTACGCCAGTCGAGCTGGGCGAGTTTGCCAGCTGCAGTATTGCGCAGATCACGGGGCTCCGTAAGAAGAAGTGGATTGCGTCGGATGTGCGCCGCGTTCGTAGCAGTTCGCACGAAGAGCTGCCACTGGCGAGGACTGAGCCACTGGCCCTTCATCCGGCTCAGTCCCATGCTCTGGCGGCCATCAACCGGGCCATCGATCGCCGCACCTCCGCCACCATTTTGCTGCATGGCGTGACTGGTAGCGGCAAGACCGAGGTTTACATCCAGGCGATCGAGCGTGTGATCAGCTTTGGTCAGCAAGCAATTGTGCTGGTGCCGGAAATTAGCCTAACCCCTCAAACGCGCCAGCGCTTCCGCTCGCGATTCGACCGAGTGGCGGTGCTGCATAGCCATCTATCGGACGCCGAGCGTCATTATCACTGGGAGCAGATTGCTCGCGGAGAAGTGCAAGTGATTGTCGGCGCTCGTTCGGCGGTATTTGCCCCCGCGCCCCACTTGGGACTGATTGTGATTGACGAGGAGCACGACGGCTCGTTCAAGCAGAGCGAAGCGCCCCGCTATCACGCGCGCGACGTAGCTGAACATCGCGCCTTGCAGCTCGGGATTCCTCTGGTGCTGGGCACAGCCACTCCGTCGCTTGAAAGCTACTACCGGGCCCGCAGCGGCAAGTATGAACTCGTCCCGATGCCCGACCGAGTCGAGGGGCGCGAGTTGCCGCATGTCGGAACGATTGATCTGCGTGTGGAGTTTCAAAGTCGATCGTCGCGCGGCAGTATCGGGCGACAACTTCACACCGCGATTGCCCAAGCGATTGCCGAAAAAGGGCAAGTGATTTTGCTGCTGAATCGGCGCGGCTATAGCACTCACGTCCAGTGCCCCGCTTGCGGCTTTGTCGCGAAATGCGAGCACTGCGACTTAGCTCTCACGCATCACCGCGAAGAACAGCTGCTCGTCTGTCATCACTGCGATTTTACGACCAAACCTCCCGAGCGCTGCCCCGACTGCACGTTTGATGGCATTCGCTACAGCGGACTGGGAACCGAAAAACTCGAAGCCGAGATCAAGGCCCGGTTTCCTGCCGCCAAAGTGCTCCGCATGGATAGCGACACAATGCAAAAACCGGGGAGCCACGAGGCGGCGCTCGCGAAGTTTCGAAGTGGCGAAGTGCAGATCTTGCTCGGCACGCAGATGATCGCCAAGGGGCTCGATTTTCCGAACGTCACACTCGTCGGTGTGATCAATGCCGACACGGCGCTGCATCTGCCCGATTTCCGAGCGGCGGAGCGTACGTTTCAGTTAGTCACGCAAGTAGCGGGGCGAACAGGGCGCGGTGAACTGGGTGGGCGCGTTCTCGTGCAAACCTTCAGCCCCGATCACCCCGCGATTGAAGCAGCGGTCGATCACGACTATGCCAAGTTCGTTGGTCGCGAACTCCCCGATCGTGTGGCGCATGGCTTTCCACCCTTCACCACCTTGTTGCGGCTGATTGTGCGCGGGGATAGCGAATCGAAAACGCGCGAGTTCGCCACCATGGCTGCCGAATCGTGGAAAAAGCTGCTGGAAGCTAAACAGTGCGAGCATCGCATTTTGGGACCTGCTCCTTGCGCTGTCGCGCGATTGCGGGGCAAGTTTCGTTTTCACGCGCTCGCGACAAGTGTCGACAGCGACACGCTGCGTGCCACGTTTCGCGAAGCCTCGTCGACCTGGAAAACGCCCGACGATGTGCAGTGGGTGATCGACGTCGACGCCATCGATTTGCTGTAAGCGATTCCGTTGCTCTTGTTCTCACAGGAACGATGCATGAGCCAATTCGATGTGATCGTGGTCGGAACCGGAGCCATGGGCTCGGCAGCAGCGATGCAGTTGGCGCGTCGCGGCAGGAAAGTGCTCGGCATCGATCGTTACGCAGCAGGTCACGCGCACGGAAGTTCGCACGGCGAAACACGTATCATTCGGCAAGCCTACTTTGAACATCCAAGCTACGTGCCGCTGCTCCTGCGAGCCTACGAACTTTGGCGCGAACTCGAACAGCATGTTGGCGAACAACTCTTCTATCAGGTGGGGCTTTTGCAAGCAGGTCCCGCTGATGGCTTTGTAGTGAAAGGGGTGCTGCAAAGCGCCCGCGAGCATCAGTTGCTTGTCGAAAGACTTTCGCCAAGCCAATCGCGCCAACGATTTCCGGGGCTAGTGATCGATCCGTCCATGGCATGCGTTTTGGAACCAGCAGCTGGCTTTTTACTCGTAGAGCGATGCGTTCGAGCCCACCAACGAGCAGCAGAGGATGCCGGGGCAGTTTTCGCGATCGGTCAGGTCACTCGCATCGAGCCAACCAGCGATGGCGCGCGGGTTTGGGTCGATGGTGAAGTGCATGAAGCTGCAAAAGTAGTGATTACCGCTGGAAGCTGGGCCGATTCGCTGCTGTCACCGATCTGGCCCACGCTCCCCAAGCTCTCGGTATTACGAAAATATGTCTGCTGGCTCCAGGCTAAGAGCGATCTCTACTCCGCAGCCTCCGGTATGCCGACCTGGCTTGTAGAAGCTCCCGAGGGAGTTTTTTACGGATTTCCGCAGCTTGGCAAGGCCACCCCAGGGGAGGGTGGTGTGAAAGTGGCCGAGCATAGTGGTGGGGAGTTGGTCGAGACGTCGGTCGCTGGTCCCCTGCCCGCCTCGACTCCGGTCGATAGCCGCCAATCGCGCGAGCGTATCCTGGGATTTGTTCGGCGGTCGATGCCCGACCTGACCGAGGAGGTGGTCGCCGAGAGCCACTGTTATTACACGATGAGCGCCGACGAGCATTTTCTGGTCGGCATGTTGCCCGGGTATTCGCAGCTGATCTATGCCGCCGGCTTTTCGGGTCACGGTTTCAAATTTGCCTCGGTGATGGGAGAGGTGCTCAGCGACCTGGCGCTCGATGGCGGCAGCCAACAGCCGACCGGCTGGCTCTCGCACGATCGGTTTGCGGGCTCCTCAAGCGGCCATCGCTAAGCCCCTTCGCCAGCTTATTTCACGGCACTGCATCGCCAATTAAACCGAGCAGCAACTGCGGTCCACCGCACATTTCCGATACCTTAGCGAAGCTGCAAGTCGGCAAACCGCTCGCCTGGAGGGGTCGTAAAGAGAGGCCGCCAACTTGACACTCGTCAGGGGTGCCGATACCTTAACGATGGACTTCAGGGCTAGTCTCTTAAGTCTTGTTGGCGCAATGTGTTCGAGCGCCCACGAAGTTTTCGAGCGAAATCCGGCGGCGCGCGCTGCTCGAAAGAGTAGTTCGCGTTTTTTTGTTGGCTCATCGGAAGTTGGTCGCATGGCAGACGTTACGCTACGTGGCGTCTCCAAGACTTTCTCCGGTGGTCGGCAAGCAGTCACGGCGGTCGATCTGGACGTTCCTGCAGGCGAGCTACTCGTGCTCGTCGGCCCGAGCGGTTCCGGTAAAACGACCCTCTTGCGGCTGATCGCGGGACTCGAAAAACCTGACGTGGGTGAAGTGCTGATTGGCGGCAGCTCGATGCAGGCCACGCCCCCTCACCGGCGCGATGTGGCGATGGTGTTTCAGTCGCTGGCTCTCTATGGGCACATGCGAGTGAAAGATCATGTGGCAGCAGGACTTACGCGATCGTCAGGAAGTGGCTGGATAGGCCCATGGTGGCGAGCTTGCTCGCGGCTGTGGGGAGCGATGCTGGGTAGCCCCAAAGCTGGCTCAGCATTGCGGGACAGACTTTCCCCGAGCGAAATACAAAGGCGGGTGACGTGGGCTGCAGAGCTCACGAGCATCACGCCTTTGCTTGATTTTATGCCCGAGGATTTGTCAGGCGGTGAGCAGCAGCGAGTGGCACTGGCGCGTGCTTTGGTGCGTAAGCCGAAACTGTTCCTGCTCGACGAGCCCCTCTCCAGCCTCGATGGTCCGCTACGAACCAACTTGGCCCGCGAGATTCGACAGCTTCAGAAGCAAACCGGCATGACGATGATTTATGTGACTCACGATTATCGCGAAGCAACCAGCATGGGCGACCGCCTAGCTGTGCTCGACGGCGGTCGTCTGTCGCAAATCGGCACGCCCCACCAGTTGCTCGACGCCCCCACGTCGCTTCGCACTGCTCGGCTGTTTGCTTATCCCACGCTTAACGAAATCTCTGGCCGCCTGATGCCTCAAGCAGCAGGTCTCGCCTTCGTAGCCGATCAATATCCCGAGCCACTTTTGACCGGCCTTGCCGCTGAGAACTTCTCGCGCGATACCGCGTCACTTCTGCAGGAGCGCATCACCCTGGCATTTCGCCCCGCATCGGTCGAGATTGATGGATCTGCTGAAGCGGCGATTAGCGCCCTGCGTATTGCTGCCAAGGTGACAAGCATTCGCCGTGCTGGCGACTTGGTGACAACCGAGCTCACGGCGACTAGCCCAGAGCTAACGCTGATGGCTAGCTGCACGTCGATGCCCCAGCACCGCGAGGGAGACTCGGTCATCGCCTTCGTGCCCACAAGACAACTATTCTGGTTCGACTCGTCGACGGGTGAGTCAATCGGGGCTGTGCGAGACTCTTCGCCAGACCTCGGGCCTTCGAGCCGTGTGAGGAAATAGACCCATGAATCCTGCTGATATGTTGCGTATTGTCGATTCTCTCCATCGCGAGAAGAACATCGATAAAGATGTCGTTTTTCAAGCTATTGAGGCGGCTCTCGTCTCAGCGGCGAAGAAGCACTACGGCGATGCCGCCGACATCACGATCAACATCGATCGCAACACCGGAGCTCTCTCCGGCATAGCCGATGGCCAAGCGCTCGACCCTGAGGAAATCAGTGGTCGCATTGGTGCTCAAACGGCCAAGCAAGTGATCATTCAAAAGATTCGTGAAGCAGAGCGCGACTCGCTCCTCGGCGAATATGGCGATCAAATCGGCCAGCTGATCAACGGCGTGGTCACCCGCAGCGAGGGAGCAGCGACGATTGTGTCGCTCGGTACCATCGAAGCCATTCTGCCTCGCAGCGAGCAAATCCCGGGCGAAACGCATCATCCGAACGAACGCGTTCGCGCGATTGTGTTTGAAGTGAAGCCACAAGGAAGCCGCGTGAAAGTGGTGCTCAGCCGCACCCGTCCGCAGTTCGTGCAGCGTCTGTTCGAGCAAGAGATTCCAGAAATCGCCGATGGCGTGATCAGCGTGAATGCGATCGCTCGCGAACCAGCCCACCGCAGCAAGGTGGCTGTCAGCAGCACCGATCAGCGCGTCGATTGCGTCGGCGCCTGCGTCGGTGTGCGCGGCAATCGTATTAAGAACATTGTCGACGAACTCTCGGGCGAACGGATCGATATTGTTCGCTGGAGCGACGACGCCGAAACCCTGATTCGCGCTTCGCTGCAACCAGCGGAAGTCGATCAAGTGCTGCTGTGCGATATGATCGGCCGCGCGATCGTGCTGGTCCGCGAAGATCAGCTGTCGCTGGCAATTGGCCGTAAAGGTCAGAACGTTCGACTCGCCAGCAAGCTTTGCGGCTGGGACATCGAAATCATGACCAACGACGAGCTCGAACAGCAAATCGACCGCGCTGTGGGTGGCTTCTCGAAGATCGAAGGGGTGACGGAAGAACTGGCTCAGCGACTCGTGGAGCAAGGCTATCTGTCGTACGACGATCTTTCGGTGATCGAACCCGACGCCCTGATGGAAATGGGTGGACTGACCGAAGAGCAGGTCGAAGAGATCGTGAACCAGGCGGAAACCCTGGCAACCGACGCTGAACGGGCTGCTGACGAAGAACGCCGCCGCAAACGCGAAGAGCGTGCCAGCGAAGGGGCTAGCGAATAGCTTTCGCTCCGTCGACTTGCTGGGTGAAAAATGCACTGCTGGCTCAATCCAGCGGTGCCGAATGATGCCCAATCAAGCGACAAAATCCAACTGCCAGTTGCTGGCGTGCTGTTAAGCACAGCTGTTTCGACAAGAAACCTTGCCAGAAGCGATAAAACTTCGCGCCGCGACGCTGGTATTTTGGCTCTTGAGGCGTTACATTACTGAATCACTCCCCACCGGGCGTGCCAAGCGCAATTTGATTTCTCGCTCAAGCCTTCGCGATCGGACTAATTTCCGGCAGCTAGCAGGCTTGAGAGGGGGCTGACTTATGTTTCGGTCCTGCGGCTACTTTCTAGGGAATTGCTTGTTCCTGTGATTGCTCAGCTCGCGGCCGGCTAGCGGCCCTCTTCTGCGAGCGATCGAGCGATTCTTTTCCTGTCGAACTTTACGAAGCTCGCGAGGTCTTAAAACCTCTTGTAGCTCGAGCCATTTATGGCCGTAAATCCTTTGACAGTAAGGCTCTAGTCGAGCGGCACCCTGGGTGTTTGACCCCCATGTATTGCAGTATGCAATGCACGAGACAACTCAAACCAAGGGCCGGGGAGCTGTTCGGGTGGAACTTCTGCTGGCACATGGTGTGGCATGTGGCAATTGCCTTTTCGGTTGCAAGGGCGATGCGTGCAGAGGAGATCGATTACATGAGTTAACTAGCCAGGCAACCCCGATCGATCAGGCTTACCCCACAACGTACCAGGGGCGGGTCCTGATGGCAGATCGCGGCATAGGAGGGCGCACGTGCCCATTCGGATTTACGCGTTAGCAAAAGATCTCAAGATCGACAGCAAAGACCTCGTAGATCTCTGCACCAAAGCAGGGATTACCGGGAAGGGCTCGGCGCTGGCCAGCCTCGAAGATGATGAAGTAACGAAGCTCAAGTCGTATCTCGATGGCGCGTCGAAACGATCGGCTCCTGCTCCTGCCGCTCCGCTGGTTGACATGAAGGCGGTACTGGCTTCGCCAGTTGGCTCAACAGCCACACTTCCACCTCCGCCTCCCCCACCACCGAAGACTCCCCCGAAGCGCTCGGCCCCCGTCGTGGAAGAACCGACGCCAGCTGTTGCTGAAGAGGCTGCGCCGACTCCGCCCCCTGAGCCTGTCGCAGAACCAACTCCACCTCCCGTGGTCGTGGCCGAAACGCCCGTCCCCGTCGAGCCGAAGGTCGAGGAAGCTCCCGCAGCTCCAGCTGTGAAAGTACCGCCACCGGCTCCTACCGTTCGCGTTGCTCCTGCAGCTCCCAAGACCACCCCTCCTCGCAAAGAGCAAGCCCCTCCCGCTGCTCCTGCGGCCAGCAATCCGTCGGCAACTCCGACGCCTCCTCCTGGCAATGCTCCGTCGACACCTCCACCGTCGAGCTCCCCAAACGCTCCCCAACGTCGTCAGCCAGGGCCTTTGGCCCCGCGTCCTGCCGATATGGCCCCGGTACGTGGTGACTCGCTTAGCCCAGGTCGCCGCCCCGGCATCATCAAGGTGCTGGATGCTGGCAAACGAAACGTCGAAACCAAGGGGAAAGAAGGGGGCGCACCTGGTGCGCCTGCTGGCGATCCTCCACGTGATCCCCAGCGCGGACAAGCCCGACGTCCGGTCATTCGCCTCGGCGAAATGCCCAAGTCGAATCAGCCACCACCTCCACCACCCAAGTCGAACGAACCGGCTCCACAAAAGCCGATCATGCGACTCCCCACCGACGCTATCGCCGGTGGCAAGCGTGGTGTGAAGCCACCGCTGGGCGAGCTCACCGCATCGATGAATCGCGACCGTCGAGGTCCCGGTGACGTTGCTGGTAAAAAGCCCGCCATGCGTGGCCCACTTCCGATCGAGCCCGATCTGACCACACCTGGCAAGGGTGGCGCTCTGGCACGCGGTAAGAAGGGTGTGAAAGGTGCGCCAGGCACCGATGCAGGTCTGGCCGACATGGCATCGGTTCGCGCCGATCGCAACAAAGCACGCGGTCCGCAGCAAGCGGGGCGTCGCTCGAATCACTTCTCGCACGATGATGATGGTGGACGCCGCCGCAAGAACACGCTCACGCGTCTCAAATCGCATCAGCGAACAGCAGCTGCTCCGCGTAAAGACAAACTCGAAGTCGAGGTCCCTTGCACCGTCCGCACGTTCTCCGAACAAGCGGGAATTGGTGCCGGTAAAGTCGTTGCGAAGCTGATGGTCCTGGGCATCATGGCTCGGATCAACGATCCGATTCCCAACGAATACGTCGAACTGCTCATTGGCGAACTCGGCCTCGATGTCACAGTCAAACAGCCGCTGACACTCGAAGAAGAGTTGACCAAGGAGTTTGAGGGTACGGAAGACGCGCCCGAGTCGCTCGTCGCTCGTCCGCCAATCGTCACCTTCCTGGGTCACGTCGATCACGGTAAGACGTCGCTCCTCGACCGCATCATTGGCACGAACGTGGTCTCGGGTGAAGCGGGTGGTATCACCCAGCACATCCGCGCCTACACGATCAAAACCAAAGATGGTCGCGTGGTGGCATTCGTCGATACGCCTGGTCACGAAGCATTCACGGAAATGCGTGCTCGTGGTGCCAACGTCACCGACATTGCGGTACTCGTGGTGGCCGCCGACGACGGTGTGATGCCACAAACGGAAGAAGCGATCAGCCACGCCAAAGCGGCTGGGGTTCCGATCGTGGTCGCCATGAACAAGTGCGATCTCCCGGGTGCCGATCAGCAGCGAGTGCTCCAGCAGCTCGCCACCGCTGGTTTGCTGCCGAGCGAATGGGGTGGTGAAGTGGAAGTGGTTCGTACCTCGGCCATCACAGGCGAAGGTATGGACACGCTGCTCGAAACCCTGCTCGTCACCGCCGAACTTCACGAGTACAAGGCCAACCCAACACGCGAAGCGTCGGGCATGTGCCTCGAAAGCGAACAAGAGGCTGGTCGCGGTGTGATTGCCAAGCTGATGGTGCAGAACGGAACGTTGCGTGAAGGTGATATCGTCGTCTGCGGTTCCGCTCATGGCCGCGTGAAGGCGATGTACGACACCCTTCGTCCACGCGTTCGCCTCAAAGAGGCTCCCCCATCTACTCCCATCAACGTCACTGGTCTCGACGTCGCTCCCGGTGCTGGCGAGAAGTTCTACGTACTCGACGACATCGGTCGCGCTCGTGAACTGGCTGTTGGCCGCGCTGATAAATCGCGCCACCAGAGCCTCTCGGGCACTACCACCAAGGTGTCGTTCGAAGAGTTCCAAAAGCAGTTGTCGGAAGGACGCGTCGGCAAGACCGAAGAAGCGACTTACCTCAACTTGATCATCCGCGCCGACGTGCGTGGTTCGATCGAAGCGATCCTGAAGGAACTCAGCAAGTTCGATCACCCGGAAGTGAAGATCAAGGTGCTGCAAGCTTCGGTGGGTGGTGTTTCGGTGGCCGACGTCACCCTGGCCCACGCATCGAACGCGGTGATCATTGCCTTCAACGTCATCCCCGACGAAGCAGCCCGTGCATTGTCCGACGATCGTCACGTGGAAATTCGCCGCTACGACATCATCTACAAGGTGACCGACGACATTAAGGCCTTGCTCGAAGGGAAACTCAAACCCGAAGAGCGCGTGGTCGACATGGGTCGAGCACTCGTCAAACAGGCGTTTGTCATCAGCCGCGTAGGTACTGTCGCTGGTTCGCAAGTGATCCAGGGTACGATCGATCGCTCCTGCCGCGTTCGTGTGAATCGCGAGAATCGCACCATCGGCGATTACGCCATCGATTCGCTCCGTCGCGACAAGGATGACGTGAAGGAAGTCAGCCGCGGCATGGAATGCGGCATCAAGCTGGCCAACTTCAATGACATCAAGGAAGGGGACTTGCTCGAAGCTTACAAGATCGAGGAAGTGGCCCGTACGCTGTAGGACGCACAACCAGCAGGCCACGCGGCGAAGATTGCCACCGAAGGTCGAATGGAAATTGCCACTCGATCTTCGTTTCGGTGTTCAGCCGGCGTTGCCTATCGCCACCAGCCAGCATCGACGTGCCTTGCGCGGCGACAGCATGCGTTGGTCGCTTGTGGCAGCCCTTGGCCTTTCGTGACGAGTTGCCACTTGCTGATGTAGCAAAACGCGCAGTGACTTCAAAAAAACAGAGCAGCTTTTTGGCCGAGGAAATTAGGGAATCACGATGACATCGAGGCGGATACTCAAAGCACAGGAAGCGATTCGCGAGGTGGTCAGCATGGCCATCCTGACGGAGATTCGCGATCCGCGCGTGCGCGATGTCACGGTGGTCAAGGTCGAGATGACTCCCGACATGCGTGCCGCCAAGATCATGGTTTCGGTCATGGGTGACGAGCAGCGCGAAAAGCTCACCGTGCTCGGCCTGCAGAATTCTGCCGGTTTTTTGCAGAAGCGCATCGCCGACGAAATCGACACGCGTTATACCCCCAAACTCACATTTGAAATCGACCGCGGCGTGAAGAACTCGCTCGAGGTCCTGCGCATCCTCAAGGAAGTTCTCCCTTCGACCAGCAGCATGGCTCCTGGTGCTTCTCCTCCTCCGCCACCAGTACCGACCGATGAACTGGACGAGGAATACGAAGACGAAGTAGAGGAAACCGAGGATGACGAAGTCGATAGCGACGTCGAAAATAGCGACGACGAGAACAACGATCAGAAGTGAGGCGCACCGCCTGCGGCATGCTTAGCTGACAAGCACTCCACGCTTCTCCACGAACTAGCACTACTCAACGAATTGCCCGACAACTGACCCTGCGGGACCGACATGACAAGCCCCAATCGAGCCGCGATTCTCGCCAAAGTTCACAAGGTACTCAAAAAGTACTACAAGCCGATCATCGTGCCCACCGAACGCACAGTCCTCGAGCATTTGCTCTATGCCTGCTGTCTGGAAAGCGCACGCTACGAAGCGGCTGACGAAGCCTTTGCCAAACTCAAGGAACTCTTCTTCGACTGGAATGAAGTTCGCGTGACCACCGTCACCGAACTCGCCGAAGTGATGTCGGGAGTGGCTGATCCGCAAGCTGCTGGCAACCGCATCAAGAAGGTCTTGCAGTCGGTCTTTGAAGCGAACTATTCGTTCGACCTCGAGCCCCTCAAAAAGCAGAACCTGGGCAAAGCCGAAAAGGACCTGGAAAAGATCGCCGGGAGCACCGGCTTTGTGCGGGCCTTTGTGACACAGCAGGCGCTCGGCGGGCATGCGATTCCGGTGACGGAAGAAGCTGTCACGCTGCTCTACGCCGTCGGCGTGATCAACGATGCAGAAGCCGACAAACATCAAATTCCTGGCATGGAACGGGCCATTCCCAAGAACAAGGGGGCGGAATTCGGTTCGCTGATGCATCAGCTCGCAGCCGATTTCAAAGCGTCGCCTGGATCGTCGAAACTACGAGGCATTCTGGCCGAAATCGACCCTGACTACAAAGAACGCCTCGGCAAACGTGTGGTGCGTGTCGAAGAGACCAACCGTGCGATCGAAGAGGCAGCCCGACTCGAACGATTGGCCCCTAAGCCGATCGTGCCACCCCAAATGCCGAATGCAACAGCCGGCAAATCGGGAGGCAAACCCGGGGGAAAGCCCTCTGAAAAAGGTGGCGACAAAGCCGCTGAAAAGGCCGCCGCCAAGGAGCCTGGCCCCAAAGATGCCAGCAAAGGAGCCCCCAAAGCTCCACCTAAGCCTGCAGGCAAAGAGCCCGCGAAGCCCGTGATTAAGGTCGACGACAAAAAGGGTGACAAGAAGCCTAAGCCACCAGCTCCGAAATCGGATGGTGCCGGAAAAAAGTCCGAACCGAAGCAATCGAATAAAGGGCTTACCAAAAAAAAGCCTAAGTAGCGGGACGAGCGACATCGATTAACGGCGCAGCTTCAGCCGCCACGATGTTCTTGTTCTTCCCGCGCGATCTCCTTCTAGCACAAGGAATCGCAAACCCCGCCCTGCAGCTTGGGGACGTCGCTACGTCCACTCCTCATCTGTCGCTGCGCCATCTGCTCAGCCCGCCTGCGATGCATGGCTCAAGCACACACGGAGCCCATTCGCTCGCCCCATTTGCCAAAGAAAAATCGAGCGTGAGCCCTGCGCGCCTTAATCTTTGCCGATGTGCTCGACCTGCTTCCAGTACTTCTCAAACGCCCCCTTCACGTGGAAATCGGGGCTGTTATCGATGTCGTGGCATTCCATGCAGCGGCGTTCGGCAACACCTCCAGCCAAGGGAAGCTTCATCTCTTCGCGACGCTGCAGGATGTCAGCCATGCTGGGCGAACCATCTCCATTTTCAGCCGCGACATGCGCCGAGCCTGGACCGTGGCAATTCTCGCACCCACTGTGGGCCATGACCGGGGTTTTCTCGAGCGATTCATAGCCCGAAGCAAAGGGGAAAAACTTCTGCGGCTCCCAGCCAGTCACGTGACAGCTGAGACATTCGGGATCGAAATGTCGAGCAATGTCGCCTCGTGAATTCGGTGGCGTGACGAGCGAATCGGTGGCATGAGCATGCTTGGAGTTGGCCCAAACTTCTCCCGCCTTGGTATGGCAATCGACGCAGGTGGAAGTTCCCACGAAGGTGCGTCCCGAAGGATGTGGCTGGGGACGAAGTCCCAGTTCGCCGAGTCCCAGTTGCTGAAGTTGGTTTTGATACTCCGCGAGCAGATCGAGCATCGCTTTGGAGTCGGAAAGTCGGCTGTCGAGAGGGACTCGTTCGTAGCGCAGCGGTTCTTTCGCGTCGTCGTAAACCCCGATGATGCCGACATACATCCCCTTGGTACCGACCTGGGCCATGCGCGATTTCGTCCCTTCGATCGGAACGAGTTCGCGCGTCGGTTCACCAACGCCACCGGAAGTGACGACGAGGTCGAATTCAGGGACCGCCGTGGCAAGTTTTTTGGTGGCGTCCATCGAAGCGTGCGCGAGCAAAACCAATAGATCGCAGCCGGCCTGCTTCATTTCAGCAGCCCCTGCCTTGAGAGCCTCGACAGCTCCTTCGTGCACAATTTCGTCGCTTTGGAGCTGTTGTTCGTAGTCATCGGCCAGCGCGCCGATCACGCCAATTTTTCGTCCCCCTGCTTCGATGATCCGAAATCGTGGCTGCAATTCGCGGGCGAGCAGCGCCACATTGGCCGACGTGAAGATACTTTCGCGATCGGTGTCGGGATTGGTGGCAGCGAGCAGTTCCCCTGCATTGAGGCGGAGATCATCTTTCCCGAGTGTCACCGCTTGATAGCCGAGCAAACGGAGCGCGTTGGCTGTTTGGGTGAACTTGATTTCAGACTGACGGCCGTAACGACGAACCTGACTGCCAACATCAATCGGCACCACTTCCCAGCCAGAAGTTTGCTTCAGCTGCGTCAGGAGCGAATGCCGTCGAGCGAGCCCCCCCTTCTGATTTTCGAGACCCGTGCAACCGCAGGGCTCGATGTAGCCCATCTGCTGGCCCGTCACAAAGAAGGCGAACTGCGGCTTAGGCCACTTCGGCCACGCGTACGGTTCAGGAGGAGCTTTGCTCGGTTTTTCGGTTTCCCCGTCGACTGCAGCAGTCGCAGCTGGCGCACGGAGCGGATTCTCTGCGGTAGGAATCGGGGATGGCGTTTCTGCGGCAGGCTCCGTGGGTGGCTCTGCTGCAGGAACTTCCGGCGCAGGCTGTACACGCGGTGGTGGCTCAACTTCGGGACCTGGAAGCGGGTCGGTCGTAGGGAGCACGACTTCCGGAGGAGCAAGCTCGGAGGCAGGTTCCTGAGCAGGAGTCTCCTGGGGATCGCTGCCGCAACCCACCACGATTGCCAAGGCGATCAAGCAGATCGAAAGGATCGCGAGGATCGCGAGATTGGCCCACACATATCCGTCGCAGCGTCGAAATCGCATTGCCCGTCGTCCTTGATCTACGTGCTCGCAGGCGCTAGTTACACCTGCTTCGTCGAACTCCTATCTTCTCAAAAATGATGATGGCGGGGAATCGCAAACTCGGCTACTCGCTGACCGCAAAATTCACAAAGACTTTGAATTCCTTGGTTTCGGGATGCGTGGTTTTGAATTTAATTTGACCAAACCCGCCTCCACTCACGCGCTGCACGGGAGTGGCATCCGCTGGCACGATGATTTCGAGCGGATAGCGAACGATTTTGGGGTTGTCGCGTGAAGGCTCCCCAAGTTTGGCCTGCAAGCTCGTCGAGGGATCCACGGAATCGATGGTCAACTGCACATCGTCGCGATAGGGTCCTTTCACGAGCACAAACACCGTGTGCTTCAGTTCCTTGCCGCGTGGTAAGACGCCCAGCGATACGAGCCCCTTCTCCTGGTTGACCTTAGGCCCCGAAAGGGACAAATCACTCACCACAGTGGCCATGATCGGTAGTTCGATCATCGGCAGGTTCTCGGCCGTAGTCTTCATTTTGATCGTTTGCGAGAGAGCGCCGAGTGGCAATCCTGAATCGAGGCTGATGCGAATCTCGAGCCCTGCCGTGGCACCATCCGACTCGGTTAATTCCTCCGCTGTAAGGGGGCGCGACTCGAGCTTGAACTTCTCCTTGGCTCGCTCCTGCGAGAATTCATGCGTCGCCAGTTCGAGCGTTTTGTTCTCGAAAGCAAGCAAACGAAAAACTCCGGAGACCGGTTCACTCCCGACGATCGTACCGAAGTTCACCTCCCGACGATCGGCCTTCAGAGGCTCGAAAATCTTCCCCTCGATCACCAGTCGAATCACCTGTCGATCAGGATCGTTGGTCCGAAGTTCGGCTGATTGCGAGAATTCTTCGTCCCCCGTTTTGGCAGTCCACTCCAGCTTCACCTTGGTCGACTCACCTGGAGCCAGGGTTCCGCTTCCAGCTTTAAACAGGGTGCATTTGCAAGTGGTGTCCCCGGTGGTGAGCGAAAGGGGTTCTGTTCCATCGTTACGCACGATGAATTCGTGCGACGACTTTCCATTGCGCTGCATCTTGCCGAAGTTGTGGTGATCGCCGTTGACGACAATCGCAATCGGTCGCCCTTGCGTCACACGCTCGGCAAGTGGAACGGGAAGATAGTCGTCTCCCAGTTCAAAACTCGTACTCAAAATGCCAAGCCCCACACCCACGGCGAGTGCCACAAGCGATGCTAGAACTAATTTCATGGGTTGACTCCTCCTGACGGTGGTGCCGAAGCACCGACGATTTTTTGCATCAACTCGAGCGCCGACTGCTCAAACTCTTCCGTCGAAAATACCACGCGAGGAAGTGGCGTATCAAATAGTCGGAGCGAAGCGAGTTTCTGTTCGGTGTGATTATGCATGGTATCGAGCTGAAGAGCCTGGTCGGCCATTTCAGTCGCACGGGCGCTGTCGTTTTGCAGCCGCGCAATCCAAGCGGCCTGAGCATGCATGCGAGAACTTGCGGGGTAGTGCGTGATCCCGTCAGCAAGTGATTTACGAGCCCGCTCGAGATAGCGTTTGTCGCGCGTAGTGTCGTACAAACGAATCGCCGTTTCCGCCAGTAGCTGATACGCAATCGCATCGCCGGGGTTCGTTTTTACAAGCAATTGGCTGTAATCATCGTAGGAATCAAGCGCCCGCACTCGAACTTCCTCGGGCAACTCCACTTGCGACGCAATTTGAGTCCACATCTGCACGAGCGATCGATAGTGCGACGAGGACCAAGGATCGGCGGCGGCGGCAGCTTGGTACTCGCTGGAGGCCCGCTCGACCTGTCCGAGGCGGTAGCTCGCTTCGGCATCGAGTTCGAGCGTGCGAGCTGTCAGGACCGGCTTATAGAGAGTGAAATAGCAGGCCACAACCAGGGCCAAGCCGATGGCACAAATGCCAGCCGCTTTCCCTTGCGAAACATCCCCGCTGGAGAGTGCCACTGGCTGCTGCGTCATGGCGACGGCCAGCAAAACGACTCCCGGTAACAGAACGCCCGGAAAGGTAGTGGCACCAGCCGCCAGTAGATTGATGCCGAGGGCCAAGAGGGCCGTGATGATCGTGGCGCTGGAAAGTTCGCCATCCACCGTCCATTTCCCAAAGGCGACGAAGGTCAGCAGCAATGCAGGGAGTCCAACGATCCAGACTTCGGGAAGCCCTGTGAGGGGATCGAACGAAAGCGGATAGCCGGCAATCAGTGCTAGAGGCAATGCTGCCACAAGCGAGGTCAAAGCCCCCCCTACGATCCAGCGAGCCGTGGATGTTTCGGAACTGCTCGCTGTCGAAGCGACTGATGTCGAAGCGTTAGCAGCTGTCGGCTCCACACGCGTACAGAGCACTTTTTGAAGCGACAAAGCGATGAACAGGACCGAAAGTAACATCGCCGGAAGTCCGGCTGTGGAGGCGAGTTCGAAGAGCCAGTTGTGAGGATCGGCGATCATTTCACTCGCCTGCGGCAGCTTGTACGCCGCATACGTCTGCTGGAAGTTTCCAGGCCCACAACCGACAAGTGGCGAGTCGGCGATCATACGCGAAGTTGCCTGCCAGTACTCCAGGCGAAAGGCAATCGACTTGGGAGCTTCGCTGAGCACTTTGGCATCGAGTCCACCAAGCCAGAGCATCGCCACGCTGAGGAGCACAAGGGTCGCAGCAGCGCCACCCATCAGGTACCAATTACGGCGTGAAGGCGCAGCTGTGGTCGTGGGCGTTTCGCTCGGAAACTTTGCCGAAGTGCAACGCCCCGCAATCCAGTGCACGAGAAAATAGAGAGGGAGGCTAGCGGCTAACGCTAAGTAGGCTGTGCGACTTTTGGTAAGGAGCAAGCAGGCTGCGATGGTGATGACCACCAGGGCGGTAAGCACCATCGCAAGTGGCGACGATCGCCGAACTTGCTGAGCAGCAATCGCCGCAGCGATCACCAGCATCGGCAAGAGGAGCCCCGCCAGCGAGTTGGTGAGAGCAAAGCTCCCCAGCGGTTCGACGCTATAGACTCGGTTTTCAAAGAGCTTTCGCTGCGGCGAATTCTTATCGGTGCTGATGCCACTATCGACAAGCACTTGCTCGGGGTTCTTCTCATACATCGCGCGCTCGCGCGGCATGCTCACTAAGAACTGCCACTCTCCGAGCCCACTCTGAAGCACAGCGCTCGCCATTAAGACACCCACCAGCATTCGCCCTGCTCGAGGAGTCGCGAACCATTGCCGCACGAGAAAATACGCGGCTGCATAACTGAAGTAGATCCAAAGCGCGTTCAGCGATTGCCGAGCGTCGCCCGCCAAACCTGCAGCGACTGTGCTTAGGGTGAGCCAGCCCAGGAGTGCCACGCCAACAAGTTCGATGCGGCTGACGCGAATCACTTGTCGCGGGTCGACCAGCAGCGAGACGCCAAACAGAATCACCAGCACCAGCCAAAACATCGCCAGCGGCGCATAGCTTCCAAACGGCATGGCCGCTTCGCTGGGGACGAGCGGCGTTAAGCAGATCGACAGCACCACCATAGCGCGCAGCAGATCGGTCAGCTGCGGCTTGGCCCACGAACTGCTCGCTGGCGCTGCGGCTGGTTGCACAGGCTCGCTGGTTATTTTTCGAGGCGAATTTCGCGATTTCATCCGATTAATCCTGAGCGATCGTGCGTCGCGCTACCCACTCGAGAAGTCCCACCAGCACCAGCAGCGATGCTTCGAGAAGAAGGACGATTGCAGCCCCCACTTCATCCACGCGCGGCAACAGCAGTGCGCCGAGACCACACGTGAACGATACCAGATAGACCATCAAAACCGCTTGAGGTTTGGTGAAACCGAGTTCGACCAACCGATGCGAAAAGTGATTCTTGTCGGGATGAAACGGCGAGAGTCCACGACGCAAGCGAATCAGAATAACGGTCGACATGTCGTAGAGCGGGACGGCCATCACACACAGTGGCGCAAAAATCGCGTGAGCTTTTTCACCTTTGTAACCCGCGTAACTGGCGAGCAATGTTGCCGCTGCAATCACGAAGCCGAGGAAGTAGCTCCCGGCATCTCCCATAAAGATTTTGGCGGGAGGCCGGTTGTGCAAAAGAAAACCAATCAGCGCGCCGGCGAGTACCAGCAGCAGTCCCGAGACAAACAGCTGCGGACCTTGTGATCCCACATCGGGTGCAAAGAGGAGCACTGCTGCGAGCATCAGCGAGGCAATCGTTCC
The DNA here is from genome assembly GCF_000025185.1 of Pirellula staleyi DSM 6068. Classification (NCBI taxonomy): domain Bacteria; kingdom Pseudomonadati; phylum Planctomycetota; class Planctomycetia; order Pirellulales; family Pirellulaceae; genus Pirellula; species Pirellula staleyi. The sequence goes on from NC_013720.1 coordinate 6,072,504, forward strand.
GACACCTGCCGACAGACCATCCATGTTGTCGAGCATGTTAAAAGAGTTCACGAGCGCCACGATCCAGAGAACACTCAGCGCGATGGTGAGCGGTGGAAGCTCGAGAAAAGCGGTGATTCGAAGTTCGGGGACCAAGGTCACCACCGTGACGGCGACGACAAACTGAATAGCAAGGCGAAGTTGCCAGGCGAGTCCGCGTAAGTCGTCCGCCAGCCCGAGAGCTGCGAGGATCGTGGCGGCTGTCAGCAGCAGCCACAAATCCTTGATCTGCGAGGAAATCCCCGCGAGATGTGCCTTGGCAAAATCGGGCACAAACGTTGGTGGCGATTGAGGGTCGATCGCCAGCAGCACAAGGGTCCCTAGCAGGAACACGCCTATCACACCGGCCCACACGGCAACGCCACCTCCCATCGGTGTGGGAGTCGTGTGCACTTTGCGATGATTGGGTTTATCGATGAGCCCCATGCGCGGCGCGAGGGATCGCATCAAATAGGTTGCCAACCACGCCACGACGAGACTGGGCACAATCGAAGCGACAATGAACATTCCGAGCGACGACAAATCTTGCATCGATGGCCCGGTTGGTTTCGAAAAGAGGTCGAGGGACAGAATCGCTAGAGACAACTAGTCGGGCGATCGCTGGCGAATCTTCTGCGAGCGCAAGTAGTCACGACATTGGCTGAAGAATTCATGATAATCAGCCCGCTGATAATCGGGGTAGGTCCAAGGCCGCGGCTGCCATTTTCCTGCCTGAAAATGGAGCGTCACCTCGGCGAAAATCCCCTGCGATAAGTAAATCCGGTGGTCGCGATCCTTTGTGGTCGCCAAAACCAGCTTGGCTTCGGTGATATAGCCCGGGTCGATATTCACGGGCCGCGCGACGCCACTTGCGAGCAGCTTGGCCCCCTCCTCTTCCCACGTATTGGAAGCGATTTTACAGCTGGGAAGGGTCGCGGGATCAATCAGCCGCTCCATCGCGACAAAACACTTCTTGAGCCCTGGGCCCATCGTTTTTTCGTAGAAGCGAGTCTCTTCGTGGTCGTAGAGAGGACTCGCCAGCGCAATTGCGCCCCACTCCGAAGTGAGGCGCGCTTTGGCCCAATCGATCGCCCCTAGATCGCGGCTAAAAATCGCCGCGACGAGCAGAGCGTCGGCTGTTGGCAGAACGTTTCCCATCGCTTAGTACGACTTCGCCACGACGACACGTTTGGTCACTGGCTTGCCGGTAACGATGCAAGTTCCTTCGTCGACAGCACCAGCGAGTGGAATGCAGCGGACCGTAAGGCGATGCTTTTTGAGTAGCTCATCGACAGCAGGCTCATCGACCAAGTGACACATCGCAAAGCCGCCGTGGATCTCGGCTTTGTCTTCCGCCGTGTTTTTGGGAGTGAACCAGGCAATCAGATCGTCGAGCGAATCGACATTGCGCGTGTGCTCTTCGCGATAGGCTAGAGCGCGATCAAACAGGTTCTTTTGAATCGCGTCGAGGCGATCGGCAATCGTTGCCACGAGATCTTCGCGACCAACGCCGACCTTCTCCCCCGTATCGCGACGGGCGAGGAACACGCCGTTTTTGGCGATATCCTTGGGTCCGATTTCAGCACGCAGCGGAACACCTTTTTTCACGTGCTGCCAGTTCTTCTCGCCACCACGCAGGTCACGATCGTCGATCATCACGCGAATCGATTCGCCGGAATACTTTTGCGATTCAAGTTCCACCTTGAGGCTTTTCACATAAGCCAGTACCGCAGTTCGCTCTTCGTCGTTGCGATAGATTGGCAGCAGCACGATGTGTTTGGGGGCGAGCTTCGGTGGAATGATGAGTCCATCGTCGTCGCTATGGGTCATGATCAGCGCGCCGATCAGACGTGTCGAAACGCCCCAGGAAGTAGTCCAAGCAAAGCATTCTTTGCCATGCTGATCCTGGAACTTGATCTCTTGCGCTTTGGCAAAATTCTGACCGAGAAAGTGCGACGTTCCGGCCTGCAGTGCCTTGCGATCTTGCATCATTGCTTCGATCGATAGGGTTTGCACCGCGCCGGGGAAACGCTCGCCTGCGGTCTTTTCGCCCTTGATGACGGGCATCGCCATGAAGTTCTCGGCGAAGTCGGCGTAGACCTCGAGCATCTTGGACGTTTCTTCGCGTGCTTCTTCTTCGGTGGCGTGCGCGGTGTGCCCTTCTTGCCACAAGAACTCCGTCGTGCGGAGGAACAAGCGCGTACGTAGTTCCCAGCGGACAACGTTGGCCCATTGGTTGATCAGGATTGGCAGATCGCGATACGACTGCACCCATTTGGCATACATCGAACCGATGATCGTTTCACTGGTGGGGCGGACGATCAGAGGCTCTTCGAGCGGACCAGCGGGAACCAGTTTGCCATCTTTGCCCGGCTCGAGACGATGGTGCGTGACGACAGCGCACTCTTTCGCGAAACCATCGACGTGCTCAGCCTCTTTCTCGAGGAAGCTCATCGGGATAAAGAGCGGGAAGTAAGCGTTTTCGTGACCAGTGGCCTTAAACATCCCATCGAGCACTTTTTGAACGTTTTCCCAGATCGACCAGCCCCAAGGCTTGATCACCATACAGCCGCGTACTGGCGAGACTTCGGCCAGATCGGCTGCCCGGATCACTTGCTGATACCACTCGGGATAATCTTCTTCTCGCGTGGGGCTGATTGCTGTCTTGGCCATGACCTGAGTCGCTTCTTCCTGAACTGGTTGCTACATCGAGACTTACCGCACAAAGCCGCGGGCACCTGTCTGCCGCCTGGCAAGCCCGCATTGTAGGTCGCCAGCCAAATTCATGACAAGGCAGCGTGCCGCGGGAAGTTCAGCGCGGGACTGGCTGTTGGCAACTGGCGAACCGATCTCACTCAAGATGACCGCGCGAAGAAATTCAGTGACCGTTTCGGTTCCCGTCCACCGATGCGGCCTCTTCACAAGACTGCTGTCCAATCATGTTGATTGTGTGAAGATTGCGGTTTGACGAGTAGGGGCGGCGTGGTTTACATTTGTAATTCTCATCTTTTTTTCTTTTCTCTTGACTGGAGCACCTCTCATGTTTTCATCGTCTATGCGCCGAGGTCGATCGGCGTTTACGCTGGTCGAACTCCTAGTAGTCATCGCAATCATCGGCGTCCTTGTAGCCCTACTCTTGCCAGCCGTCCAAGCTGCCCGTGAAGCCGCTCGCCGGATGCAGTGCGTTAACAACCTCAAGCAAATCGTGTTGGCTTCGCACAACCATCACGACACGTTTGGCTTTTTTCCCGCTGGGCGCTTTGGCTGCGACGGTTCCGGCACCCCCTGCAACGGGATGTCGGCAACGAGCGTCAACCGTGGTGGGGCCAGTGGATTCGTTTATCTGCTCCCCTATCTCGAGCAAGACAATATCTACAAGTCGCTCGGTACGGCTGAAGCAAACGTACCTTGGCCGACCACCGACAACGCAACTTGGCGAACCTTCAACAAGGTCGGCCTGGAGTCGCGGCAGAATGCTTTCTCTTGCCCGTCGAATACGGCCCAGCCATTTTTGGCGAACACCGGATCGGGTGTTACGCTCAACGCGAGTGTTGGCAGTTACGCTCTGGTCAGTGGCTCCAACGGGCCGAGCCAAGGGATTGGCAACTCCGTGAAGTTCGACAACAACGGTCTCTTCGTCTACTTCAACAAAAGGACGATGGGGGATATCACCGATGGCACCAGCAACACACTGGCTGTTGGGGAAGTTCGTGACGGCCACTTGGGAAACAACCCTAACATTTGGAGTGTCGCCGGTCGCCATTCGCACAGCTTGCGAACGACAGAAAACCCCATCAACACGCCACCAGGGACCGGAATTCTGTACACGACCCTCAACGGTGCGTTCCTGAGCCGACACCCCAATGGAGCCAACTTCGGTCTGGCCGACGGTAGCGTTCGCTTCATCCAGCAGAACATTAACATCACGGCGTACCGGAATCTCTCAACCATCCGAGGTGGTGAACCCACCTCCCTCGAGTAAGAGAGGAAGGCTGCACGATGACTATCACAGTTACACACAGCTACCGCGCTTTGCTGGGCGCGGCCTTGGCGGTCGGCATCCTCAGTCTCGCAGGCTGCGGAGATGGGGGGCCGAATATGGTCCCCGTCTCGGGCGTCGTCCTCCTCGATGGCCAGCCGCTGGACTATGGTCACATTCAAGTGATCCCTGCCGACTGGCGGCCTGCCTCCGGCCAGATAGGAAAGGATGGTCGTTTTACACTAACGACCACCGAGCCTAACGATGGCTGCGCTGTCGGTACGCATAAGGTCGCAATCCTGGCGGGCGAATCGATCACCGCAGAGACCACTAGGTGGCACGCTCCGGCAAAATATGCTGATATCCAGACGTCGAATCTGACGGTGAACATCACCGGCCCAACCGACGATCTGAAGATTGAGCTGCAATCCGACGGAACCCAGCTGTATCGGGGTCCGAAACTCGAGAGCCAAATCCCTGAAGGCGGAACCGAGAATTCGGGTTTCCAGTTCAGCGAGTAACCCAGTCAGCCAAGAATTCCCCGAGGTCGGCTACGCTATAGCCGACCTTCTCACCAGCCCTCTGTAACCCTACCGACATTGGGTGATGCGTAGCAGATAGAACTGATGCTCCGCAGGATTGGTGAGGGGTTGGGAGTGGCGATTGACGTAGGCGACTTCGAGGCCACAGGCACGGGCTTTCTCGGTGAAGCCGAGCGAAGTGATACGGCCAGGGTCGGCGATCCAGCAAACACCATCCGGTGCGAGCATTTGGCGAATGGTTTGGGCCAAGATGCTGTGGAGCGAGGGATCGTAAAGAATCTCGCACCCGAGAAGGAGTGGAAAGGTTTCTGCTGGAGGCTTGTTCCAGTCGATTACCAGGGTGCGCGGAGCGGGAAAACCACTGTCGATGGCACTGGTGGCGGCGAGTTCGAGCGCTAGCGGCTGATAGTCGGAAAGTGTGACATCGAGCCCTGCTGCCATGGCGGCAATGCCGACCAGTCCGAGACCACTCCCCAGTTCGAGCATGCGTGTTTGAGGCGCAAAGTTTTGCTCGAAAACCCAAGCCGACATCGTGCGGGCACTCGGCCAGATCTGAGCCCAGAAAGGATCGTACGCAGGCTGCTGATCGGCTGGTAGCGAAGCGACCTGATCGAGCACCGCAGCGGGGTCGGCTGGTACCGTGATGCGAAGGGTGCGACCAGCAATTTCGAGGGAAAGCTGCCGGAGTCCTCCCGGCACATCAAGCACGTCCATGCCATGGTTCTCGAAAGCGAAAATTGAAATGCGGTGCGCTAATAAATGGGAGAGTTAAACGACGCGAAATAATCTAGCGGCGAGCGAGCCAATCGGAACAGCCGAACTTGCTGGCGGCAATCGATTCGGCACCACTTTTTTCAGCAGCTGTGATTTCGCCTGGCACCAATTCGACTTTTAAGTATTCGGTTAGTCGTGGGAGCCAGCGAGCGATCAATTCCTCGGAAGTAATCTGCTGCGAATGGGTTGTGCCCGTATTTCGTGCGAGTTCGGCGATGCCAGGAAGTTCAGGAGCGAACTCTGAACGAGCAAGCAAAATGCTACCGTGCTGCAGCACCGCCCCACGGTTGCGGCGCTGAGCGCTTCCCACGATTTTTTTGCGATCAAGGATCACATCGCCACTTGCGCGGCGCTCGAAACACAAAAACGGCTGGGGATGCGAATCGTCAGGAATCAGGCACTTTTCGGCCGAGATTTGCCACTCGGCGAGCGTGTCGACGAGCGTATCGTGAGCCGCATCATAGAGATGCGTCGCGTAGGTCGAAAAGCGGTTACGCACGGGGACCGCGATGCTGTAAGTGAGTTCGCGGTCGTGCAAGATGGCTCCCCCGCCACTAGCCCGACGAACGATCGCGCAGTGGCGTGAAGCGGTGTGCATGTCGCGCTCAGCGAGCGACTGAAAATAGCCGAGCGACAGTGTCGGCTCGCTCCATTGGTAGAGCCGAACCGTAGCCACCCCTTCAGCCGCCGACACAAGCAATTGCTCGTCAAGCGACATGTTCCAACGGCCCGACTGCGGTGGATCGATGAGGAGGCGGAACATGGGGAGAAAGAGAAGGGGCTAGGAACGAAGAACTAAAGACTAGCGAGAGAGCAACTTGGTATGTTAGCCATACTCCTTAGTGCTGGGTGCCATGCTCATCCTGCTTCGCGATACTAGTATGGCACCCATTACGAGAAACAAATCACTACCAATCTGGTGTTGCTCACCCCAGCAATTTACTTGGCAGCGGGCTCGAGTTTCCACTGCATTTGCGGCGAGCGAGCGGCTTGCACTTCGTTCGGGCGGCTCACCAAAGTGGTGTGCGGCGCTTCGTGCAGCAGATCGGCTGGCTCTTCCGTAATGCGGAACAGCACCTCTGCAAAATAGTCGAGCGTCTCTTTGCTTTCGCTTTCGGTCGGCTCGATCATCATCGCTTCAGGCACCACCAGCGGAAAGTAAACCGTGGGGGCATGCATGCCATAGTCGAGCAGACGTTTGGCAATATCCATCGCGGAAATACCGGTCTTCTTTTTCAGATCGGCTGCTGAAGCAACGAACTCGTGCATGCAGCGATCTCCCTGCGGAACCGGGAAGATGTGCTTGATCTTGCTGAGCAAGTAGTTGGCGTTGAGGACTGCATTTTCCGAAGCCGATTTCAGACCATCGGGGCCATGCGTGCGGATGTACGAGTAAGCACGCACCAGCACGCCGACGTTTCCGAAGAAGCTGCGGACGCGGCCAATCGAGCGAGGATTGTCGTAGACCAGCGTGTATTTGCCATCGACCTTCTCGACCGTCGGGACAGGCAAGAACGGGCGGAGCTTTTCCGCCACGCAGATCGGACCAGCGCCAGGGCCACCACCACCGTGAGGACCGCTGAAGGTCTTGTGGGGGTTGTAGTGCATCATGTCGGCGCCGAAATCACCGGGACGCGTGATGCCGAGAATGGCGTTCATATTCGCGCCGTCGAGGTAGATCAGACCACCACGTTCGTGCACCAGACGTGCAATTTCAGGAACCTGGGAATCGAACATGCCCAGCGTGTTCGGGTTGGTGATCATGAACACGGCAATCTCGTCGTCGAGCTTGCTCTTCAGATCTTCCATATCGACATAGCCACTGGCGTTGCTCTTCACCGTCACCGACTCAAAGCCGGCCATTTTGGCGCTCGCCGGATTGGTGCCGTGGGCACTATCGGGGGCGAGAACCTTGGTGCGGTTCATCTTGTTTTCACGGAAATAGGCGGCAGCAACCATCAAAGCGGTGAGTTCGCCGTGAGCGCCCGCAGCTGGCTGGAGCGAAACAGCGGGGAGCCCCGAAATCTCGCCGAACATGTGCTGCAGTTCGTGCAGCAGTTCGAGGTAGCCCTGAATGGTCTCTTCGCTCTGGTGCGGATGAACATCGGCAAAGCCAGGGAGCGAGGCAAAACGCTCATTGCGCTTCGGGTTGTGCTTCATCGTGCAACTGCCGAGCGGATAGAAGTGCGTATCGACACTCATGTTGAGGGTCGACAAGTTGGTGAAGTGACGAATCACTTCAGGCTCGGCTACTTCGGGAAGTGGTGGCGGAGTTGTGGCCAGCTGAGCGGCGGGAAGCCACTCACGCGCGGGTGCAACAGGAACATCAGCGGCGGGAAAACGGGCCGCGCGACGCCCCTTCTTCGAGAGATCGAAAATCAGTTGAGTTGATTTAGTGTTACGCATCGGAGTCTTCGCGAATGGGTGTTTTGTGAATTAGTGATGGTCGCGATCGGCTTAGCGCGGAGCGCCGACCAGCGAAGTGTGTGCGTGAGGAACAATCGACGAGCCAGTGCCACCCTTCAAAGCGGCTGCCAGGGCATCGATTTCCGCACGAGTTCGTTTTTCCGTCACGGCAACGAGCATGCAATCGTCGAGTTCGGGATACCACTTTCCGAGTGGCAAGCCAGCGAGAATGCCAGCGTCGGAGGCTGCTGCAATCAACTCGCTGACGTGACCGTCGCGATCGCGGACCACGAATTCCTTGAAGACCGGAGCGCTGAAGGCTGCCGAGAGGCGCGAGCCGCTGAAAATTTGCTGACGGGCGTACTCGGTTTTACGGGCACAAAGATCAGCCACTTCAGCGAGCCCTTGCGGACCAACTTCGGTGAGGTAGATCGCTGCACGCAGGGCGAACAAACCTTGGTTTGTGCAGATGTTGCTGGTTGCTTTTTCGCGGCGGATATGCTGCTCGCGCGTTTGCAGCGTCAGCACCCAGCAGCGGCGTCCACGACGGTCGGTCGTCTGACCGGCGATACGACCTGGCATGCGACGGACAAACGATTCTTTGCAAGCCATGATCCCCAGATAAGGACCACCGTAGAGGAGCGGCGTGCCGAGCGATTGTCCTTCGGCAACCACCACGTCGGCACCCATGTCGCCCGGACGCTTCAGAATGCCGAGGCTAATCGGATCGAACGATTGAACGAGGAGTGCACCGGTAGCATGGGCTACATCGGCGAGGGCTGGGACATCTTCGAGACAGCCGAAGAAATTCGGATGCTGTACGAGGACACAAGCGGTTTCGCTGTCGACCACCGCAGCCACTTCCGATGGAGTCGCTACGCCGTTGGGCGTTGGGACCGTGATGAGCGTGGCGCCGATGCAGGTGAAATAGGTCTCGAGAATCTGGCGATATTCGGGATTCACGCTGCCGACCACGACCACTTTGCTGCGGCCGGTGACACTCATGGCCAGGAGCACTGCTTCAGCGGCGGCGCTGCCACCGTCGTAGAGGCTGGCATTCGAAACGTCCATGCCGGTCAGCTGGCAAATGAGTGTTTGATACTCAAACATCACCTGCAAATTGCCCTGGCTCACTTCCGGCTGATAAGGGGTGTAGGAAGTGTAGAACTCGCCGCGTGAAGCGAGGGCATCGACTACAGCAGGGACAAAGTGATCGTAGGCGCCACCACCCAGGAAGCAGGTTTTCTGTCCCACGTTCACGTTCTTGGCCGCGAGTGCCATCATGTGCTGGGTGAGTTCGAGCTCGCCCATGGCCGGTGGGAGATCGAGAAGCGATTTGCGCCGCAGTTCCGCGGGTACACAGTCGAACAATTGATCGATCGAAGCGGCGCCAATGGCCTCAAGCATTGCCTGCTGGTCTTCAGGCGTGTTGTACAAATACGGCATGGAACGAGCACCCAGCGGTGTGTAAGTGAAGGGACAGAGTTTTTCAAAGAGCGAGTGTTGCGCGAGTGGTAAGCCAGCGCTCATGGAGCAAGAACCGCAGTTCGAGCTCACCAATTCACAATTCTAGGCGAGCACTTTCGGCGGACTAGTCTCGTGGAGACTAGCCTTCGGCAGCGCACTGTTTTTCGTAGGCTGCAAGATCCATCAGTTTGCCAGCAGGAACAGCACCCGAAAGTGCCACCTTGATCATCCAGCCGGCGGTGTAGGGATCGGTGCTGAGGGTCTCGAGCTTTCCGACGAGGGGAGCGTTGACTTCAATCACTTCGCCATCGACCGGGCTATACAGGCTGCTGACAGCCTTGACCGATTCCACTTCGCCGAACTCTTTGCCAGCCGATACTTTTGCGCCGACTTTAGGGAGCACCATGTGCACCAAGTCGGTGAGTTGATGCACGGCAAAGGCGGTGATGCCAATGGTGCCAACTTTGCGTCCGTCGACATCGGCTACATGCACCCACTCGTGCGATTCGGCGTACAGCAATTCCTCAGGTTTCATACCAGCCTCGAGATTAAACGAAGAGAGTCAGTTGCAGTGAAATCTTATGCCTGTCGTCTGCCCAGATCTTCCGGCCGACGAGCTTGAACAAGCCATTACGAAGTTTTGGGCCGTTTGTAAAACGGAAGGGAAACAACGCGAGCCGTTTCCATAGTGCCGCGAATATCGACGGCCAGTTCGGTTCCGACAGCGGCCAGTTGTGGCTCAACGTAAGCCATGGCGATTGCTTTTTGAACCGTGGGTGCAAAAGCGCCGCTGGTGACTTCCCCTACTCGCTTGTCGCCGGAGTAGACCGCATAGTGCTCGCGGGCAGCGCGACGGCCAGCCAGTTCGAGACCGACACGGACAGGTCGCTCTTTGTCGGCGCGACGATTCAGAATCGCTTGACGCCCCAGAAACTCGCGACCTTCGAGGGTCACTGCGAAATCGAGCCCCGCCTGCAGCGGATCGAGCGATTCAGAGAGTTCGTGGCCATAAAGGGGCATCGCGGCTTCAAGACGCAGCGTATCGCGTGCGCCAAGTCCGGCCGGCGCGGCACCGACACTCACCCCATGCTCGAGGCATTTGTCGCAGAAATCTTTCGCTGCCTCAGCTGGCAGGATCACTTCGCAGCCATCTTCACCCGTGTAACCCGTGCGGCTGACAATGCCTGGCTTGCCGCAGATGGTGGTTTCTGTGCCGGTGTAGTACGAGAGTCCGCCGACATCCACACCCACCAGCGGTTCGACCACAGCCAAAGCCTTAGGACCTTGCACGGCGATCATCGCGGTTTCGAGAGTTCGGTCGTCGAGCGTCACGTCGCCGGAGGCTGGAAGATGTGCCTGGAAATGGCTCACAATCTTGTCGCGGTTGCTCGCATTCACCACGACGAGGGCATAGAGTCCGCCCCCATGCTGCTGCAAATGGTAGACGAGAATATCGTCGAGAATTCCGCCTGCTTCGTTGCAAACGAGGCCGTAGCGAATCTTTCCAGGACCCATGCCAGCCACTTTACGAGTGACAAGCGAATCGAGGTATGCGAGAGCGCCTGGTCCTTCGACACGAAGTCGACCCATGTGCGAGACATCGAAGAGACCGGCCTTGTTGCGGACGGTGTTATGCTCTTCGACGATCGAGCCGTATTGAACCGGCATACTCCAGCCGGCGAAATCCACCATGCGACCACCGCGGGCAACGTGCCAATCGTGAAGCGGCGTTTGACGAAGCGACGCGGTCATCGAGCTTTCCATGAAGCGAGGCCCAAGGTTCAAGGAAGGCGGAGAGTCGGACAACCTCGTGAAGAGAAGTGCGAACGCACGTTCCCCACGGGTGGATGCCGACAACGCTTCCCAAGACGGGCGGTCGCGGTGGTAATAGGATGTTAAAGAGCACAAATCAGAGAACTTCGTGCATTCTAACGCTCGGGCGGACGCTTGCTAGGGGCAACGGGGGACAGAAATTCGGTCGTCCAGTGATAGGCCAATAAACCTTGTCCGAGGCTTGACTTCGCCACGAAATCTGCCGACAATCTAAATAGTTTTGACTGCCCAAAACTTGTTTTTCTACAAACAAAACCACTGCCGCTGCGGCGTTTCTACGCCTAGCAACTGAACGTTAGTCATTACTATGATTCGAGTTATGGGAAGTGCGGCTCATCCGCTGGTGTCCTTTGTCTCGCTCGCAATCCTGCTGCTGGCCCTGACAGCAGGATGTGAGAAATCAGCGAGTTCGTCGATTTCAGCCATACCGCCAGCAGATAGCATCGACTTTACCTTTCGCCGTAAATCGGCCCCTCAGCCGATCAAAATCGTTTGCACGACCGGCATGGTGGCCGACCTGGTCCGTAACGTCGGCGGCGACGAGGTGGAAGTGACGCAGCTGATGGGAGCTGGCGTCGATCCGCATCTCTACAAAGCTTCGCCGGGGGATGTCGCCAAACTCTCGTCGGCCGATATGGTTTTCTTCTCCGGCTGGCATCTCGAGGGGAAGATGTCGGAGTTTCTCGCGCGGCTATCAGCCTCGCGCCCCAGTGTGGCTGTGGCCGAGGGGATCAAGAGCGAAAAACTTTTGAGCGACGAGCAAGGTCTGCACGATCCCCATTTGTGGTTCGATGTGCAGCTTTGGTCGCTCGCGGCAGCTCGTGTGAAAGAGGCGCTCGCTCGATTCGATCCCGAGCGCGCCGAGGGGTACGAGCAGCGACTGGCCGATTATCAAAAGCGACTCGAAGAACTCGACCAATACGCCCGCGAAAAACTTGCGACGATCCCTCCGCAGTATCGTGTAATGGTGACTGCCCACGATGCGTTTCGCTACTTCGGCCGGGCCTACGATTTGGAAGTTCGCGGCATTCAAGGACTCTCAACCGACAGTGAAGCGGGAGTGCGGCAGATCAACGAACTCGTCGATTTTCTCGTCGCGAGAAAGATCAAAGCCGTGTTTGTCGAATCGAGTGTGTCGGATCAAAATATGCGTTCGCTGCTCGAAGGTTGCGCTGCACAGAATCATCCTGTCGTGATAGGTGGCGAACTCTACAGCGACGCGCTCGGTAGCGAAGCAAGTGGCGCATCGACTTATGAGGGGATGGTTCGCCATAATGTCGACACGATTGTGAAAGCTCTCGAGTAAGCATGTTTCCAGCCAGCCACGTCTCCCCTGCCCGCTAGTTGCTCCCCATGTCACCCGCCAAGCCTCCGGTTCTCGACATTCACGACGTCACGGTTGCCTATCATCGCAAGCCGGTGCTCTGGAACGTCGACCTTGTGATGCCCGAGCCACAATTGGCGGCAATTGTCGGCCCTAATGGAGCGGGCAAAAGCACGCTGATCAAAGCAGTGCTGGGACTCGTGCCGATGGCAGGTGGCAATGTGAAAGTGCTGGGTGAAGATGTGTCGCGCGTGCGTCAGCGCATCGGCTATGTGCCACAGCGAGAAAGTGTCGACTGGGACTTTCCGGTCACCGTGCTCGATGTCGTGCTGATGGGAACCTACGGCCGCTTAGGATGGCTCCGCCGCCCCGGAAATGCCGAGAAATCGTGGGCTCGCGAGTGCCTGGCTCGCGTGGGGCTGGCAAGTCTCGAGCAGCAGCAAATCGGGCAACTCTCGGGGGGACAACAGCAGCGAGTGTTTCTCGCACGTGCTCTGGCGCAGCGGGCTGATGTCTACTTTATGGACGAGCCGATGGCAGGGGTCGACGCCGCGACCGAGCGCATTATTTTCGAACTCCTGAGTGAACTGCGCCGCGAGGGTCGCACCATCATTGCTGTCCATCACGACCTACGCAGTGTGCCACGCTATTTCGATTACGTCGTGCTGCTGAACGTTCGCAAAGTCGCCTCGGGACCGATGAAAGAAACCTTCACCGACGACAACTTACGCAAGACTTATGGTGGCCGACTCGCGGTGCTCGATGCCGCCGCTGAAGCAATTGAGTCGCACGAGGCGCAGCGGTGATGTTCTACTACAACACCATCGTCGTACTTGCGGGGGTCGGTTTGCTCGGAGCAGGGAGCGGACTAGTTGGCGCTCTCGGTGTCTTGCGGCGGCGCTCGCTGCTCGGAGATGCCCTCGCCCACGCTTCGCTCCCGGGAATCTGTCTCGGATTTCTCGTCGCTGGCTCGCGCAACATTCCGCTGATGATGCTTGGAGCACTCGCAAGTGGCGTGCTGGGAATCGTTGCCATCGGCGCTTTGTCGCGCTACACACGCATCCGCGAAGATTCTTCCATCGGCATCGTTTTGAGCGTCTTTTTTGGGCTCGGCGTGGTCATGAGCCAAATGATTCGCAACCACACGCAGCATGGCAGCACTGCGGGGCTCGAGTCATATATCCTTGGCAAAACCGCAGGCATGACACGCGGCGATGTCTATGGAATTCTCGCGATCGCGATCGCTTGTGTCGTGCTGGTGGTGCTGCTGCACAAAGAGCTGAAACTTGTCGCCTTCGATGCCGATTTCGCCAAGTCGCTCGGCTGGCCGGTCTATGCCATCGACCTGGCGCTCATGACACTCATCGCGCTGGCGGTCGTCGTGGGACTGCATGCTGTGGGTGTGGTGCTGATTGCCGCCATGCTCATCATGCCGGGTGTGAGTAGCCGCTTCTGGACCGATCGTTTCTCGACACTCCTTCTGCTCTCGGGCATTTTGGGCCTGTTTATTGGCGTGATCGGAACGATGATCAGTGCCGAATATCAGTTGATGCCTGCCGGGCCACTGATCGTGCTGACAGGAAGCACGGTGTTTATGTTTTCGCTTTTGTTTGGAACGCGACGTGGACTCATCGCGCGCGGCATTGCAGCGTATCGCTATCAGCAGCATTACGCCCGGCGACAGCTACTCGTTAAGCTCTTCGATTTTCTCGAGAAAACGAATTTCCAGTCGACAGAGATTTCGCTCGACGACTTGGCGATTGCCAGCCAATCGACCGCACGCAGTATTCGCCAAGCGCGCGATCAGATGGTGGTAGCCGGACTGGCCAACTTCACGGCGTCTAAAAAGTTCGAACTCACCACCGATGGACTCGTGGCTGCACGCGATGCCGCGCGCGACGAGCGACTCTGGTTTGAGTATCTCGTGGTCTACCCGGAACTCTCGTCGCAAGTCGACCTCAGCGTGAGCTCGATTCGCGATCTGGTTGACGATTCCATCGTGGTCAAACTCGAACGATCACTCAAGACAGCCGCGATTTGGCCCGAGATTCCCTCGCGACTTCCGACACCTGTGCTAGAGAAGAATCAAGACATTTCCTCGACCACGGGGAGACCTTGATGCACGACCCAGCAAACGAGAACCGCGTCACGACAGCCTGGTCGCGCAACCGTAGCGATGCTGTTTGGTTGATGCTCTACCTCACCTGTGCTGCGATTGTCGCCGCGCTGGCGAGCTATAGAACCATCGACGACACGAATCGCCTCCTCGCGCTACGCACCATGGCGATCGGTGTTTGCTGCGGTGCGAGCTGCGCGCTAGTGGGATGCTATCTCGTCCTTCGCAAAATGAGCCTGCTTGGAGACGCAATCAGCCACTCGGTGCTGCCTGGCATCGCCATCGCCTATTTTCTCACAGGCCAAGTCACTGGCTGGCCACTCCTGGCGGGAGCGATGGTGGTGGGTGTGCTGACGAGCTTTCTCACGCAAACAATTCACTGGATCGGTCGGGTCGCGGAAGATGCCAGCATGGGGGTCGTCTACACCACGCTGTTCGCGGTCGGCGTGATCATGATGCAGACCTGGGCTCCGCGTGCGCATCTCGATGCTGACTGCGTGCTGTATGGGCAAATCGACTATGCGGCCGCTGATCTAGCCTCCCTAGCAGGCTACGATATCCCCCGCTCCCTTTCGCTTTTGGTCCCTGTGCTTGGCGTCGTGCTGCTCCTGGTCGTAATACTCTGGAAGCAGCTGAAAGTGACTGCTTTCGACCCCGCCCATGCCACTGCCATGGGAATTCCAACGGCGGCGATTCACTACATTCTGATGGCAGCCGTGGCTGTTGTGTGCGTGGCGTCCTTCGAGTCGGTCGGCTCGATTCTCGTCGTCGCCATGCTGATTGTTCCCGCCGCCACGGCTCAGCTGATCGCCGACCGCTTGGTGTGGATGATGGTATGGGCAACAGCAATCAGCTGCGTGAGCGCGGTGCTTGGCACACTGGTCGCATTTTCGCTCGACACCACGGTGGCAGGTGTAATTGCGGTGGTGAGCGGACTACAGTTCGCGATTGCGGTGTTCATTGCGCCACGCCAAGGGCTAGCGAGCAAATGGCTTCGAAATTTGTCACTTGCCATCCGCATTCGGACCGAGGATTTCCTCGCGAAGCTCTACCGCCATGAAGAAACGCCGCTGACTTCGCCCATGGCCACCACCACCTCCCTGCTCGACCACATTGCAGTGTACGTGGCCTGGCGACGCGATTTGATTGCACGTGGCGCGCGAGGTGTCTGGAAGCTGACCGACTCGGGTCTGGAATCGGCACAGCGTGTTGTGCGAGCCCACCGGCTGTGGGAAGCGTATCTCGACACGCACTTCGACTTGCCGCGAGACCACTTGCACGAACCGGCCGAGTACATGGAACACTACTTAAGCGAACCGCTACAGCAGGAAATCGATGCGGAACTCGCAGGTCGTAGCATCGATCCCCACGGCAAACAGATTCCCGCCCTTGCCCCTCGCAAACCGGCCGAGAGCGCGAGTGAAATCCGCGACAACCAGAAACGCTAACAAGCCTTGCGGAAAATGTGTTGCGCTTTGGCCTTAGCCAATCAACGGCTCGCTGACGGTGCTGCTGCGAGCGATCAACTCACCCGGCACCACCACTTTCATCGGCGGCGCGCCGACACTTTTGCGACGCCAGCGCATCACATCCAGCGCTCGTGCCGCTACGGTTTTGGCAGGGTAGGTATAGGCGGTAATCCCAATCGAGAAACTCTCGCCCAGCCCCAGGCTATAGAACGCCGCTACAGCCGTATCGGTGGGAACCGACTTTCCTCGACGCAGCAGCTCCATCACCACCCCGATCGCGGCGTGCTCATGAAAACAGATCACACTGTCGGCCTTCCAGGCGATAAGTTGATCGGTGAAATCGGTGTAAGTGGCCCCCACGGTTTTCGCGGTCGATTGGCCAATCACTAGCGAGTCGCTGATCCCCGCCGAATGCAGCGCCGAAAGATAGCCGGCGAGTCGTTCCACGTGGCTGCTGGTGGGTGATCCAGTCAGAAATGCAATCCGTTTACGCCCCAGCTCCAGCAAGTGACGCGTGAGCAGACGTCCCCCCTCGAAGTCGTGAAAGCTCACCAAATCGTGCTCGAGCGGGCGATCTTCGCCACGCAGGTTCCGTTCGATCAGCACGACCGGAAGCCCCAGCTCATCGCAGGTGGCGATCAACGTCTCATCGAGTCGCATCGCCTCATCGCTAACGCGCGAAGGGAGCAGAAAAATTCCTTTGGCCCCCTGCTCTTTCGCGGCGAGAACCCCCGCGCGAATCTTTTCAGCGCTCGCCTCGGGTGCCATCCGCAAACTATCGAAATCAAACGTCACACTCTGCTCGCGGGCCAGCTTGCGGAATCCCTCTGCTGTCAACTCAGCCGCCGCATGCTGATGCGGCCCTGGCGAAACGTGCAAGCAAACCGCCATCCGCTCGGCTACGGCGTTTGACCTCGATCCATCGCTCCCCGTCATTTCACTCTGGCCACCCAGTTCATTGCGAAACAACTGCAGGGCTCGCGAGGCAGTGACACTCGAAACCCCAAACTGACTCGCCACCTTCCGCACGCTCGGAGCAGGATCGCTCGCCGTGGCCCGGCGCGATCGCACTAAAAGTTGCTCAGCAATCTGCACGTACATCGGTCGCGTATCGGTCGTCATGGGACTGGCCTGCACAAAGTGAGTTACATGCTAGTCGTCTAGCACATGAATTGTATAGCACGGAGCCATTTCGCATGCAATACGCTGAAAACCAAGCTTTCCACTCTATTAAATTCTAGTAAATACTGCTGTTTGCTTCGATTTTACTTGTTGACTCACCCTGCTCGATCTGTAGAGTACATCACAGCCGAGCAACACGGCCGTACCATACGAAACACTATGTGTATAGCACACAATAGTAATGTCTTCAAGCCAATCACTCGAGGCTACTATGCTCTCCAGGCCGATCCGCTCAGCACGCCGCCACCGTCTCTGCGGGTTTACGCTCGTGGAACTCCTGGTGGTGATCGCCATCATCGGCATCCTGGTCGGACTCCTGCTGCCAGCGGTTCAGATGGCCCGCGACGCTGCCCGGCGCTCGCAAAGCCAAAACAACCTCAAGCAAATCTGCCTCGCCACCCAAAACTTCGAACTGGCTCGGCGTTTCTACCCACCGGGCTTCGTCTGGAGCAACAGTCACTACAACTCCCCAGGCTTTACCGACGGCTCTCTCTTCCTACAGATCCTGCCGTATGTCGAAGAGGTGAATCGCCTACAGAAGGCGGAAGATAACAACAGTGCTTTCTACGCCATCACGTACGAAAGCCTTCCGCCGAAGGTGATGATGAACCCTTGCGATCCAACGCTCCCTAGCAATGGCTCGCAGTACCACCCCGGCACAAAGATCAACTATGCCGTTGGCTGCTATGCCGCCAATGCCCAGGTGTTTGGCTGCATCACGAAGAACAACGCCAATAGAGCGTTCCCGGCGACCGTGCGAACGCATGTTCCTGCTTACGTGCTCGACGGACTTTCAAACACCATCGGATTCGCCGAGAAGCAGTCGATTTTGCGGAGCACCACCAGCTATAGCGAAGTGACCTATTTCGCTTACTCCAACACCAACTATGTCGGTCACATACCTGTCTTCGCGATGAAGCAGTCCGACATCATCACCCCGATTCGCTACGCCGGTTCGGGCA
This sequence comes from Pirellula staleyi DSM 6068, assembly GCF_000025185.1. Taxonomy (NCBI): domain Bacteria; kingdom Pseudomonadati; phylum Planctomycetota; class Planctomycetia; order Pirellulales; family Pirellulaceae; genus Pirellula; species Pirellula staleyi. The sequence goes on from NC_013720.1 coordinate 6,090,576, forward strand.
GTCTCGCGGTCCCCGCGAACGCCGTGGGACCTGAGTCAAAGTTTCAAATCACTCCGAAAGTGAGTGGCACCGTGAATCTTGCTGATTGGCAGCGGTGCCACGCCCCACGTTCTTCCGGCATCATGGTCGCACTGCTGGATGGCAGTGTCCGCATGGTCAGCAGCAGTGTGGATAAGAACGTCTGGTGGGGTGCTGTTACACCGCAAGGGAAAGAGATACTTGCGAGCAACTGGTAAGCGATATCCGGGGCTTACCGGAAGCTTGCAAGCTATTTCTATCCCTTGTTTTTTCCACGATGTGCGGGCGCTTTCACGATCGCAAAACGGTGGTGGAAGCGCCCGCCTCGAGGCGTTTCTTCGATTCCGCTCTGCTATTTCCCCAAATCAACAGCGGGGACTGGCACCGGCGTTGGCACGTCGGAGATCGGTGCCACAGGAGCCGTTTGACAGGTGCCACAAGGAATCACGCGGCAAACCTTAAACGCTTGTCGCTCGATGACCTCTTCGACTTCGCACTTGGTGCCACATGGTTCTTCGCACGTCACTTCCTTCTTGACCAGCACCTTTTTCGTGCGAGCACACGCCTGGCACTCGCGGCAGCAATCGCAGCCGAAGGGAAGCGATGCTTTATGGAGACAGAAGGGAACTTCCTTCACCTCGTAGACGGTTTTCTTCGTCACCTTTTTGGCTGGCACCATCTTGCAGCGGTGCACCACGACGTCGCGATACTCGATCACTTCTTCAGTACGGCAATTGGCGCAGCGATGCCCAGTGCCTAGCGCCTCACCGGCAAGCGTCAGACCAGCAGCGGTGAGTGAAACGATGGCGACGATCGCCGACGTGGTGAACGACAAATCGCGCATGACGAAGTTCTCCTCGAGCTAGGGCGGATAGGCACGACGATGATCCCAGCGTGTCGCACGCCGTCCTATGGAGATCACTTCGTCAGGGAAAGAGCCCTGGGAACATAGCCTGCCGGCCTCTTAACGCGGATTTACCGATTGTAATGATCGGCGATTCCGCATTTTTGGCAGAGCTTCGCTAGACGGCAAAGTTTACCACGCGCTGTCAGGACTTCGTTAAGCCTGCGGACGAGGACGGGTTCGCTGCCAGCGCGAAAGAACATCCTCAATGACCAGCGGCATCGTGCGGTTAGGGGGACCGGGAGCTGAGCTGTAGTGGGCTGCGCGAATCTTCTGGTTCATTTCGTCGACAGCATCGCGCACCGCTTGCTCGGTCGCTAGGCGATCGAGCGCAAGCCAAAACCGTTCCACTTCGCGCGCGATGGCCAGTGCCGGTGGCAGTAGCTCGAGTTGTTCGCGCCGCAACTTCTCGCGAATCCACCACTGCTCATCGTGCACATTATCGATCCCTGGAATCGGCTTTCCAAAACCAGGAAGCGATTGAAACTTTCCCTCTTGCTGAGCCGCTTGGATGCGCGACTCGGCCAGAGCGTTCCAGTTAATCGGCCCCTTCGGCGATTGCTCGTCGGCGGCAATGAACTTCGGATCGTTCGACCCCTCGGGCAGGTTTTCAGGTTGGTCGTTCATCGCGCTACGTTCCTATCGCCCTTTTTTGCGTCCCTTTTTCCCCTTACCACCCCCACCACCAAAGCTGGGCTTGCTGCCGGGAAACTTTTTCTTCTTACCGCCAGAGCCAAACGATCCCCCCGAGCGATCTCCGCCACCACTACTTCGCCCCCCACCGCTGCGACTGCCAAAGGACTTGCCACGCGATCCGCCACCCTGATAGCCGCCACGAGCCCCACCTTCGCGAGGCGGGCCACGATCAGGAAACTCGGGACGACTTCCCTCGTCGCGCCGAGGAGGAAAATCGGCATCGTTTTGCATTTCGTCAGGAACATCCTGCCGCATCCGCACGCCACTTCTCGGCAAGCGACTCAGATGGGTCCGATCCGACTTCAATCGTCCGACGAATCGGAAATCGAGTTCGCGTCGATCGACATCGACCTTGGCAACCGACACGCGGAGTACGTCCCCCAGGCGGAAGCGATTTCCCGCGCGACGACCTGTCAGCGAATGCGTGTCGCTATCGAACTTGTAGTAGTCATCTTCGAGCGACTGTATGTGAATCAAACCTTCCGCTGGAAGATCGATCCCCATCACAAAAATCCCAAACTCCTCGACACCGGTGATCACGGCGTCCATTTCGCTGCCGACACGTTTTGATAAATAGCCGAGCAGTTTGACCTTGATCAGATCCCGCTCCGCTGCTTGAGCACGCTGCTCGCGCTCGCTGCAATGCTCGGCCAACAGCACTTGCGACGCAAAGTCGGCGGCAGGCTTTTTGCCATGAATCAGCGACCGCAGCATCCGGTGGATCGTTAGGTCGGGATAGCGCCGAATCGGCGAAGTGAAGTGGCAATAGTGCTCGCTATGCAACGCATAGTGCCCCTCCACAGCCGGGCTGTAAATCGCCTTTTGCATCGCACGCAACACGGCGTAGTTCACCGCATGCTCTTCCGGCGCGCCAGCCACTTCCTTAATCACACGCTTGATCTCGAATCGGCTTTCGAGACTATCGCATTCGATCCCAAGTTCGCGCACAAACTTGGTCAGCACTTGCAGCTTACGCAGGTCGGGATTTTCGTGAATACGCCTTAAAAACGGCAACTCTTTTTCGTTCAGGTGACGAGCCACCGCTTCGTTAGCGGCGAGCATAAACTCTTCGATGATCTGATGACTCTCGGTGTTCTTCGAGAGATGAGCACCGGAGACTTCCCCCTTCTTATCGAGGTCGATCTTCGTTTCAGGAAGCGAAAGCTCAATGGCCCCCCGCTCCAAACGCCGACGACGCAAAATCATCGCCAGCTCGTGCATCACGCCCAGCAGCTCGTGAACCTGTGGCTTCAACTTCTTTTTCCAAGCCTGTCGATCAGCCAGGTAGTCATCCACTTCCTCGTAGGTGAAGCGGCGACAGCTCTTGATGGCCGACAAGTAGAACTCGCTATGGAGCGGCGTCCCTTCGGGCGAAAACTCGATGATCGCCGTTTGTGCATAACGGACTTTGTCAGGCTGTAAGCTCGCCAAGTTGTTGCTGATGATTTCGGGCAACATCGGGAGCACACGGTCGGGCAAATAGACGCTCGTAGCGCGGTCGCGTGCCTCACGATCGAGCACCGACTTCGGTTTCACGAAGTGCGAAACGTCAGCGATATGAACACCCAGCTGATAGTTGCCACTTTCCAGCTTGGTAAGTGAAATCGCATCGTCGAAATCGCGGGCATCGACAGGATCGATCGTAATGATGGTGGTTTTCGTAAAGTCGCGGCGATCGCCAATCGACTCATCGAATTTTTCCGCTTCTTCACGCGAGGCAGCGAGCACCGCTTCGGGAAATGCTTCGGGCAATTCGTACTCGCGCATGATCGACAGCGTGTCGATTCCGGGAGTGCCACGTGCTCCCAGCACCTCGGTAATCACCGCTTCCCCTTCATGCGTGTGCGAAGGGAACCGGACCATTTCGATCACGACCTTGTCGCCCGGCGCGGCACCTTTCGCACCAGGATCGCCGACCGAAATTGGCACGGCAAACACGCGCCCGTCGACTTCCACCACACCGCTGCCGCGCTGCTCTTGATAGACGCCGACAAACTGGTGGGTATCGCGCTCGAGAATCTCCACGATCTCGCCCGACTTCCGCAAACTGCGACCACCCGAGACCAGCCGCACGCGCACAATATCGCCATTGGCCGCATCTTGCGAAGCGTTTTGGGGGATGAAAATATCCTGGGTCCGGTCGCCTCGGCTGGTGACGTCGAGGGGACGGACAAAACCGAAACCAGCAGCAGCTCGCTTGAACTTGCCAGTGACCGTTTTGTCCTTGCCGCGGCGCGATGGCTTCTCTTTCAGCTTCGCAGCACGCATGGCGAGAAAGTCATCCGGATCGACCTCGGCGCTGCTGTCAGCGGCAGCTTCCTCAGCGGCAAATGCTTCCGCTTCGTCGAGCGTTTCATCGGCGAGATCATTCACCACATCGTCGGGCAGATCATCGTCGGTACTCTCGACCGCAAGATCGCGAGCCGGTTTCGATTTTTTCGTACCCTCGCGAGCCTTCGCACTCTCGGGCGGAAGCGGTGGCAGGAGATCCGGCTTGCGGACCATGTGCGACGAGCCATAGGCCAGTTTGCCTGCCTTCACCAGCCGACGAATGGCCAGCTTGAGAGCCGGAAGTTGATCGCTGCGGAGCTTCATCTGCTTCGCAATGACCTTGGGCTTTACCGGCTGATAGTTTTTGGCGAGCACATGAGCGAGCACCAGGGGCTCGAGCTTGCGTGCTGCGGGCGAGTCTTTCTCGAGCGGAAAATCCGCTGGCGACTCGGGAAGCTCGGATAATGGCGAGCTATCAGAAATAGAGGAGGATTCGGGGAGGGGACGATCAGATTGTTCTTCAAATTCAGGCAAATTCATACAACTACTGTGACGCACCCCAGGCTCAATGCCAAGGGGCAAACCAACAAAAAACCTTTCCAAAACATGTGTCAAAACAAAGACTTACAACCAAACTTGGCTGCATAGCAAAGTGTACGCTGCGGCTCGCGATTAGCAAGCTAGATGCGCGGGACCTGCCGGGGGTTCACTTAAAACTCCCAAACCGTTGGGGCTAAAGTGGTTCGAGCCACCCGGTAAATGCCGACAAATCTCGCGCAAGGCTGCAGGAGTGCCATCGAGAAACGGTCGATGCGTGGCGATCGAGACCCGCTGATCTTCCACCCCTTCGAGGAAATCGAAAAAGTGCCGCTCCTCGAAGCTCTCGATGTTCGTCCAGCGACCAGCATTCATACTTTGCAAAAAGTGGGCATTAATCATCTGCTCGTGGTGATCTTCTTCCGGAAGCGCCAGCACTGGCTTACCGAGATAAAGTGCCTCGCCAAGCGACTGATTACCAGCCGCTCCCACTAGTGCACGGCACTGGGCCAGATCGTCGACAAACGTCGTTTCACTCACAGGAAAAAACCGGAGTGGCCCTTCGCTCGGTCGTGATCCTAAACCATACACCCGCACCTCTTGGCGGCTCTTGCGGAGCACATCGAGCACCTGCCGAGGGGTGTTGGGGCGTAGGTAGCTCAGCAAAAAATCCCCGGTTTCCGCTTGCTTCTCCCGAATCTCGGGACGCAGCAATGGGCCCACCTGCAGCACATGCTCGTATTTCTTACGCAGCGGCGCGCGAAAGAAACTCGAGACAATCGTCGCCTGCTGTCCCGTGTGATGGGCGTGCACCGCGAGCTTCATCAGCTTGGCATAGTGCCGCAGCCGCGTGGGGAGGGACGATAGATCGCAAGCGACCAAAAAATGCTGATGATTGAGACTCAAAAACGGTATACCAGCCGCTCGTGCCGCGCGTGGAAGCGACGGTTCGAAGTCGGCGATCACCAGATCGGGTCGCTCCTCTTGAATCGTCCGCCTCAGACTTCGCACCAGCCCTGGCAGCCGCCACAGGTACCCCAGGCCATGAGCAATGCTCTTCATTAAATCGAGGCGACCACGCGAGTAGTGAAACCGGAGCCCCGGAAGCGGCCGAACTTCCACATTCGGAAAGCCTGCCGGATAGCGCGGGGCCAGAAACTCATATGCTTGATCGGGAGCGAACAAAACGAGCTGATGCTCGTGCCTCAATTGCTCGACAACCGAGCGTACACGTGTCGCATGACCGCGACCTTCTCCTGCCATGCTGTAAAAAATCTTAGCCATCGGGAATCGCTCCTGGGAAAGGTGCTCGTTCCGAATCAGACGGCGACTGGCAGGCGAGGTTGTGCGATCACAAGTTGTTCGTTGATCCGGCGCATTTCTTGGGAAAATCCGATTTCTTTCGGAGGGGACAGCTGCACTGGACAGCTGTTTTCGCTATCAAAATCGAGATGCAGCACCTCGAGCGAACCGTCGGTGTACTCCATCAATGCCGACCGATTCTCGACCCAGTCTCCCGTGTTGAAATAGTCGACCCCATGCCAGCGCGTAGCCGTTGGGGTATGCACATGCCCGCAAATCACCCCCTGGCAATCGTGATCCATCGCCGCTGCTGCCAGGCGCTGCTCGAAGTTGCTGACAAACTTCACCGCCTGCTTCACTTGACGCTTGACCGAGCTGCTTAAATAGCACGGCGCGAAACCGGCGAACCGCCGAACGCGGTCGACCCGATTGCTCAGCCACATCAGCGAGTCGTAGGCCACGGAACCAACGACCGAAAGCCACTGCGCGCGAATCTCGACGTTATCAAACTGATCGCCATGCAGCACCAAAAACCGCTGACCTTCGGAGGTCACATGAATGAACTGATCGGCGACATGGACAAAACCAAAATCGACGAGAAAGTGACGGAGAAAACTGTCGTGATTTCCAGGGGTATAACGGACAATCGTCCCCCGATTTCCGAGTTCGAACAGTCGCTTCAGGATCTTGTTGTAGATGGGAGTCCAGTGCCACGACTTGCGAAGCCGCCAACCATCGACGATATCGCCGACAAGGTAGAGATACTCGGGCTCGTGTCGCTCGAGAAATGCGAGGAGCGCTTCGGCCTGTGAATAATGACAGCCTAGATGCGTATCGCTCAGAAAAACGGTGCGGACCCGACGCCGGGGCCTTCCTTGGCAATGAATCATGGCGGCCCTCATTAGGTTGTAGTGATTGGTCCGCTGCAAATCCTCGAGCAGCCGACCCTTCACCCAGGAAGTCTCTAGAACTCCTTCTTACCCATAGTCGCCCGCTGGCTTTAGTTCTTCGTGAGGTATTGATGAATTGCTCGCGAAGTGCGCACAATTTCTGACAGAATTATGCTGCACTTTCGCCAGAATTGCGCCACAGTTGCTTGAAACTTCGTCACGACCTCTTCAAGAGATCGTGACTGAGTCCACAAGACTGATGAAGAAGCGGTGAAGAAACCGGCCCACTGTTCCACCGATTGCGCCGTGCTTACGAGAAAAGTGCCAGCCAACTGCACCTATCTTTGAGAGCTTCCGCCATGACTGCGGAGCCCGCCACAAGCCAGTCTTCCAATGAAAGATGTTGCAGGAGCTAGTGGGCACGGCGCACAACAACATGCTTCAGGCAGTGTTCTTGAATCTGCCGAATCTGACTCAAGAGCGTTTAGCGTTTGTTGACTACTGTTCCTTAATCCCATCAATGACGTCCGGCGTGCCACGAGCACTTTCGTAAAAGATTCTTAGCATCGGCCGTCCCTTCTCATCTTTGCCAGCAAATTCACTCCGGACATGTTTCCAGCCGTCGGGAAGGAATGCTAAGGGTTTACTCCAGCTGATTTCTCCCTTGTCATTGATCTTGAATTCCTTAAATTCCCCTGCCTCTTCGTCACGGTAGGTCGACTTACGAATTTCAATCTCCCCCAGATTAATCAGCGAGGCACCCGAGATTTTCATCAATGTGTAGAGCCCCTCGGGAACGGGCCCCTTCTCTGCTGCGTCCGACGCAGATGTGCAAACCATCGACCCAGCCAACATAGCGCACGACAACACCAACGAAACGTAGCGAGCTTGAATCATAAACTGGAACCTTATGAATGGAGAAACGAACCAACTACGAAAAGTGAGCACTGAAAAACGGATGCGTTCATCTGGAACATGGCTGCAGTGGCTTAGGGCTTCGCACGGAAACCGCGACGTTGCGTGGCTCGCAAGTGACCTCCCGTTTCTCACAACGAAGTTCGTGGTTACCGATCGCTGGCAGGTGGAATCGGCACTGCCAGTCGCGCAAACGATTTAGGGTTGCGGCTTCGAGCCTTTATAGAATTTGCGTGCAAGGGGAGCGTTATAGGTGGTCCAAGGGGATTCGCTATTAATGTCTTCGCGCAAGAGTTGGCCGACGGCATAGATCTTGGCATCAAGATTGTCTAAATAGTGCAAGGCGATCGCTTCCAAAGTCATCGGGAGTTTCGGGCTGCCGAACTCATATTCGCCGTGATGGCTCAAGATCATGTGCTTGATTCGGAGCAGCATCTCCTGCGGGAAAGTCTCGCCGGTGAGCTGCTGGTAGTCTCGCACTTTCTCTTCAACCATGCTCACGGCCATGACAATGTGGCCAATCAGCTGGCCTTCGTCGCTATAGCCTAGTTCGCGCTCGTAGGTGAGCTCGTTGATTTTGCCAGCGTCGTGCAAAAAGACGCCGATGCGAAGCATGTCTGGGTCGATTTCGGGATAGCGAGCCGCCACTACGGCACACAGTTCCATCAGACTGACGACATGCGCCAGCAGACCGCCGCGATAGGCGTGGTGATTCTTGATTCCAGCGGGGGCCTGCGTGAACTTGGTCATGAAGTTTTCGTCGACCAGGAAACACTCCGCCAGGTCGCGCAGCGGGGCGCTAGTCATGCCGCGCAGCATTTCGGCCAGCCGCGAAGCAAGTGCGTCGATCTCGGCGGTGCTGACGCTTTGAAAATCAGCTTCGTCGACTTTCGTGGCGTCGACCGGGTCGATCCGAGTCACGATCATCTGCATGCCACCGTTGTAAAGCTGCGTCGTCCCCTGCACACGCAAATAGTGCCCCACCTCGACCGACTGTCCCAGTTGCTCGGTAACGTTCCAGAGCATGCCAGTGAGCGAGCCGGTTTTGTCGGTCATGCGCAGCTGCAAGTAGAGATTGCCATTGCGGTTGGCTCTCAGCTGCTTGTCGGCGACCAAGTAAACTTCATCGACAGTTTCACGTTCGGCGAGCTGATTGATATAGCGTCGGGGCATGTCGCAGGAAGCTTTCGTGAGCTGCTAGGGAGCGGAATCGTTCGACGATCGCTTGTGGCTTGCGGCCACCACAACCACCCGTTTAAGGGGTCTAATTTTGCGTACGGATGTACAGCGAACCTCAGGGCCGCGCCACTTGTCGGTCTAGGGCGATCTGACTACCATAACAGTTTCCCTAATTTTGTGGGAGTTCCACTATGCGTCACGTTCTCTCCGCTGTTGTACAAAACGTCCCAGGCGTCCTGGCACACATCAGCGGCATGCTTGCTTCGCGCGGCTACAACATCGACTCGCTGGCTGTCGGCGAGACTCAAGAGCCCAATCTTTCGCGGATGACGTTTGTCGTCATGGGCGATGATCGCGTGCTCGAGCAGGTCCGCAAGCAGCTTGAGAAGATCGTGACTGTGGTGCGTGTCGACGATGTTAGCTCGCAAGAGCATGTCGAACGTGATTTGATGCTCCTGAAGGTTTCGGCCCCCGCCGGGACGCAGCGTACCGAGATTCGTGAACTGGTTGATATCTTCCGCGGTCGCATCGTCGACGTCGGCGAAACCGAGATGATGATTGAAATTTCGGGTCGCGAGCAGAAGGTCGAAGCCTTCATCGATCGCATGCGTCCCTACGGAATCCTCGAACTCGTGCGAACTGGTCGGATTGCGATGGTTCGCGGACAGAGTAAGCCACGCGGCATCGACGATGGGATTCCAATCACGACCGAGACACCCAATCGCGAATATGCGAGCACCGATGGCCTGTAGTTCGCTACTCGCCTTCCGCTCGTCGAAATCGCATCCAATGCCAACGATCGCTCGACACATCACCATGTCGGGCGATTCGCGTTTAAGTCCCTCCAATACGTCGATTTTTGCGTTGCTGGTGTAGCTTTCAAGCGAGCTCGTGGGGCAAAACGTTTTGCCACACAACTCGCCTTACAACACACTCTCCCCCTTCTATTTTGCTTAGGAATTTCCGTCGATGGCTGCCACGATCTATTACGACAATGATGCCGATCTCTCGCTGCTGAAGAACAAGACCATTGCCATTCTCGGCTACGGTTCGCAAGGTCATGCTCAGGCTCAAAACCTGCGCGACAGCGGTTGCAACGTCATCATCGGCCAGCGCCCTGGCAGCCCTAACTACGATCTTGCTGTGAAGCACGGCTTCAAGCCGATGAGCGCTGAAGAAGCGACCAAAGCGGCTGACATCATCAACATCCTGCTCCCCGACGAAGTGCAAGGGGACGTCTATCGCGCCAGCATCAAGCCGAACCTGAAGCCCGGCAACATCCTGATGGCTTCGCACGGTTTCAACATGCACTTCGGCCAGGTCGAGCCACCTGCCGGTGTCGATGCGATGCTGGTCGCCCCAAAGGGTCCTGGCCACCTCGTTCGCAGTGAATTCGAAAAGGGTGGTGGCGTTCCTGGTCTCATCGCCATTGCTCCCGGCAGCAGCGCCGACACCATCAAGTACGGTCTGGCCTACGCCAAGGGGATCGGTGCCACCCGCGGTGGTGTGATCCAAACCACGATTGCTGAAGAAACCGAAACCGACCTGTTCGGCGAGCAAGTCGTTCTGTGCGGTGGCGTTAGCGAACTGGTGAAGGCTGGTTTCGAAACGCTCGTCGAAGCCGGTTATCAGCCAGAAATGGCCTACTTCGAATGTATGCACGAACTCAAGCTGATCGTCGACCTGTTCTATCAGGGTGGTCTGAACTACATGCGTTACAGCGTGTCGAACACCGCTGAATACGGCGACTACACTCGCGGTCCTCGTATCGTGACCGAAGAGACCAAGAAGGAAATGAAGAAGATCCTCAAGGAAATCCAGAACGGCACTTTTGCCCGCGAATGGATCCTCGAGAACAAGGCTGGCGCTCCTGGCTTCAAGGCCACCCGTCGCAACGAACGTGGTCACCAGATCGAAGAAGTCGGTCGCCGCCTCCGCAAGCTCATGACTTGGATTAACGCCAAGGAAGTGTAGTCGAAAAAATAGGTCTCCGAAGCCTGACTCGCCGAAAGCTAGTGGGACTGCTACGATAAAGAATGTCGTAGTAGTCGCTGGATGGTGCGAGCGACGGACGAAACTGCAAGTTTTGGAACCACTGGCTATGGCTTACGCAGAAACGATCGAACTGTTTGCCTCGCTTCAGCCTGGTGATCGAGTGCAACTCGACCACGAAGTGAAAGTGGGATTTCGCAAATGGAGCACCACCACCATCGGCACGGTGGTGAGCACCCAACGGCGTCGCCATAGCCTGCACTATCGCCGCAACCTCGACGACAAAGTCTTCAGCGACATCATTGTCCTGAAGCGGGATTCGGGCGAACTAACCACCTTTACGCTCGACGAGTTCTCGCAGCTTCGCAAGCTGTAAACTCGCCGAGCATAGGCTCGGCACGCGTGACTATTCTCCCCCTGCATCAGCAGCATCAGCGACGGTTCGAATCGCACCGTTATGTCTACCCGGTGCTGAGCAGGCGTAGTCATGGCATCTCGATCGGGGTGAATCTCAACCCCGATAAAGTCTGCAACTTCGACTGCATTTATTGTCAGGTGAACCGCCGAGAACCGGGCGAATCGAAGTTCGTTGCGATCGATCAACTGCTGACGGAACTCGACACGCTGCTCGAACTGGCGTCGACCGGCGAACTCTACGAAACGCCCAAGTTTGCCGCTACGCCACCCCATTTGCGGCGACTTAACGACATTGCCTTCTCCGGAGATGGCGAGCCGACAACGTTCAAGAATTTCGATGAGATCGTCGCCCGCGCGGCAGAGCTGAAACGTGTGCGAAAACTTGACGACGTCAAGATGGTCCTCATCACCAACGCCAGCATGTTCCACCGCGAGCATGTGCAGCGAGGACTCGTTACGCTTGATCAAAACAACGGCGAGATTTGGGCAAAACTCGAGGCAGGAACCGAGCCCTATTTCCACTTGGTCGATCGGACACCGATCGCTTTTCAGCAGATCCTCGACAACTTGCTGAGTGCTGCTCGCGTGCGCCCCCTTGTGATTCAGTCGCTGTTCATGAATGTCGATGGCGTGCCTCCATCGAGCGAGGAACTTATCGCCTACACCGATCGGCTGCAGGAAATCATCGCGGGGGGTGGCCAGATCCGTTTGGTGCAGATCTACACCGTGGCCCGACAGCCTGCTGAGTCGTATGTCACGCCACTCCCTGACGCGCAGGTTGACGCGATCGTAGAATTAGTCAGGAGCCGCACAGGCATTGCTGCAGAGGCGTTCTATGGCGCATCGAGTTCCGCCGCCGGTTAACCCCAGCATTCCTTCGGATGCCAGTAGCCTTTTTCTTCAGGTCAACGAGCCATGACACTTGAGTCGCGTCCCTCCGGTGGAAACATCAAATGGATCATGCTCGCCGTGATCGTGTGGGGAATCATTCTGGCGATCGGAGCGTCTTTGTATGGCTCGAAGGTCGACATCATGCGTGGCGTGATCGTCGCCACGATCGCCTTTCTCTTCATTGGCTTTTGGGGGCTGATGATGCTCACCCACAAGCGCACACGTGAAGCGAAATAAGCTTCACTTCTTCTTGCAGTTGAGCTGATCCTCTTTCAGATGCAGCTCTTCCACGATGCGGCCATGGACCACCGTCTCTTCGATGATCTTCGGCACATCTTTCACTTGCACATTGCCGTACCAAATCGCCTGCGGATAGATCACGATCACAGGCCCGAGTTCACACTGGTCGAGACAGCCTGCGGAGTTGGCCCGCACCTCTCCCTTGAGTCCGCGCCGGTCGAGTTCCTTCTTGAACGCCGACTTCAGCCGCTCTTCGCCATCGACATCACACGAACCTCGCTTGTGACCTTTTTCGCGCTGATTGGTGCAGATGAAAATATGATGCGTGAAGGCTGCCATGAGGTCGCTTCTAGTGCTATTGGACGGGAAGGATTGCCTCAAGATAGTTTCGTGATCACGCGGCGCGAAGCTGGCGATCTAGCGACGAACTAGCCTGGGGACTTCCCCGGCGCACCACTTCTTGGTCTGCCGAACTGATGCCGTAGAGCTCAAACACCGCCTCGTCGATGGCATGCTCGATCTGCTGTTTCAGCGAGCGGGACGCCTCGAGATCGCACGACAAACGACGTTCGGCCAGGAGTATCAACCGCTGATACTTTCCCATCGCAGTGCGGTCATCAGACCGAGGGACTACGATGGGAAGCTCAGCCAGCTGCGCGAGATTGATCGAGAAGTAATCGGCTGCCAGCCGCTTGGCTGCATAGCGTTCGATGAAAATGGCATGCATCAAGGACGAGTTGAGGATCGCCAGTAGATAACGCAAGTCGAGCGCCGATTTCCAAATCGCAAAGACCTGCACAGCTAGCGCGCAGCCGACTTCGTCGAGCGCCACCTCAAGTTGCTGCGACATCCCGCTGACCACAAGTTTCTGCGAGCGATACAGCTCCCGTTTTTTGAGGGTCAATCTTGCTTGCGTAACATCGAGAACCGGCTCGTCGTAATAGACATTTTGAAATCGGCCCCGAGCGTGATCGAGCTGGTAGCGATCGATTTGACCACTCACGAGAAACGGCAGGTAACTCCCCTTCTCCTCTGCCGCGACATTATTACGAGACTTTACAAACGGTCGCATCGCTGCGGCTGTGAATCCCGAAGCGCCGCTAACAATCGTCGCAATGTTTCCGAGCTTCTGCACGTCGCCATGCTGCTCGAGTAGCGAAAAGCGTTCGCACGAAAGAGACCATCGTTCGGTCGAGAAGCGACTTTGAGGCACGAGCGTTAGAACTCGCTGCGACAAGTCGGCGCGGTCTTCGATGTGGGTCACTCGTACGCGATGCTCACTCGGCGCAGGAGCTCGACGAATAACGAGGATGCAGGGGTAAACCTTCGCTCCACGAAACATCATCAGCTTCGAAAGATCGATCACCTCGACCAATGTTTGCTCGAGCACCAAGCGACGACAAGCCGTAGCATATTTCATGGCAGCGATACGGCTCGGCACAAGGAGTCCGCAAATGCCACCAGGCTTCACTAGTTCCAAACAGCGTTCGACAAACAGGACGTAAAGATCGAAACAGCCACACGCACTTTGATAGTCCCGTTTATAGGCGTCGATCTTCTCGCGCGAAGCCTGCTGCGTGAGTCGCCGAATACTTACGTACGGCGGGTTCGAGAGGACGAGATCGAACTGCTGATTGGCAATTGCCGCGCGGTCGAGCGCATCGGCAACTTGAAGCTGAGCCCCTACGTCACTCGAATTCCCCACCAGTGAACCTGCGCGGTGAATCGCCACAGGATCGATGTCGTAGCCCGTGAAATGCACCGATTCAGCTGGCGAGCCTACACGCTTCAGTTCATCGCTCGCCGCTTGCAGCAATGCACCTTCACCGCATGCGGGATCGACGATTTGCAGTATTGTGCGATCTTTCGGGATGCCCGCTTGATGCAGCGCAGCGAGTGAAACTTCGGCGAGTAAGCGGGCCAGCGTCGCGGGTGTATAGACCACCCCCGCATCGTGTCTGGCTCGTCGCTCGATAGCTCGCTGTTTCAACTCCCACTCCTTCACCTGTCTGCTCGCGCCACCATAACGTGAGTGACGCAACCACAGTCGCGCGGAGCGTAGCAGCGACTAGTACTGCCAGCAAAGACCAATCCAGCTGCTAGCGGTGCCAGCAGTTTGCTGAGTCTGACGAGGCCCATTTCCAGGAAATCAGCCAGGCGCCTGAGTTCCTCTGTAGTCGATCGCCCACCTGGGACGATACCCGGATCGAAGCGCGAGTTTCCTGGGTGTGTAGTATGCAGGGCGATTCATTTTCGCACCGTTCATTCACCACCACTGCTCGCGTGAACTTCCCCCCAAGAGGCGCTGCCATCATGCCGCATGCGACATTGTTTCCGATCATCGCCAGTGGGGGCATCGTGGCCTATCGCGCGGCGACCAAGGTGGTGAGTGAAGGCCTTTCGTTCGCCAGCCAACTGGTGAATCCCACGGCGGGGGATGTGGTCGCCGAGGTCCCCGCCGCAAGTGCAGAACCTAATCCACCATCGGATGCGCTCCAAAAGAAGCTAGACGATCTGGCCTCGCAACTCACCGAGCTTCTTACTCGTGGTGGTATCGATTCGACTCAGCCGGTCGAATTCTCACTCGATGGGATCGGTGGAGTCGACGTTGAATTTGACCACTCCCAAGCCTCCGAGATCGAGCAGTTGCTCGCAGATCAGCCGGAACTTCTGGCGAAAATCCACGAGATCGCCGAGCAAATCATTGCTGAGACAGCGCTCGGAACTGCAGCGCCACGCGACGTACGCTTGACGCTCAGCAATAAGAAGCTCGCAGGGTTGATCGATCCCTAGCATGAGCGGCGAGACATGGCGCGCCGCTTACGCTTTCATCTGCACAATCCGCTCAGCAGCCAGCTTCGCACTCCGAACGCAAAACGGTATACCAACCCCTCGGAGTGAGTTTCCTGCAAGTGCCAGGCGGGGCAAGCTGCCGACGAGCGTTTCGATCTCTTTCGCGAGGTCGAGATGTCCCACGTGATACTGGGGCATCGCATCGAGCCAGCGACAAATCCGTGTGAACTCGGCGGGACCACGATAGCCGATCAATTCCCGCAGCTCTTGATCGACGAGCGACTCGAGCGCTGCATCAGGAAGCCTCGCCAACTCGGGCTGCAAGGCACCTCCGACGAACGTTCGGATAAGGACACTATCGTCGGGCGCTCGCCCCGGATACTTCACGCTCGCGAAGCTGGCAGCGATGATCTTTCGCCCCTCGCGTGCGGGACAAACCAGTCCAAAACCGTTCAGAGGATGAGCGATATCCTTTCGTTTCACCCCCATGACAACCACGCTGCACGAAGCAAACTCGACCTGCGATAGTTTTGCGGCGAGATCGGGCGCTGCCGTGGCGAGCAAGGGGTGTGCACCACGCGCCGAGAGGGCGATCACAACGTCATCGAACCACTCTTCGCGCGACGAATTTCCCGCCGATGAATCTGTGCTGCCACGCGTAGCGCGAAACTTCCATTTCCGCTCCCCCAGGGGAACGGACTCAAGCTGATCAACACGTGTATCAAGTTCGATCGTTCCCGGGAGGAGCTTGGCTGCGACAGCCTCAATCAGCCGCTGCATACCATCGCGGGGAGCGAGAAAAAGGCCATAGCGGGCACCACTGCCAGCCGCTTGCTTTTCGCCTGATTTTCGCAAGAGCGTGGCGCGCACCACGCTCCCGAACTTTTGCTCCATCATCACAAACTGCGGCATCGTAGCCAGCATACTGAGGCGTTCGGGATCAGCGGTGTAGATGCCACCGATGAGAGGCTGAATCAGCTGCTCGAACACCTCGCTACCAAAACGACGGCGTGCAAAGCTCGCGAGGCTTTCATCGGTCGTCTCAGCGCGACGCGGAACAAACGTCTCCCAGGCCATCCGCAACTTGCCGGCGATGCTCAGCAGTGGCGTACGAATGATTGGCCACGCTGCGGTGGGGCTCATCAGCTGAAAACCTTCGGGGACGCGATGCAACTTGCCGCGTCGCACGATAAAAGCGTGACGATTCGCCTGATTGGTTTCGATCAATTCACTTTCGAGCCCCAATTCTCGGCACAAATCGAGCGCCCAAGGATCTTTTGTCGTAAACATGTCGGCCGCATGTTCGACCAAATAATCTCCGACCCGTTCGGTTCGCAGCACACCACCGATCCGCGACGAGGCTTCAAACAGCTTCACCTCGGCCAGCGGCAACTGCTGCTGCAAGTAGTACGCGCAGGCAAGCCCCGAGATTCCTCCTCCAATGACGGCAATACGACGTTGGCTGACCATGAGACCCTAAAGATCGATCGCGAAGAAAAACTCGTGAACCTCAGCTTTGTCTATTGTATCTTCGCAGCAACGACTCGCGCAGCTGAGCACCCGCAACTTCTCGTGGAGCACCCCGGTCGATGTACGTTCCCACTTCGTTTCGCGAAGAGCGCGACGAGACGATTCTCTCGTTCCTCGAGCAATTCCCTTTCGCGACCCTGGTCTCTCCCACCGAAAATGGCATTGTCGCAACCCACCTGCCCCTCGTGCTCGATCGATCACGACGCTCTCTCGTGGGGCATGTGGCCCACGCGAACACGCAGTGGCAATCCATGTTCTCGGGAAACGCATCGCTGGCCATTTTTCATGGCCCCCACGCCTATATCAGCCCGCTGATGTACGACTCAAGTCCGGCCGTACCAACATGGAACTACGCCGCCATCCATGTCACATCCACCCCCGAGCTGATCGAAGAGCCGTCGGCTGTCGCAGCTGCCGTGGAGACCGTGGTCCGGCGGTTCGATCACGATCCGAGTCGCTGGCGCAAGCCCGAGCATGCTGATTTTCTCGAGAAACTCCTCAGCGGAATCGTGGCGTTCGAGATGCCTCTCGCGCGCGTAGAAGCCAAGTTTAAGCTGGGCCAAAACCGGAGCGCTGCGGATCAGGAAAAAATGCTCGCGTCCCTTTCGGCTGGTGACGACGAGAGCCAGAATCTCGCACGCTTCATCGAGGCCTATCGCCAAGGCCGCAGTTAGTGAAACAGGCTAATTAACTGCTTGGTTAAGTACCTACGCCACTACTTAACCAGCGGGTTAAGTAGCCTGCAAGCGATCTATCCGCGCGGATATTGGCGGCAGTATTCGTAGAGTGCCATGGCTGTGGCGTTCGCGACGTTATAGCTGTGTGGCAGCCCCCAGACGGGAATCTCCAGGCAAACATTCATCAGCGAGAGTTCTTCGTCCGACAGCCCGTGGCGTTCATTCCCAATCACGAGCGCGACTTTGCGTGGGAACTGGTACTCGTGCATGTTCACGCTGTCAGTCGTTTGCTCAAGCGCTGCTAGAAACCACCCCTCTTTGCGTAACTCTTTCAGCACTGGCAGCAGCGTGCGATGCACCTCGATTTCGAGTTCATCAGCGCCATCGCGAGCCACGGTTTTGTCGAGCTTCCCTTGTCCGCAGGCAACGATTTTGGTGAGTCCGCAGCAACTCGCAGTGCGCGCGATGTTCGATAAGTTCACCTGACTTCGGAGCGGCGCAACCACGAGCAAGAGTTCGCGCGGACGCTCGAGTTGTGTTGGTGGCCGATGTCGCACATGCTCGAAAGCTGCGTCACCTGCCGCTGCCTCGCGACTGTCACTATCCATACAAGAATCAGCGTTATTTCTCGGGAATGAGGTTGTTTTACTAAGCAGCAGTGCAGCCTCCGCCACTTTAAAAGTTGGGAGTGGGTGGACGATAGTGCGAGATGTTCACACTCCTGAACCATTCGATCGTGCGACGCAAACCTTCTTTGAGAGGAACCATCGGCTGCCAATCGAGGTTCGTCTTTGCCAGCGTAATGTCGGGGCGACGACGAACAGGATCATCGGCCGGAAGTGGCAGCGACACAATCTTCGACTTACTTCCGGTAAGTTCGAGAACGAGTTCCGCGAGCTCTCTCACGGTGAACTCATCGGGATTGCCGAGGTTGCATGGTCCCGTAAACGAATCACTGGCATGCATCATGCGAATCAACCCTTCCACGAGATCATCGCGGAAACAGAACGAACGGGTTTGATCGCCGTTTCCAAAGATGGTGAGATCTTCACCAGTAAGTGCCTGGCGAATGAAGTTCGACACCACGCGACCATCGAACGGATGCATCCGTGGGCCATAGGTGTTGAAGATGCGTACGATGCGGATGTTGATACCGTTGCTGCGATGGTAGTCCATCATCAGCGTTTCAGCAGCCCGCTTTCCTTCGTCGTAGCAAGCACGAATGCCGATCGGATTAACGTTGCCGCGATACGATTCAACTTGTGGGTGGACTTCAGGATCGCCGTAGACTTCGCTGGTCGAGGCTTGCAGCACCTTGGCTTTACAGCGGCGAGCCATCCCCAGCATGTTGATCATGCCGAGCACCGACGTCTTCATCGTCTTGATTGGGTTGAACTGATAGTGTCCAGGAGCCGCTGGACAGGCCAGGTTATAGATTTCGTCCACCTCGAGCCAAATGGGAGAGGTGATATCGTGGCGAATCAGGTCGAAGTTGGGTCGCCCCAGAAGATGGGCAACATTGGTCTTTTGGCTCGTAAAAAAGTTATCGAGACAAACCACGTCGTGACCGAGATCGACCAGGCGTTCGCAAAGATGGGAGCCGAGAAAACCGGCACCACCGGTCACGAGAATTCGTTTGATCATGGGAGTTCAAGCAGAGCATCTAAATCGCGAAAGGGAAATCGAGAACTGCGGTTCAAGCGGTAGCCGCTGACCGAGGCTTTAGTATACGCTACCGAGGTCGCTGTTGACGAACCGTCGCTGGCTCGACAGGCCTCCTGGGGGGCCATTTTCATCCAAAATCTGCCGGAATTTCCACGAATTCAACGAGTGCGAGGGGTTCGATGCCCGTGCGAATCGCTGCCCGCTATCTGCTGCCGATCGATGCACCACCGATCGAGCGAGGTGTCATCGAAATCGATGATGCCGGAGCCATTCTTGCGGTTCGCCCGCACGCTGTGGGGGAGGAAGTGACCGACCTTGGTGAGGTGGCGATTTTGCCGGCGATGATCAACGCTCATACGCACCTCGAATTCAGTTTGCTGGAGGCGCCACTCGGACAGCCGCGCATGGTGTTTGGAAACTGGATTGCCGAAGTGGTGGCGCATCGGCGCGCGCGAGGAGCTTCGGGGGTCGACCTTGCTGCAGAAAAAGAATCGGCCCTGGAAGTGGGGCTTCGTGATAGTGCTGCCTACGGCGTCGCTGCCGTGGGGGAGATTGCCACGCACCCTTTTCCATTCGCTCCGTTTGCCAGTCGTGCTACTGAATCACCTCGAGTCGACGCACATCTGTTCCTCGAACTCTTGGGGCTCAGTGCCGACCGTGTTGCGCCACTGCTGGAACTCGCTGAAGCGCATCTTCAGCAAGGCGCTGGTCAAGCTTTACGGGGCCTGAGTCCACACGCACCTTATACGGTGCACCCCGATTTGCTCACCGGAGCGATTGGTCTCTCGAAAAAATATGAAGCAACACTGGCGATGCATCTGGCCGAATCGTGGGATGAGCTCGAACTCCTCACGTCGCATAGCGGCCCCATGGTCGACACGCTGCGATCGCTGGGAGCGTGGAATCCATCGGCGATTCCACGCGGTGTGACTTTTCAGAGCTATCTCGAACAACTAGCACAGGCGCATCGCGCGCTCGTAATCCACGGGAATCTGCTCACCACGAGCGACTACGCAATCCTCGCGCAGCACAAGCAGATGTGGGTAGTCTATTGCCCACGAACGCAGAGCTATTTTCCGCATGGCAACTATCCGCTGGCCGAGATGCTCTCCAGCGGGGTGCAAGTGACAGTCGGGACCGATTCGCGTGCGAGCACGCCTAGTCTCTCCGTCTGGGAAGAACTGCAGCACATCGCCGCGATGCACGAAAATGTTCCAGCCTCGACCATCCTCCGTTTGGGAACCATCGAGGCCGCGCGAGCGCTGGGCCTAGACTCCAAGCTCGGCTCGATCACTTCGGGCAAGCTGGCGAAATTCGTGGCGGTGCCCATCAGCGAAACACCGCACGATCACGAAGACCTGTATGAACTCGCGCTGCAGCAGCAACCAACTATAGTCGGCAGTTGGTGATTTGCATTTCCATGATCGCCGTGGCACCGATGGCATCGAGGCGCTCCATCACACCGATCACTTCCCCTTGCTTCACCATCACACGCACGGAGCACCAATCCTGGTCTTCGAGCGAGTTGATGGTTGGGCTATTGAAGCCGGGAGTAATTTTTTCTGCTTCCGCGAGCTTATCGCGTTTGATGTTGTACTCGAGGAGCGAGTACGCGCGAGCAATCACGACCCCTTCGAGACGCCGCACGACCCGATCGGCCAGTTCGGTGTTTTGGCAGTTTTTCCCTTGGATCAGCATCGTTTCATAGCGGCCGATATCGTCGAGAATGCGAAGCCGATTCGCGGCGAGTGTGCTGCCGGTTTCGACTAAATCGACGATCGCATCAGCAACACCCAGCGTCACCATGATCTCGACGCTGCCGCCGAGCGTGACCAAATGAACGTCGGCATTGTGCTGCTTGAGATAATTTTTGGTGATGTTGGGGAAGCTTGTAGCGACCCGTTTTCCGGCGAGCTGCGAGGCGCTCGTGATGCCGGAATCATCGGGAACGCAGAGCGCGAGTTTGCACTTGCCCACGCCGAGTGCGAGTCGCGTGACGACATCGACCCCCGATTCTCCGATGAGATCGCTACCGGTGATCCCCATGTCGATGGCACCTTCGGCGCACAGCACGGGAATATCGTCGGTCCGCAGGAAAGTGATGTCGATCGGCATTTCGCCAACGCGCGCAAAGAGGCTCCGCTCTTGGCGACGAAACGCCAGTCCCGCTTGTTTCAGGAGTTCGCCTGCCAGTTCCGAAAGACGACCTTTGCTCGGAACTCCGATTCGAAGATTCGACATTACTCTTCCCGCCTCATGCCAACGGCCGCTAGGGTGTGCCGCAGGCGATTGGATAAAGACTGATGATGACGGCCGGTGACCATCGGGTCACTCGCACGTCGACTATGCCTGCTCGGCCGGTGGAACCGGCCTTACTTGATAAGGTGCTAATGATGCTGCAACTAAACAAACTCGCCTCGACACTGGCAATGAAGAGTGCCGAGGCGAGGGTTGGTCGCTTTGTTCGCGGCCAATTCGACCGCTCTATTCTACTTGGAACACGCACTTATTTCTTGGGGCGTGAGTTCTTTTCGTTGATCCCTGACATGCCGAAGCGACGGGCAATTTCTTGCTCCACTTCGCTGATCGGGATGTCGTGATAACCGAGCATCACCATCAGGTGATAGATGAGGTCGGCTGATTCGTAGATCAGATGAGCGCGGCCGGTATCGCCAGGTTCGGCGGCGGCTTCAACCACTTCGTGAGCTTCCTCGAGAATCTTGCTGCCGATCTTCGTGAGTCCACCTTGGAAGAGCGACGCGGTGTAGCTCTTTTCTGACGGATTGCGTTTGCGATCCTGGATGACCGACATGAGCTGCGCAAGCACAGTGTCAGCAGCGGTGGAGGCAGCGTTTTCTGGTGTCATAGTGGGCCTTTCGAGGGGAACGGTTCCGCCGACCCCGCCCTGGTCGGTAACAATGTAGGGGCGGCAAGGCGGCTCACTCGCAGCAAAACAACCGTCGCGGTTATCCAGGGGCGCCTTAATTAGGTAGCCCAGGACCTGGGAGACGCGACGCTGTCAGCTCGCCCGTTCTGCGGTTAGCCAATCGCCAGAGTTTATTTTGGCAACTCCCTTGCCGCAAGTCGCTGTCGCACTTGATGTTTCGAAACTCAGCGGCGCTGGGCGATGAATTCGGCAAGAATTTTCAGTGAAAACAGGCTTTCGCCCCATCATCAAGGTGGCGCAAACAGGGAGGCTATCGCAGCTGCGATGCGCCGTCGCGCGGGGGAGTGGCCAAATTGCCAGCAGTGTCCCAAGTGGTCCAAGAACCGACGGGGCGGCCATTTTCGAAAGTTACCTCGGCTGCCAAGGGGCCTGTGGGGTGCCACTCGCGGACGATTCCATGGAGTTTTCCGGCGGCATAGGTGAGCTCAGCCTCGCGCGACCCGTCGGGACGATACTTGGTTTGCTTCCCATCGAGCTCGTCGTGGAGATACTCGGCCACCAAGGTTAGCCCTCCCGACTCACTCCAACGCCGCACACGCGATCGTCCATCCCCGAGGTTGAGGCGGGTGATTTTTTTCTCGCCCCCGGGATAGCGGGCAACAACCTGCTCGGTCGCTGTGCCGGGTGCGATGACTGGCGAAGAATCGGCGGTGGCCGGAGCCCGGAAGTCAGTCGCTTCCGCCAGCGGCGCAATCCACTCGTTATGCCCCAAGCTTGTCAGTCGCACAGAGGCCAAATCAACGTCGGGAAGGACCATTGGCTGTAGTGGCCTGCGGTTATGCGACACCATTGAATCGACGAAAACTCGAGGGCGCACACCTTGCTCGCGCTGCCACTCTCTGGCGACATGCTGCACATAGACATGAATCATCCCCGGATTGGCCGCCATGCGCCGAATCTGGCTGTCGGTGAGCTCGTGATGGTGGTTCCAGTTGACGAAGATCCCGCGCGCATCTTCGCAGAGAATGATGCGCGGCAAGTCGCGCCACGAAGCTGTTCGTTGCCGCGATTGATCGAACAAAACGGGGGTTGGCTCCCCCACTTTTGTCAGTCGAACGGTCCCACTCCACACATCGGCGGGGACAAGTTCGGGATCGTCGAGCACCACAAAAGGGTCGGCTGTTTGATTCCCTTGAATAGCAAACGGATGAGTAGCGGCGAGTTGATAGCGAATGCGATCGCCGCCACGTCCAGCTATCAAAGCCCGGCAAGTTTCGATCAGTTCGACAAGCTGCAGCGTCGTTGGGTTTTGCAAGGCAGCGTTTTTTCGCGCGAGAGCCAGCCGCTCGAGTTGCAGCGACCATGCCTGGGAAGCTTCAGCTTCAGCAGCGGCTGTCACTTCAACTTCGGCACGCTCCAAGGCTTCGGCCAGTGACTGCGTTCGGCGAGCTTGCACATCGCGTCCGGTCGCTTGCTTCCAGCGCTCTGTCAGCTGCCTGGTCGCCGTCGCGTCGTCCGTCGAAAGTGGGTTACCAATCGCGCGAATACCGAGATAGGGTTCGTAAATCAGCACGAGCCCGGGGAGCTTACTCCACGGCATCGCATTGGCATCGGAGGAAACAAACACGACGCTGGGGCGCTCCCCGGACCACTTGCTCCAGTCGATCGACGAACTTCCATCGACTTCTGTTTGGGACAGCGAGCGTGGCGACACACGAAACTGCACGTGAAATGTCCCCTGTGTTCGCTGCATCATCCGCCAACTGAAGCGATAACCTTCTTCGGTGAAATCGGGGTCTCCCTCGATCACTAGGTGACGCAGCGGAACGACGACGCCAAGCAGCAGCACCAGCGCTATCGCAGCCGCTGCCCAGCGGCTGACCGGTTGCGGCTTCACGCTGGGAGAAGAAGCGGCCGACGATTGCCAGCCGAGCAAGGCGCCGATTCCTGGAATGGCGAATATTCCGACGAAAAACAACTTCCAGTCAGGGGCCGGACAAGATCGCGTCTGGATGCGATCCCACAAACGCCGGGGCCAGTCGGGTTCGCAGAACAACAGCGTGGTGCCTGCTGCGAGGTAGGGCAAAGCCGCCAGCGAAAACATCAGCTCGTTCATGCCGTGAAAGGCAAACACCAAGCCAATGGCGAGAGGTCGCGTGCGACGCAGGATCAGCATCGGGCCGATCGCCATATCGAAAAACAGCCCCGCCCAGGCCAACAGGTAAGCCAGTTGTGCGCCATCGATTGGAAGGGCAATCCCGCACCGCGACAGGTTGTCGATCAGGCCGTAACAGCCTCCCTGAATCGGAATGCCGGTGAGCCAATCGACATCGAATTTCGCGATGCTGGCGAAGAAGTACATGAAGAACAGTTGTGCTCGCAGGAGCAAAATGGACCAAAACGGAACCGCTTCTGCAGCAACGAGCGGCTCGATTTTGCCTCCCTGTCGGCGGCGAAGCCATTGGTCGAGCGACCAACAATTGGCAGCTGGCGCGAAGATCAAAATGGCGGTGAAAAGCGAAATCAAATAGTAGTGATTTTGGTAGAACGCTTGATCGGAGAAGAAGAAATAGTTCCAAGTGAGAAACAGCACGATGGCACTCGCGCGATACCAGTAGCCCACGATCATGCCGACCGCTGCGACACCGAGCGCCAGGAACACCAACTGCATGCCGACCACGGAAAGTGGCGTGATCCACTCCAGCCCCGGGTAAGGAAAGTGGAATAAGTGGGGGGCATACATCGCTTGTAGCCGGCCACCATTCGGCGCAGGCCCAAGAAAGCGGTACGACTGCCAGAGCATCACTGCTCCGAAGATCATCCGAAAGATCGCCAAGGATGATCCATCGACAGGAGCGGCGAGCAGATCGCTCCACCGTTTTGCCAAAGAGATTTTCGCAGCCGATGATTGCTTAGGTGCCAGCATAGACTTGCTATCAATGCATGAAAGGAAAATCCGCGAGCCAATCCACCATGTGGGGTGTATCGGTCGTATCGGTTCTTCCGTCGGCTGACGATATCAAATATCGCCAGCTAGCGGCATTGCTTAGCAAACAGAGATCGCACTCCGACATCGCACGGGGAATGAGCGCCCCGTGACTGCGGCGTTAGTGCTCGATCAGGAACGAGAACGTGGCACCCACAAGTCCCATGTCTTGATCGGTAACGAAATAGATGTCGTCGAGATAGAACGGATCGCGGGCGACACTCGCAACCGAACTTCCCCACCACTGGGCTTCAAACGCTGCTCGCATACTAAACCGCGTCCGCTCGCCCCACCAGTTTCGCTCGAGGCCGATTTGCGTTTCGATGACCGGCACGAGATCGTAGGAGGATTCGCCGGAATCGATCGGAAACGTGAAATCTTCGGTGAATACAGCGTCGTATTGGTAACTAGTGTCGCCGAAGAGGAGCGAGCCTCGGAAGTTGCCGAAGGCAGCGAAGTTGTCGCCAAAAAGTGGTCGCCGCAGGTTGATGGATGCCGTGGGACCTACTCCGTCGAAGCTATTGGTAAATCGTGTAGCGAAGAAGGGAATACCGAGATCGACGGTGGATGCCGTTTCGGTATGGGCGACACGCAAACCTCCACCTAATTCCATTTCGAGGTTCCCCAAGCAATTGATTTGGGTCATCTCGAAATCAAATGCCAACAGACCGAGCGACTGCGTCACTTCCATGCCAGTCAGATCGTCGGTGAAGAGATCGGAATCGGCATCGAGCCACCAGAAACGCGTGCGGAAGCCAAAGCCCTCTTCGTTACGGACACCAACGAAGAATCGAGGGGTGGCTTGAAACCCATACGAGGGCTGAATCGATCCGAGAAAGCCCGAGGGGAGTCCGAAGTCGCCCGAGTCAGCGTCTCCAGCATCAGCCGCATCGGTATCGCCTGAATCAGCGTCTCCACCGTCAGCCCCATCTGCCCCGTCAGCCCCATCGCTACCGCCTGAACCAGCGTCTCCACCATCAGCCCCAAGACCACCGTCAGCAAACGGTCCGGCATCTCCCCCATCACCACCAAAAACAATGGCGGAAAGGAAGTCGGCTTTGTTCTGAAAATGAGGACGAACGGTCACAAGTTCAAAACCGCCATACCAGCCACCGATAGGGCGATCGCAGCCGTGCGAACCGGTGTAGTAGCTGACGGGTGGCATTCGCTCAATCTCGGCAACTTCCGAGCGGAGTGTATCGAGTTCCGATTGCATGGCAGCGAACCGCGACTCGAGGTCGACGCCAGCAGGCTGACTCACCCACTCGACCGGTTGCTGGGCCACGACAGCCGACACAACGAGCAGACCTAGACTCAAAACAGTGAGACTCGACGTTCGTATTAACATCGGATCGAAGCATCCTTGCGGCAACAAGCAGTAGGTGAGGTCGATTCCTGTTTGCGAGGAAATACGGCTGCCGTAGGCAGGTTCTACGACAGCTACTACCGTTGAATCGGTTGCGGAACGCATTACCGTCATCTCCAGATCATGCCGCGAGCGTGGAATTTGCTGCCCCCGCCACGAGAGGCATGTTTTTTTGTGAAGATCCGACAGAGTCGTCTCAAACGTTAAGGTTGATGCGTCAGGAATGGACTAGACGGCATTTTCGCACTGAAAACCGAGCGTTCGATTCGCCGCACTATCGCGGAGCCTCTGGTCCGGACGGTTGCCGTGGGAGAGGTTTTACGGTCTTCTTATTAGTGACTAACGTGATGAATTCTTCACCTTTCGCCACTTTGGCGGCGATGGGTGCGAGTGCTCGAGAGAACCAAATCAACTGGCTGGGGCGGAGCGTCGCCATGACCTCGGATAAACAACCCGCAATGGAAGAGCACGAAATGAGCTCGCCGCTGCCTGTTCCCCCGGCAGCCGACTGCTGGTACTTAACCGGCGCAACAGCAGCCGGGAAATCGGCGGTAGCGATCGAGTTGGCGGGGCGTTTGAACGCCGAAATCATCTCGCTCGACAGCATGGCGGTTTACGAAGGGATGGATATTGGCACCGCGAAGCCAAGTGCCGAACAACGGGCTGCTGTGCCGCATCATTTGCTGGATGTCGTGCCGCCAACCGAAGACTACAGCTTGAGCAGCTATATCGACGCCGCTCACGAGGCGATTGCCAAGATTCGAGCTGCGGGGAAAGTGCCACTGTTTGTTGGGGGGACGCCGCTGTACCTCAAATCGCTGCTTCGCGGGGTCTATCAGGGTCCTCCAGCCGACTGGGAATTTCGGGAGCAAATCGAGCAGGAACTGCACACACTTCCGCTCGAGGCACTGCACGAGCGACTTTCCGTGATCGATCCGCTCGCTGCAGCGAAGCTGCATCCGCACGACAAACGGCGCATCGTGCGAGCGCTCGAAGTCTTTCGCTTGACAGGAGTTCCGCTCAGCCACCAGCAGATGCAGTTCGACGAAGGCCGACCTGCAACTGCCATGCATGTGTTCGTTTTGCAGTGGCCACGCGAGCAGCTCCACGAGCGAATTCAGGCCCGGGTCGATCAAATGTTTGCAGCTGGGCTGGTCGACGAAGTTCGAGGGCTCTTGAAAAGGTATGGCTCACTCAGCCGAACTGCTTGTCAGGCCGTAGGTTACCGCGAAGTTCTCGACTATCTGCGGTCGCTCGGTGAGGTAAACGCCGACGACGAGCATCCCCGCCCTGCCCCGATGACACTCGCCGATTGCAGCGAACGTGTGAAGATTCGGACCCGTCAATTTGCTCGGCGTCAGGAAACATGGTTCCGCTCGCTCAGCGAGTGCACGTTTGTGCCTCAAGTGCATGGCAAATCACCACTTATAATCGCGGACGAGATTCTGGCGATGTGCAGTGGATCGGCTACGACGGCGTAGCGCGACGGTAGGCGACGAATAATCCACACATTCTGTAGCCGATCGCTTACGAAGCCGAGATTCTCGGCACGAAGCGAATCTGGCCAACTTTGCGCAACTTGGGTGTCCGTCTACACTAAGGAGCTTGCGCAAGGATTCGATACGGGCCCCACGAACCAGCCCGACGCTGCAAGCCTCTTCATGCTTGGGCGATATCGACACTTTGCATCCTGCTGGTCGATCACCTCGACAGCAAAACTACTGACAAACTATCGCGCAGTTCCTCAGGAACCTCTAAGTAAACACTTAGCAATTCCTGAGGAATTCCTGACGAATACCTTCAGCACTCGACAAAACTTTTGACAGAATTTCGGGAGAGTTTCCCTTGCTTCGGACACACACTTGCGGCGAGCTGCGATCGACTCATGTTGGTGAAGTCGTTTCCTTGTGCGGATGGGTCGACAAATCGCGCGATCACGGTGGCACCCTCTTTATCGACCTGCGCGATCGCTACGGCAAAACACAAGTCGTGTTCGAGCCCGATGCTGGTGCCGAACTCTATGCCGAAGCTTCCAAGCTGCGTGGCGAAGATGTGATTAAGGTCACTGGCAAAGTGATCGTTCGTCCCGAAGGTACTCGCAACGCCAAGCTCTCGACTGGCGATGTCGAACTGCAAGTCACCGCGCTCGAGCTGCTGAACAAGTGCAACAACGCGCCGTTTTCGCCAAGTCAGCAAGACCTTCCGGGCGAGGACTTGCGACTGAAGTATCGCTACCTCGATCTGCGTCGCAGCGAGATGCAAAAGACACTCGTGCTGCGCTCGTCGATCATCAAAGCGATGCGCGACTATTTCGAAGAAAATCAGTTCATCGACGTCGAGACACCGATTCTCGGCCGTAGCACGCCTGAAGGGGCTCGCGACTATCTTGTTCCCAGCCGCGTGCATAACGGCTCGTTCTACGCCCTGCCGCAATCGCCTCAGCTATACAAGCAAATTCTGATGGTCGCGGGCTACGATCGCTACGTGCAAGTCGCGCGCTGTTTTCGCGACGAAGACCTGCGAGCTGATCGTCAACCTGAGTTCACCCAGCTCGACCTCGAGATGTCGTTCGTCACCCACGAAGATGTGATGTCGATGATCGATGGGCTGATGAAAAAGCTCGCCAAGCAATTCCTCAATATCGATCTGCAACTCCCTTTGCCACGCATGACGTGGGACGAAGCGATGGAGCGTTTTGGTCACGATGCGCCCGACCTTCGCTATGGCTGCGAACTGATCGACTGCACCGATTTGGCCGCGAAATGCGACTTCCGCGTTTTCAAAGAAACAGCCGAGCAAGGTAAGAAACTGCGCGGCATTTGTGCCCCTGGTGGCGGCAAACTCTACAGTCGCAAACTGATCGACGAACTCACTGAATTCGTTAAGCAATTTGAGGCGAAGGGGCTCGCTTGGTTCCGCGTGGAAGACGACGGCAAACTCTTCTCACCAATCGCCAAGAACTTCACCGAAGCACAGCTCGAAGAATTCAAAACACGGATGCAGGCTAAGCCCGGAGACATCATGTTCTTCGTCGCCGACACCTGGGCCGTGTCGTGCAAAGCGCTGCACAACTTGCGCAAGAAGATTGGCGTCGATCTGAAGCTTTACGATCCCAAAACGATGAACTTCTCGTGGGTCGTCGAGTTCCCGATGTTCGAATACGACGCCGAAGAAAAGCGTTGGGTGAGCATGCATCACCCCTTCACCGCGCCTCGTCCACAAGACTTGCACATGCTCGACAGCGATCCTGCAAAGTCGCGCGCCGTGGCTTACGACCTCGTGATTAACGGCAGCGAAGCGGGCGGTGGAACGATTCGTATCCACGACTGGCAAGTGCAGCAAAAGGTGTTCGGCCTCTTAGGCATCGACGAAGAGACCGCCAAGAATCGCTTTGGCTTTTTGCTCGAAGCACTACAGTTCGGCGCGCCACCGCATGGTGGTATTGCGCTCGGTATCGATCGCGTCGTGATGCTGTTCGGAGCACTCGATAGCATTCGCGAAGTGATCGCCTTCCCGAAGACGCAAAAAGCTGCCGACCTGATGACCGAAGCCCCCAACTTGGTCGACAACAAACAGCTTCGCGAACTGGGAATCAAACTCGCTTCGGCGGATAAGCCCTAGTAGGCATTTTCCTTATCGCGTTCGGCTCTTGATCAGCGGCAATCAAAGCTCCGATCTGCATCGTCGATTGAAAAGAATCGTCGATGCGCCAGACCTCTAAGCAACAAAAAACGACCTCGGGCGAGATGGCTGTCTCACACGAGGTCGTTTGGTATTTTTTTAGATAAGCGGAGCCCAAGTCGGCTGATTCGATCAGCTAGCGGGCTACTATTCCGTGATCGCTTCTTTAACTTTACCGACAAAGTGCGGGCTCTTGCCGCTGGCCGATAGTTCAGCAGCCTTGGCTTCGGCTTGACGCTTTTGCGTAAAGTCATAGAGGGCAACGCGTTTCATCGACTGATTGAACACGCCCCAGAACAGCTTCATGCGAGCTGGCTCAGCACTTTTGGCACGGCTCTTTCGCTTGGTGACCTTCTTCTCTGGTTTGGCTTTCTTGACGCCATCTTCAGTTTCCAGAGCATCAGCAGCATCGGATTCTGCACGAAGTGCCTTGCGACTAACGACTTTGCGTGCCATACGAGATTAGACCACCAGAAGTACAGTTGAGAGACCAAAAACCGCTCGTTCGAGGGACCATTGGACCTATTGTCCCTCGCGATTTGCATATCTTAATGCAAATGGAGTTTCGTTGCCAGTTGGGCTTGGGGAGAGGCCATTCTCCCAAGCACGCCGATGCCACCTGGGTGGTACCGGGCGAAGAAGCCCGCCATGGAAGTTCGGCTAATCGACTTCATCTTCCGGCAGGTCAGCCACCGGCGTCGCTCCTGGCGGCGGTTTGCCACCACCCGCTCGCACATACTTGCCACGCATCTGGGCATACTCATCGGTCGTCGGGAAATCGACCTTCGTCTCGCCACCAATCACTGCCTGCTCGAACATCCGCTCGAGAAACGGTCGACACCAGCCACAACCGGTTCCCGCCCCAAAACATTCGCTCAGCTGTGCTGGCCTGCGCGGCTTTTCGATCCGAATAAAATTCTGCACCTTCCGCCGCGTCACATGAAAGCAGAGGCACAGTTCGTCATCGAGTTCCATCGCTGCTGCCTCAAATTTTTAGTCGTAGGATCACCGAGGAGATGCTGACAGCACCAAATAACTATCTCGCAATGTATTGCTATACACCGTCGAAAACATTCAGTGGGGTCTTACCCTCTAATCGCTCAATATCACCGGCCGGCGACGAGCGATGGTCCCCAAAATCTGCCCCGAGACTTCGGTCGAGTGCATGGTGTTGTTCGGTGCCTTTACGACGTAGCGTACCACGCCGCAGCGATTTGTTCCGATAACCGGGCAAGTTGCTTCTTCGATGCTGGCCAGGATTTTTCGAAGTCCACAAGAACACAAGATTCGGGCAAGTGGTGTTCGTAAAAGCCCCGGCAGTAACAAGGATTCAGCAAATCGGCATCGTGGCGTTGTCGCGATGCGGAAAGCGATTCATGGTCGAGCGTAATCCAGAGCGTAATCAGTCCATTTGGTAGGTCTTCGAAACGTATGATCGGTTCAGTTGACGTTCGTTCCAAGGTAGCCAGAAAAGCTGCCCCGATCCCCGGCGTGCTGAGGCGAAAATGCTTCTTGGCTCGGCGCACAATGTCGGAGGTAGCGCCGACGAGAGCAACGTGAATTGGTTGAGGCATGCTCATGGTGTAGTGCCGAACGCAAATTGTAGTACGCACCGTGTCGTGATTCACGACGAACCGTAGCCCCCAAATCATGGCATTGATTGCAAGGCAACCTAATACCTACTGACGCAGCTGCTTTATTTCTTCCCCTACCTAAACAGTTGCCAACTTCAGCGCGATGCGGCAGGCGTCGTGGAAGCCGGGAAGGTCGAGTTGTTCTTTGACGGTGTGGACGTTCACTTGGCCACAGCCTAGCGTGACCGTGGGAATGCCGTGGGCGTTGAGCCAGTTGGCGTCGAGGCCGCCGTTGCTGATCGCGCGGATGGGCGATCGCCCCACTTCCAGACACGCTTTTTCCGCCAGTTTGACGCAGGCGTGCTCCGGGTCGAGGCGGAACGTTTCGTAGTCGAGCCGCCCTTCGATCTCTACGCTGCCGCGGCGTCCTTCGCTGCTCTTGAGCTCCTTAGCCGCTTTCTGAAACGCCTTGGTGATCTCCTTGATGATCTTCTCGCGAAATTTCGGCGAGTGACTGCGTGCCTCAGCCCGCACGTGCACTTCGTCGGTCACCACATTCGTCGCGTCGCCGCCGCTGATCACACCCACGTTGCTAGTGCCGCTGAACTTTCCTTTTTTGATGAGCCCGTGCCAGCCTCCGCGAGCCAGATCGGCAATCGCCATCGCTGCAATCGCGATCGCGCTCACACCCTTCTCGGGTGCAACCCCCGCGTGGCTGGCGATGCCGTGCACTTTGATATCCATGCGATAGCCGCTGGTTGCGCCGACAGTCAGCTTGTCGGGCGCACCGCCGTCCCAGTTAAAGCACATCGCAGGCTTACCGAGCAAACTCTGCTGCAAATGCCGCGCGCCGTGCAGGCCGATTTCCTCTTGAATGAACCAGCAAAACGTGAGGGGCGGATGCGGCAACTTCTTTTCGAGCAGTTCGATCGCGGCCACCAGCGTTGCAGCTACGCCACCACGATTGTCGGCTCCGAGGGCCGTTGACGGGTTGGCCGATTTGACGATTTTGCCTTCGATCACCGGCTCACACCCCACGCACAGCGGCACCGTATCCATGTGCGATGTGAGCATCCGCCGCGGGCCCTTTACGGTGCCGGGCAGCTTCATGATTAGATTGCCGACGTTCCCTTTGAGGACCGATTTTTGGTTCGCATTATCGGTCCGAATCGTGTCGGCCGACGCGCCGGCGGCGAGCAGTTTCGCCTTCACAAACTCGGCTACGGTGAGCTCTTCGCCACTCTTGCCGGGGATCGCCATCAGCTCGACAACCAGCTTCGTGGCACGGGAAAGATCGGGCTCGGGCGTCGTGGTAGCAGGAGATTGCAGCATGGTGATTAGGCTCGCTATCGACAGGAGTCAGGGAAGTTTGTGGCGGAATATCTGCAAGTATACCGAGGTGTACATCAGCGTGGGGCTCGTGATTTTTTCGCTTTTCTGTCAGAATGACCTGCTAGGAAAAACACGTATGAAACATCTTGCTGAACCGAGTGTCTGGAACGAACTGAAAACCTGGCTGACCGAGCGCGGCTATCCCGCCTATCGGGCCACGCAGGTGCGCAAATGGGTCTTCGAACTCGGCGCAAGCTCGTTTGACGAGATGACCGACCTGCCGAAGAAACTGCGTGACGAACTCGCGCCCGAGTTCACCCTCTGGACCGGCAAAGTGGTGACCAAAAGCGAGTCCCCCGATGGTACCGAGAAGCTGCTGGTCGAATATCCCGGCGGCGGACGGATCGAATGCGTGCTGCTGCGCGACGGCGATCGGCGAAGCATTTGCGTCAGCTCGCAGGTGGGCTGCGCGATGGGCTGCGTGTTTTGCGCAAGCGGGCTCGACGGCGTCGATCGCAACCTCACCGCAGGCGAAATTGTCGAGCAGATGCTGCTGCTCCAGCGCCTACTCCCCGAAAAAGAGCGCCTCAGCCACATCGTAATGATGGGGATGGGGGAGCCGCTCGCCAACATCGATCACGTGCTGGAAGCTCTTGGCGAAGCAACGCGCGAAGATGGCCTAGGAATCAGCCCCCGGCGCATCACCATCAGCACCGTCGGACTACCAGCAGCCCTCGACAAGCTTTGCAACCTCGAAGCCAAATATCACCTTGCTGTTTCACTCCATGCACCGAACAACGAATTGCGTACAAGATTAGTACCCATCAATAAAGCGATTGGTATTGAGAAAGTGATCGAGTCAGCTGATCGCTATTTTGAGACATCAGGACGCCGCCTGACGTTTGAATACGTCTTGCTGGCTGGCGTGAACGATCATCCCGATCACGCCCAAGAACTGGCTGAATTATTAGCTGGCCGCACCGCGATGCTGAATGTGATTCCCTATAACCCTGTCGCTGGCCTGCCTTATAAGACACCTAGCGGCAATGCCATTCACCGCTTTCGCAATATCTTGGTCGACGCCGGCATCAACGTGAAATTCCGCCAGCGCAAAGGAAGCGAAATCAACGCCGCCTGCGGCCAACTCCGTCGTAGCACCCCTACGCTGCTTGGCATCGAATCGCCAGCTCCCCCTTCGCAAGAGCCCATCTGAGCGAATTCGCACAGGCGTCTATCGCAACAAAAGCAACTAGCCACACAGGTCGCTTGAAATAGCGTGGCAACTCTCGTTTTGAACGGATGGATGTTCTATGCTGAACCTCCTCGTCAAACGTCATTGCCTAGTACCTATTTCGGATTCGCTTCCATGGCCACCCGTCTCATGCAGCGTTTTGTGCTCTCCCTTCTTGCTGGCATTTCACTGCTCACAGCAACCACCTTGTGCGGTGCTGAACCCGCCAGCGACGTAACCATTAACAATGCGGTGGAAGCCTATATTTATGGCTATCCGCTCATCACGATGGAGATGACTCGCCGCGTGATGACCAACAGCGCGACCATCGAGGGGACACGCGGGCCGATGGGGCGATTCATTAGCTTAAAACAATATCCCAACGCCGAGTTTCGCGATGTCACCGCCCCCAATGCCGACACCCTCTATTCGTCAGCTTGGCTCGATCTCAGCAAAGAGCCCTATGTCCTCACTATTCCCGATGAGTCGGACCGCTACTTCCTGATGCCGATGCTTTCAGGCTGGACCGATGTGTTCGCTGTCCCTGGCAAACGAACGACTGGCACCGGCCCCCAAACCTATGCCATCACCGGCCCAAACTGGAAAGGCGAGCTACCGACAGGGATGAAGCAGCTCCAATCCCCCACCAGCATTGTTTGGATACTGGGACGCACCTACTGCACTGGCACCCCCGAAGATTATGAGGCTGTGCACGCAATTCAGTCCAAGTATTCCATCGTGCCGCTGAGTGCCTATGGCAAAGCCTATACGCCACCTGCTGGCGCTGTGGACCCAGCAGTGGATATGAAGACACCGGTTCGCAACCAAGTGAATGCCCTCGATATTAACGCCTATTTCGACCTACTCGCAAAACTCCTGAAAGACAACCTACCTACTGCCGCCGACGCGCCGATGGTGGCCAAGCTAACCGAACTGGGAATCGTTGCTGGCGAAAAATTCGACGCGAGCAAAATCGATCCTGCGCTCGCCAAGTCCTTGAGCGAAGTCCCCAAACTCGCGCAAGCGAAAATCATGGGACATTTCAAATCAGCAGGCACGGAGAAGAATGGCTGGGTTTTTACGACTGGCACCGGACGTTATGGCACCGACTACTTGCAGCGCGCTTTAATAACAGCGATTGGACTTGGCGCCAACCTTCCGCAAGATGCTGTGTACCCCACGTCGGAGGTCGATAGCACAGGAAAGCCTTACGATGGCACCCAAAACTATGTGATGCACTTTCCTAAGGGACAAACGCCACCAGCAAAGGGATTCTGGTCTCTGACGATGTACGACGCCGAGTACTTTTTTGTCAAGAATCCGCTGAACCGCTACACTCTCAGCCCGCGCGATGAGCTGAAGTATAACGCCGATGGATCACTCGATCTCTACATCCAGAACCAATCTCCCGGCAAGGACAAAGAATCGAATTGGCTCCCCACACCAGCTGGCAAATTCATTCTCATGATGCGTCTCTACTGGCCCCAAGAAACAGCCCCCTCGATCATCGACGGCACCTGGGTTCCACCAGCTGTGAACATCGTGAAATAACCCACTCCCCTCACCACCGAGCTATTCCCCGGCCCTGCCATCCCCGCGATCGCAGGGCCTTTTTCGTTTGGTCACTCAACAACGCTATGCAGACAACCATCCGCAAGTTTATTACAGGCGTTGCTGTCACCTAGCGAAACAATTTCCACCTGCAGTTTTCAGAATCAAATCAATTGCTCTGTTGAAACACAAACTTCATGGAAGCTGATCTTGCCGCAATAAACTTGGGAGTTCTACAAGAGATTTCCTGATCGGCGCGCACGAAAAAGCCCTGCTCGAAACGGGGTGTTAGGAGCAGGGCTTCATTTGGTTTTGGACGGCAGTCAGGCGGAAGCCCGGCTGGCATCGAATGATCGCAGCAGCGGCAGGATGCTTAGAGCATCTTGGCGAGCATGGCGACGAGGTCAGCGGTGCGGCAGCTGTAGCCCCATTCGTTGTCGTACCACGACATGACCTTCACGAACTTGCCTTTGTCGCCGAGGACGCAGGTCCAGTCGGGAACAAAGATCGAGCTGCGCGAGTCTTGGATGATGTCGCTCGATACAATCGGATCTTCACAGTAGCCCAGGATGCCAGCGAGACCACCATCGGCCAGCGACTTTTCCGAAGCAGCCTTCATCGCAGCGTTGAGCTCAGCGGCGGTGACTTCCTTCTTCAGATTGGCGGTAAGGTCGACCACACTGCCAGTTGGGACTGGAACGCGGAGCGAAAAGCCGGTGAGCTTCCCCTTGAGCGATGGGAGGACTTCACCCACAGCTTTAGCGGCACCGGTGGTGCTGGGGATGATGTTCACAGCAGCGGCGCGAGCGCGGTAGGCATCTTCGTGTGCGAGGTCCTGCACGCGCTGATCGTTGGTGTAGGCGTGAACCGTGGTCATCAGACCCGATTCGATGCCGAACGATTCTTCCAGCACCTTGGCCACAGGAGCCAAGCAGTTGGTGGTGCAGCTGGCATTCGAAATGTACTTCATGTCGGCCGTGACCAGGTTGTGGTTCACACCGATCACGCAGGTGAGGTCGGGCTTGTCTTTGGCAGGAGCCGACAGCACAACCTTCTTGGCACCAGCGGTGACGTGCGAGTCGTAACCTGGCTTGCCATCCTTCGAGCGGTTGGTGAAGCGGCCGGTGCTTTCGATCACGATATCAACGCCCATTTCGCCCCATGGGAGTTTGTTCGGATCGGTTTCCTTCAGAACGCGAACGGTTTTGCCGTTGACGTAGAGGTTGTCTTTATCGCTCGTCACGGTGCCGTCGAAGCGACCTTGAGCGCTATCGTACTTCAGAAGGTTGGCGAGCATGTCGGTGCTCGTCAGGTCGTTGATGGCAACGACTTCGAACTCGCTCGGGCGGCTGGCCATTACGCGAAACGTCAAACGACCGATACGGCCGAAACCATTGATTGCCACTTTCACAGCCACGCATGAATCTCCTAAGTCGAAGTTGCCCGTTTCGCGTTATCGCTTGCCACCTCCAGGGTGGCCTCGCGATCGTGAGGCAGAAGAGTAAAGAGAAGTATCTTATCGGCGAAGTGCCCGGGCCTCAAGAATCCCCCATATTTCTAGGGTTTTGAGCCGATTCTTGAGTCGACCTGTGCAGATTGGCAATCACCTCGGGAGCCAATCACGGAAATCTGGCGCACCACAAACCGGCCCTTAACGGACCGGCGATTCCCGTAGGCAAAAAAGTACCGTCCAAGGAGGGATGGAGTGAGCCTGGAACCAGCCCCAAGATTTTTTAGCAAGACAGCTGAAAAACCACCACGCGAGGGAGGCGCAAGGCGGGACTCAGCCCCCGATCTTCAGCAGCTGCTGTTCCGGTGGGTTCTGCGGCTTGCGGGTTTCGACCCACTTCGAGGCGTCGAAGTGCTTGCCGTAGGTTCCGTAGTCGTTGAAGAAGAAATACTTCGCCAAACGATAGGCCCACGATTTCTCGGGGATCTCTTCGCCGGGGTTGTACTGCGACGGGCGAATCTCCATTGCCTCGAGTTCCGCCATCGCGTTTTTGCGAGCGGTGGTGTCGTGGGCCTGGTGCTTGTCGATGATCAGCTTGAGTAGATCTGGGCGTTCGAGCACCACACAGCCTCGCGTGTGCTGCGCGGTGATCTCGCGGAAGTCGCGCAAGAACTCGCTGTTTTGAAAGACTTCCTTCATCGGCCGCTCGTCGTAAATCGATTCCTTCGAGAACTGAATGATCGGACAAGGCTCGATGTCACCCCACGGACTCACATGGTGCGTGAAACCTGTGACTGCGGGACAGAGCGCGCGACCTTCGCCATCGTAGTAGGCATCGACAATCACGATCGGCTTTTTCGTCCGCATCTCGACCACGAACTTGCGGCACTCCAACTGCTGCTCGGGAGTGAGTGCAAGATCGGCGTTGCAGTCGGGACCGACCGGCCGGTAGATGTGAAACCAGGTATAGAACACACCCATTTCGATCAAGCGATCGAGCCATTTTTCGCTCAGCAGATCGAAGTTCGATTGGCAGAGACTGGTGCAAACGCCGGTCATCACGCGATGCTTCAGGCAGTTCTGCAGCCCCTGCATCGTCTTGCTGTAAACATCATCGCGACCGCGCCGGACGTCGCTGACAATCTCGTTCCCCTCGACGCTGATCAGCGGCGTTACGTTGCCACACTCGCGCAGCTTGCGTGCGACTTCATCGGTGATGAACTGGCCGTTCGTGAAGACTTGGAAGTAGCAGTCGTGATGTCGCGCGAAGATCTCCAGCACCTCGGGATGCATGAAGGGCTCGCCCCCCAAGATACCGAAGAACGAGTTCCCCATCGCTTTGGCTTCGCCGATCAGTTTACTGATGGCTTCGACCTCGATTTTCGACTGCTTCGCGGCAACGTCGACCCAGCACCCTTGGCAGCGAAGGTTGCAGCTGTTGATGACCGAGATGTAGAGGAAGGGTGGAAAGAACTCGCCGCGCGCGAGGCGAGCTTTGTGCTTTTGCACGCTCCGGACCCCTTTGGCGCCGAAGTTCCACATCAACTTCCAGAGGAGCCGCTTATCGGTTTCGGTGATCAGTCGCCCGAGCATCCGCAAATACATACACGTTCCCACTCGATCGAGGGTTCTTGGCAGGCTGCGTCGCATCGTCCCGCACATATCGGGACTTGTGCAGTATACCGCGCCTGTCCAGCACATTCCCGCCCCATGCTGGCGGAATTGGCGTGACAATCGGCCGACGATTTCGTCCCGCGTTTTCCGCCGCCAAATGCAGTTTGCCAGCAGTGCCTTCACGCTCTTTTTTCAGACAAAAGATCGGGCGATTGGCCTTCACTCGCTCGCGCGACTTTTGGTATTCCCCTGCCCAGGCAACACTCGTTGGCGAGTTTGTCGCGAGGTGCTCGCGGGGCATGTCATGTCTCTCTCGAAGCTTCCACGTTAGCTTCGCCCCGGCGCATCGCGGACCAGGACTCGCCTCAGGATACCATCGAAATGTCGAAGAACTCGAAACTCGGACTCAAGCCCATCTCGAAGCCTCGCACGTCGCGCCGACGACTAGGAATTGAGTCGCTTGAAAAACGCGAACTGATGGCAGGCAACGTCACCGCTGTCCTCAACAAGGGGACGCTCACCATCACGGGCGACTCGCTCGGCAACGGCTTTATCATCGAAGGGACCGACGATCCCAAGGTCGTTCGCATCGTGGGGACCGCGCAAGCTGGTGGCGACACCACCATCAACGGCAGCTCGTACATCGAGATCAGCGGTGTCACGAAGCAAATCAACGTGAATACCAATGGTGGCGACGACAACGTCGTCGTCATGGGGACCGGCGGGACTGCGATGACCATCAATCGCAACCTGAAGATCGAAACTGGTTCTGGCAACGACTCGGTGACAATCGGTCAGGCTGGGAGCACCGATACGGAACAGACCAGTTCTCCACTCGCTCAGTCGGTGAACATCACTGGCTATCTTTACATCAAGACCGAAGCGGGTGACGACACGATCGCGATTGCGAACACGAAAGTGCGCAGCCTCACAACGATTGATACCGGCGATGGGGACGACAGCTTACTGTTTCCCACCACCTCACCCGACGACGATGACAGCGACAGCGACGAAGAGGTGTTTGCGGTCGATATCACAGGGAATATTCAGCTCCGTATGGGAGATGGAGAGGACACCGTCAGTGGCTCGAATGTGAAGGGTGCGAAGGACCTGCAGATCTTTGACTATGAAGGGGCAGCCGA
Organism: Pirellula staleyi DSM 6068; assembly: GCF_000025185.1. Taxonomy (NCBI): domain Bacteria; kingdom Pseudomonadati; phylum Planctomycetota; class Planctomycetia; order Pirellulales; family Pirellulaceae; genus Pirellula; species Pirellula staleyi. The sequence continues at coordinate 6,130,307 of NC_013720.1, forward strand.
TATCGTGCTCACCGATTTCACGATCAAGTCGAAGATTCAAATCGTGACGGGAAATGAGCTCGATACGATCGAACTCGACAACGTGAAAACGAACACGATGCAGATTGCGACCAACGACGGGGACGACCAAATCCACGTCGACAATGGCGAGTACAAGAGTCTGCTGATTCGCGCTGGCGATGGCTACGACGCAATCACGATCAGCGACACGAAAACCACCAGTGGCACGCAAATCCAAGGAGAAAAGGGGGGCGGAACCCTTTTGCTGCAAGGCTATAACCAGCTTCGCAAGCTGAAGAAGAAGGGGCTCACCCAGCTCGAGAATATTGCTTAGCGCAGTGACTTAGCTAGGCGATTAATAACCAGCGCTTTAGGTCGGGTCCCCGCGAGGGGACCTCACCTACGCTGAATTGCCAGCAGAAATGGCACGCGGCGGAGCGGTTATTCTTCGCCGGTGTCGAGCACGGCCATGAAGGCTTTTTGCGGGATATCGACCGAGCCGATCGACTTCATCCGCTTCTTACCCTCTTTCTGCTTGGCCCACAGTTTGCGTTTGCGGGTGATGTCGCCGCCGTAGCATTTGGCGGTGACGTTCTTACGCATCGCCGGAACGGTTTCGCGAGCAATCACGCGCGTGCCGATGGCGGCTTGCACAGCCACCTCGAACATGTGCCGCTCGATCTCGGCCTTCAGACGTTTGCAAACACCACGACCACGGCGATCGGCATCTCCCCGGTGACAAATTACGCTGAGTGCATCGACACGTTTGGCATTCACCAAAATGTCCATGCGAACGAGGTCGGCAGGCTCGTAGCCCTTGAGCTCGTAGTCCATGGTGCCGTAACCACGAGTGGCGCTTTTCAGTTTGTCGTGCAGGTCATAAATCACTTCGGCGAGTGGAATGTCATAGACCAGCATCGTGCGCGTCGGCGAGAGATACTCGGTACGGACCTGAATACCGCGGCGATCTTGGCAGAGCTTCATCACTGGACCGATAAAGTCGGTCGGCTGAATCAAGCTGACGCGCACGATCGGCTGGCGGAACTCTTCAATGTTGCCTGAATCGGGAACATCCTGTGGCTTATGAATCATGCGGACTTCGCCGCCGCGCATCACCACTTCGTAGGTGACGTTCGGAGCGGTTTGCACCAGGTCGACGTCGCTCTCGGTTTCGAGCCGCTGCTGCACAATTTCCATGTGCAACAGTCCTAGAAATCCGCAGCGAAAACCAAACCCCAGCGCGTCGCTCGTTTCGGGTTCGAACTCAAAACTGGGATCGTTGATCGCTAGTTTTTCTAGCGCGTCGCGCAGTTCGGTGAAGTCCTGGCCATCCGAGGGATAGAGCCCGCAGTACACCATGCGCTTTGGCTCTTTGTAACCCGGCAGCGCCGGGGCAGCGCGATCGCCTGGCAGTGTGACCGTGTCGCCAATATGCACCAGGTCGAGCGATTTGATGTTGCAGATCAAATAGCCCACCTGCCCTGCTTCGAGCGCATCACAAGCACGCTTGTGGGGAACAAACTGTCCCATCTCCACCACTTCGTGCGTGCTGTTGGTGTAGAGGAAGCGAATCTTCTCCCCCTTTTTCACCTTGCCAGCCATAACGCGAACGTAGGTGATAGCGCCCCGGTAGTCGTCGTAATGCGAGTCGAACACCATCGCTTGGAGTGGCGCTTCGAGTTCACTCACTGGAGGCGGAATGCGATCGATCAGGGCGTCGCACAGTTCCTGGATGCCAATGCCGGTCTTGGCGCTTACCTTCAAAACGGTCGAGGGATCGATCCCTAGAGTTTGTTCCATTTCGACGAGCACTTCGTCGACGCGGGCATTCACGAGGTCGATTTTATTGATGATCGGAACGATGGTGAGTCCCGCGTTCATCGCCGCGAAAGCGTTGGCGAGCGTTTGCGCCTCGACACCTTGGGCAGCATCGACCACCAGGATCGCACCTTCACAGCATGCGAGCGAGCGGGAGACTTCATAATGAAAGTCGACGTGGCCGGGAGTATCGATGAGATTCATCTCGAACTCGACACCATCGCGCACATAGGCCATGCGTACTGCGCGGGCTTTGATGGTGATGCCACGATCGCGCTCGAGCTGCATGTCGTCGAGAAGTTGCGCTTGCATCTCGCGCTTGGCGACGGTGCCGGTGAACTCCAGCAGACGATCGGCCAGCGTGCTTTTGCCATGGTCAATATGGGCGACGATGCAAAAATTTCGGATCTGTTTGGGGGCGGCAACTTTAGCCATAGGGAGCGAACCGTTTCAGCAGACAGCGGCGAAATGCAAACCATTCGAGCAGGACAAACTTGTCGCTCGCAGCATCTTAGGGATGGCGACAAGCGAACCAGCGATCGCGCGGCATCAGCGCGGGTGCGAGACCGTGCAAATCAGCCTCGCTTTTTGTGATGGTCGACGCGGGCGATCCCGGCGGCGCCGATAAATCCGGCATCTCCCCCGAGCATCGCAAAATCGATCGTAGTCCGCTGGGCAGGAATGCGAAAGGCGTACTGCGTCACGCCAGCCCGAATCGAGCCCAGAAAGCGTCGCCCCAAGGGAGACTGATGTCCCCCAAAATTCATTGCCCCGCCGAGCACCACCGCCCCGGGATCGATGGTGTGCATCAAGCTGGTGATTCCCACTGCGAGATAATGGGCTAGCTCATCGATCAGCTCAATGGAAAACAGATCCCCCTTCTCCGCCTCCTGGGCAATGAGCAGGGCCGAGAGTTCTTCATCGGCATCCAGTCGCACACGAATCGACGTATCTCTCCCCGTGGAAAGAAGTTCCGACGCACGACGCACCAGGGCCGTGGCGCTACAGTACCCTTCTAAATGCCCCGGCTGACCACAGGGGCAAACTCGCGCCGTGGGGTTACAGTCGATGATGATATGCCCGCATTCGCTGCCGTGGCTGTTTTCGCCATCGATCGACATATCGCCGATGATAATGCCCCCACCAACGCCCGTTCCTAGGGTCAGTAAGATCATGCTATGAAAGGCTTTACCACTGCCGACCCAAAACTCGCCATACGCGGCGGCGTTGGCGTCGTTGGCAAAGCTGACCGGCAGTCCGAAGGCAAGCGAAACACATTCGCGAATCGGAAAATGGAACCAGTGCGGCAGATTATGGGGCTCGAGGATTCGCCCTGCTTTAATATCGAGCGTTCCCGGTGTTCCGAGTCCAACGGCCGCCAAATCCGAGATCTTAAGTCCCAATTTGGCAAGCATTTCGGACACAAACGAGTGCGCCCGGCGAACAGCGTCGGCTGGTCCTGCCGATTCGTTGGTCGGAATCGATCCCCGGGCCAGAACGCGTCCCCGATCGTCGACGATACCAAGCTTAAGGTTGGTCCCTCCGACATCAAATCCGAGGAAGAGGGGCTGTTGTGCTTTGTCGAGCGAAACGGTCTCGTACACGCTCGGAACCTTTCATCGTACGTCAGAAGTGCTGATCCTGCCAATGGTTTGCGAAAGTATAAAGCCTCGATGGTCCCGTGAACAACCGTCTTCGACTTGCTACCACTGGTAGGATTGCGGCAAGCGACCAACAGCAGCCCCTTTCCCGACATTGACCGACCACCCAGAGAGTTTTCGATGACCTCGCTGACTAGCGTCCCTTTTCCCAAACTCGACGTGCTGGTGGTGGCTCCGCACCCCGACGATGCTGAACTTGGCTGCGGTGGCACGATTCTGAAATTGCGGGCCGAAGGAAAGAAAGTCGGTGTGCTTGATCTCACCAGTGGTGAGCCCACACCCCACGGATCGCTCGAGATTCGCGCCTCGGAAACTGCTCGAGCTACCGAAATCCTCGGGCTCGATTGGCGCGGCAATCTGGGGCTGCCCAATCGCATGCTCGAGCACACCCTCGAGGCTCGCAAAGCCTTGGCCAGTCTGATTCGTCAACTTCGCCCCGTTTGGCTGTTTGCTCCGTACTGGGAGGATGCTCATCCCGATCACGTTGCGGCAACTCCGCTGATCGAGGCAGCCCGCTTTTGGGCCAAGCTCAGTAAGACCGATATGCCGGGCGAACCGTGGCATCCCGCACGGGTTTATCACTACTACTGCGTCCATTTGAAGATGGTGCCGCAGCCCGCCTTTGTGGTCGATATCAGCGACGTGTGGGAACAGAAAATCGCTTCGATTGCGGCCTACGAAAGCCAGTTCATCACTGGCCGCACTGCCACCCCCACGTTCCTCGAGCGACTCCGCGAAGAAGCCGCCTTTTGGGGCAAATCGATTGGCGTGAACTATGGCGAGCCCATCACCAGCCGCGAACCGATCGGCATGAAAAGCCTCGCCTCGCTGGTGTGATGAAACCAGGGCAAGCATGTGCAACCGCGCTCTATACCACAGACGCTGCGTGGGACTTTCAGACCCCACCGAAATTCCCCAAACAACCACAAACAACGCTCAATATAGGTACAAAACAAGCACCTAATAGCTTGATTGTATGGTGTAACGAGCTTGTAATGGAGAGCAAAAATCGCTTGAGGCATTCCGCAGAGACGCCTACAATGAGGGGCGAGCAATCCCCCATCAAGAAGACTCTTTTCATACTCGCGGCACCGCAAAGCAGTTCTCTTTTTTGCAAACCTCTCCATCTCGGGCGGAAGCATGACTCAGAAACAGACTTCGTTCTGGCCACTTCTTCGTTTTCTTGTCCTGCTGAGCAGCGTGGGTTTAACCAGTGCAATCGGCTGCGGCAGTAGTGGTGAATTTGGCACAGCCAGCGCTAGCGGAACGGTCACCTTGAATGGACAGCCGGTGCCCGACTTGGTCGTCACCTTTACCCCCAAGCCTGCCGCTGGAAACACTAATCCCGGTAAATCGGCGACCGGGCGCACCGATGCGCAAGGCAAGTTCACCTTGTCGACCTACAGCATGGGCGACGGAGCAATTGTCGGCTCCCACCAAGTGGCTGTCAGCTTAGATGGCCCCAATCCAACTCCACCGGGCAAGCTGCCGGACAACTACATTCTCGAAGTCAAATCCGGAAGTAATGACTTCGAAATTACGTTGTCTCCCTACTAATTTCAGAGGAGCACCTATCCTCTTTTGCTGATGACGATCCTTGGGATCTTCATCCAACCACGGCTCATCACACGAATCATTCTTTGAGCATGACCTTTATTGACTCATTCTTCTGTTCCTTTCCTTGGGGTCCCTGACATGAAGACACTATTCCAACTAAAAAACGTGCGTCAAAGAGTCAGAGAGAGAATTCAGCAGCGTGCATTTACGCTCGTTGAACTCCTGGTGGTGATTGCGATCATCGGCGTGCTCGTCGCGTTGCTGCTACCAGCGGTTCAAGCTGCCCGTGAGGCTGCCCGACGCATGCAGTGCGGCAACAACCTGAAACAGATCGGCATTGCAATTCACAACTATCACGACACCAACAACTCCTTCCCACCATCGGCGGTGAAAGAGAAGTTGCAAGACGGGGGTGGCAGTGCCCAAGCGCTGGTATGGAGCGGATCAATCCTCCCCTTCATCGAGCAGAAGAACATGTTTGACTCGATTGTTGGGATGGGTTTCGGCATCAACTGGGCAGACGATAGCACCAACGAATTGATACTCCGCACCAAACTGCCAGCATTCCAATGCCCTTCTTCGCCTGACATGGGCCAGACCTGGGATGATGGAAGTGCCACTGCACGTCATCGTGCAAGCTATGGCTGTGTTGTTACGGGCACAGTCGGCTTTACTATCACCAGCAATGCAACCAACGGCGAAAGTAAGCACCACATGGACGATGGTGGCTACGGTCACGCTCGTTGGAATGGTCCATTTTTGATGCAGAACAACACCACCACCTTCGGCGATATTATCGACGGCTCGAGCAACACGCTTTTTGTCGGTGAACGCTATCGCGATAAAGCAACGAACCGGAACTACATTTACGTCGGCACTCCCAACGGCCAAGACGAGCATGCACGCTGGTCCGGCTCCACAGGCATTCAGCTCAATTCGCTCGATACTGGCACACAGGGTTTCGCTGGCTTTCACAGCGCGCATCCGAGCGGAGCTCAGTTTGCTGTGGGGGACGGTTCTGTTCGATTGATTAACGAGAACGTCGATCGCTATATCTACGCGTGCCTCGGCACGCGCAACGGCGGCGAAGCTGTGCAGATTCCGTAACCCGGAGCTGATGTTATGTCTCAGCGAGCAGCATCGACTTGAACGGTGCTGAAAATGTCACTGGATTGATCATTGAGGCGGCACGAGTGAAACATTCGGCCGCCTTTTTCGTGCGCGATCGACGCGAGATGTGCAAAGCGATAGATCAGGGTAGCTAGCAGTGGGAAGAGGCTGTTGGGCGCGATAGTTCAGAGCGTTTCTGCTGAAAAACTGGCGAAGCTACAGGGAGTTTGCCGATAAACGCGACTGTTCGGGCCTACTAGCGCGCCGAGGGATGTCGTATTTGCTGCGACAGCGGGTGCTAGCGGGGCGAAGCTGAGCAGGGATGGCTCGCGGCAATGCGAAACGGATTTTCACTACTGATGCTCCTCGCCTGCGCGACACTGGTCGCCGCTGGGAGTGGCTGTAGTGCGTTTCCCGATCGCGTCGTTCAGCCGCAGTATCACAATCCGTTTCCGCAGCTCTACAAAATCGCAATCTTGCCGTTCTACAACCAGTCGGACGAACCGACGGTGGATGGCGACGAGATTGCCATGGCCTACTACAACGAATTGCAAGCAATTCCCGGCTTTGAAGTGATGCCGGTCGGTGTGGCCAAGCAATTGCTGCGGGCCAGTGGCATCGAGCCTCGCACGGGGAGCGATTTCCAGGAGCTAGCAGCTCGCATGGGGGTCGATGCGGTGCTGATTGGCAGCATCACGGAGTATTCCCCCTACTATCCGCCGCGAATGGGTCTGGCGGTCGACTGGTATGCCGCCAATCCAGGGTTTCACCCGATTCCGCCTGGCTATGGCCTACCGTTTGGCACCGCCGACGAAGAGTTCATTCCCACGCCGCTGGTGCGCGAAGCCGAGTTCGCGCTCGCTCGCGAGCAGCTGAAAACGCAAACACCGGTGCCACCGGCAGTGCCGCAGTCGAGCCGCTCGCGCACTCCTACGCACGAAGCATCGCACACAGCTGGCAACAAGCTGCGTAGCGACAAGAATCCAGCACCCTCCAGCACCGATGCCGTGGGAACGGGTGTTGCGGAGGCATCAACCGGTTCTCTGCGAGAGCGCTCGCACGGTCGACTGGCTGATGGTGGTCAGCCAGCAACAGCAGCGATGTCGCCAGCAGCTCCACTGGGTCCTCCGAGCGACTTGCCGAGCGACTGGCCCGACCCGCGCGGTTTCATTCCGCTAGCTCCTTCTCCGGAGCGTCCCCCATGGCGCCCTCAGAGCGACCCGATTGTTTCGCACACTCGGATTTATCGTGGTCAGGACGCAGAGTTTACCGAACGCTTGGCAAACTATTTCTATTTTCGGGATGACGCCCGATTCGGCGGTTGGGAAGGATATCTGCAACGTCCCGAAGATTTCGTCCGTTTTTGCTGCCATTTGCATGTGACTGAAACGCTCGCAGCGAGAGGTGGGGCAATGCCGGGGCGAGTGGTGTGGCGCTGGCCAATTAGCCGATATGACCGGTGACGCACAAACGGCACGTAAGTCACCCGCAGCGTAACTACCCAACTACTATCGCTGCCAGCTACTAGCACGCGTGGAAAACCAGATCCTCGCCGCTGATAGCAAGTGATCTGCCAGCCGGTTTTTGGCAGCGGATGCAAGCAACGTCTTTCGACAGCTGATGAAGGATCGCCCTGTGACGCAAGACATCAACGTACTGGCTTTGGTCAAAGGCGAAGAGCGTTATATCTTCCTGTTCGACGACGCTCATCGCTCGGAAGCCTTGCGTACCCTCGGTCGATTTGCCTCGAATCCTCAGCTCAGTTTCTCGTGGTACGACGCCGCTGTCCTCTCACAGCGCATTCGCCAAGTGACGGAAGAAGCCGAAGAGGCTCGCGCCGCTGCTGAGGCTGAAACTGTCGCCGCTGATCCCGTGACCGGTGAACACGACGAACAGATTCGGATCGACATCCAGCCGATGCCCAAGATTGTGCCTCAGCCTCACATGAACAAGCCTCGCTTCAAACTTCCTTTGCCAAGCGATAACTGGCAAGCGGAAGAGTAAAGTAGCTCAAGCCACCCTGAAGCGGGCCCATTCCTTTGCTCGCTGGCACGGGCATTCTCCTGGGAGCCGATTGCGATGCATGCCGCCATCGGACAGTTCCTGCGATATTTAGTGGTCGAACGTGGCGCGGCTGAACTCACCAGCAAAAGCTATCGCGAAGATCTGACATCGCTGGCCGATTATCTGACGCAAGCCTATGGCCGAGAGCCCAAGCCGAGCGAGATCACGCCGCTCGATCTGCGCGGCTACGTGAGTGCGCTGCACGAAGCGGGTTACGCCAAAACGTCGATTGCGCGGAGGCTCGCTTCGCTCCGCACGTTCTATAAGTTTGCGCAGCGCGAAGGGATGGCTGATTCCAATCCGGCCAAGCCACTTCGCAATCCGCGAAAAGATCGCAAGCTGCCGCACTTCCTGGCGGGGGATGAACTGGGCAAGTTGCTCGAAGCTCCGCCAGCCGACGATCCCGCAGGACTTCGCGATCGGGCGATGCTCGAAACGCTCTACTCCGCCGGTCTTCGCGTCAGCGAACTAGTCGGTATGAACGACGAAGATCTCGACCTCGACGAAGGGGTTGTACGCATCCGTGGCAAAGGTTCAAAAGAACGGCTCGCGCCGCTTGGCTCGTTCGCGTTGCGGGCCATCAAGAAGTGGTTGGCGCATCGCAAATTGGCCTCGATTTCGGTCAGCAGCACGCGCAAATCGGCGAGCAAAGCGGGCCATGGTACACCCGTGTTTACCAACAAGTTCGGGAAGCGGCTGACGACCCGCAGCGTGGCCCGCATGCTGGAAAAATACTTGAAGCTCACCGGGCTCGACCTGCGCACCACACCCCACACATTGCGTCACACCTTTGCCACGCATCTGCTCGACCGTGGTGCCGACATTCGTAGCGTGCAAGAACTCCTGGGCCACAAGAGCCTCGTCACGACCCAGATCTACACTCACGTCAGCACCGCTGCTCTCAAAGCGGTTTACGAGCGCGCTCATCCCCGCGCTCGCAACAAATCCGGCCGCCCCCCAAGCTCCAGCAGCAAAGAAGCGGGCTAAGCCTCTCGCTCGATCAGCGACGGAGACGATCATTTAGTGATGAGAGGCAGGCGGGAGCCTGCCCTGCAGAAACTGCCCTATCAAGAAGAGTGTGGCCGGTGGAACCGGCCCTACTTCGGTGTGTGATCGCCGAGCGATTTAGCGGGAAGCGGTGGCTTCTTTGGTGCGGCGATCGACCTCTTGCTGCAGCGAGTTGTTGATCTCGACGAGTTGGCGATTCAGCTCTTTGTTCGAAAGATAAAGTCGGCTGAGATCAGCACGCGTCTTGTTCAGCTGCGTGGTGAGCGAAACCTGATACTTGCCCAGTTCATCGCGTTCGTAAGCCACTTTCGCGAGATCGGCAGTGAGCTTGGTCTTCACTGAATCGAGCTGGGCAATCTGCTCGTCAGCTTTGGCGGTGGCAGCGGCGATGGTGTCGATATCGCGCTGCATGTTGGCAATCGTGTCGGCCAACATTTTTGCCTTACGAGCTGCCAATTCAAAGCCACCTTCGTAGTCGTTCAAGCGGCGCTGATAGATCGGCTCGATCTTCTCCGCAATGCCGTCGTCAATCAGCTGCTGTGCCGTGGCGGTGTCGAACACCCCTTCGCTACCTGGCTCGAACTCCACTTCTTTGCCAGCTCGCAGGTGTGGAACGATCGCCATCCCTTCAGTGTCATACGGCGAGCCAGATAACGCGCCCGATGCAGTGGGAGCATCCACCACCATCGTGTGCGTGCGAACAAACTTCACCTTCATCCAAACTTCGTCGGGCGAGTCGCTATCGTCGGCTCGCTGGCCATCTTTCACGTACGAAGCAATCAGTTTGTCGTAGTCGGCCTGCGAAACGCTCGCTGGTTTCGGAATCATGGCAGTGATCTGAGCGGCATCGAGCCCCTCGAACGCATCGTGTCCATCCGGTGGAGCCGATTCGTAAAGCACCCAGGTGCCATCGACACGCTGAATGTCGGCAATCATTTCCGGCAGCAACGAGATTGCAGGCTGAACCGTGACCGAATCGGGACCGACGCCGGTGACAACGAATTCGCCAAGATAGGCCATCGGAACCTTGTACAAGCCGTCAGCCGAGGGACCTTCTTTGAAAACGTGGAGGACCGTTTTGGCTTCGATGTTGTGTTTCTTCGGAGCAGCAGCGGCCGCAGGTGCAGCGGGATCGATGCCAGCCGCCGGAGGCGTGGTGCTGATGGTGGCGGTGCCGTCGGCGTTGATCGTGGGGGTGCATTCGCGCCAGACGCGGCCGCGATCAAGCAGCACGCGGGCGAGTTCTTCGCGGGCCGAATTCACCGAGGGAGTTTTTCCCAGGATGTCGGCTGGATCACCATGCGCAAGAAGTTCCTGCTTTTCGAGTTCGGCATCGAGGGCAGCAGCCGTTTTGTCGTGGAATTCAAGCCAGGCATTTCGAGTTTTGAGCGTAAGCGAGGCGTAAACCACAAAGGCAACGGCCGCGCCGAACACGAAAAAACTAGCCGTGACGTGGAGCCAGCGCCACGTCTTGGTGTTCATGTAGGTGAGGAAGATGAAGAACAGGGCCAGAATGACGCCAAGCCCCTGAAATACAATCGCATTATCCATGGAGGGCTCGAATTCCAGTAGGACGAAGAGTTGCCTTGCGACAGCCCCCTCGTGCCCGATCCTGTTGTGGGTCACCAGACGAAAGAAAAGGTCGCCCCACCGGCTTGCTACGCCCTCGAGGGGAGCAATGGGTAGAACGGGAGCGTGCGGCTTTGCGCCTCAAACTCTGCTGTCAGGATAATTTGGGCAAAGTGGAGCGTCAAGTTTTCCGGAGGTTCTCCGGCGTTTACCGGGCCCCTTGGGACGTCGCAAACGGCATTTTTTGCCGATCGTACCCCTACAAGTGGAATAATCGTTCAAGTCCGAACGCTTCGGGGCCCGAATCTTTCTTACGGCGAATGGTTCGCTTCCTCGATCATTCCGCCGGTCAATCGTTCCCCCCACGATCGATCTCCCCCAGCGACGGAAAGTAGGCTCGGCATCTGATCGGATGCTGGGAGCTGCAGCGTCTCCTGGTGGTGGTCTGTCGGTTCAGTCAGAGCGATGTTGGGCCGCGCGGACCTTTGTAGGTACCAGCACGCGCATGCCGCACTCCACGCAATCTAGCGAAGCTTCAGCCGACGCCAGTTGGCTCGTCGATCTGCTGTTCCATCTCCACTCAGCGAGCCGCAAGCTGCGTCGCTTGGTGGAAGAGGCAGTGGTTCCCCAGTCGCTTGCCATGGGACCACTCGTCGAGCACGAGTTGCTGCTCCTGTGGGCCTGCTCGGAGCCCAACTCCGAACAGTCGCAGCGCGAGCTGGCAGAATCGCTCGGCATCTCCCCGCCACAAATCAGTGCCCTGGTCGAGCGACTCCGCTCGCAAGGTGATTTGACCTGCGAACGTTCGCGAAACGATCGCCGACGACAGGTTCTCAGGCTCACCGAGCAAGGAACCGCGCGGCTCGAGGAAGCCCTCGCACAACTCGACCCGCATGCTTCGCACCTAGCGTCGCATTTTGCCCCGCCCATTCGCGCCGGCTTGGCCGATGCCCTTGGGACTTTGGCCAGCGCATCGACCACTAGTGCATCGACGACGAGCACGATCAGCAGTATACCGATCGCGCCTCCTGCCTCAGCTACCCCGACGAGCCTCGTAAGCGGAGCTGCCGCATGAACCTCATTCCCCCCCCAACCAACTCGATGAATCCACGCTCAAGCTCCTCTCGCCTCAGCCTGCTGGCAGTCTGTCGGTCGCAACAACCACTTGTGGCGATGCTGCTGATGGCGGCGCTCGCGCTAAGTGGCTGCAGCCGCGCGTTCTACCGCCAGCAAGCCGACACGGAAGCGTATTGCCTGATTCAGCAGAAGGCCAACAATCCACACTGGGCGCTCGAAGGCTACACGATCACGGTCGATCCGCGCTCACGGATGTTCGATCCGTTTGCTCCCGATTGTCCGCCGATGCCGCAAGATGATCCGGCATCCAACGAGTTCATGAACTGCGTCGATAACAAGCGGGGCTATCCCGACTGGACACGCAACGGCGTGAACGGCCAGATCGAGAACCCAGCCTGGGCGGCGTATATCGCGACCGATGACCGGGGCATCGCGCAGGTGAATAGCGACGACGCCATTCGCCTGGCGCTGCTGAACTCGCGCGAGTATCAGCAGCAGCTCGAAAGCTTGTACCTCTCGGCTCTCGATGTCAGCTTTCAGCGATTCGAGTTCGATTCGCAATTCTTCGCGGGATACGGAGCGTTCTTCACCGCCGATGGACGTCGCCGCAGTGGTTCAGGTGGCGAGTCGAGCAGCATTCTCGATCTGAGCACCACCTCGTCGGGACCACGACCTTGGTCGATGACCAAGGCCTACAGCACCGGCAGTACGCTGGTTGTGGGACTGGCTAACTCGCTCGTGTGGCAATTCAGCGGACCCGACGACTACAACGGCACCACGCTGATCGACTTTGCCTTCGTGCAGCCTCTGCTGCGCAATGCAGGTCGCGATGTAGTGCTTGAAGGACTAACGCAATCCGAGCGCACGCTGCTGGCCGATGTGCGAAGCCTCGAGCAGTATCGCCAAGCGTTTTACGTCGAAATCATGACCGGCCGAAGTGCCGCGAACAATCTGGCCACAGGAAGCGGTGTCGGTGGCTACATGGGGCTGCTGCAATCGCAGCAGCAGATTCGCAACCAAGAGGACAACGTCGAACGACTTCGCAGCAACTTGTTCCGTCTCGAGCAAGTGCTGCAAGAACTGCGCACCCGATCGGGCGAACAAGGGCTGATCAACAACATCCTGCGGCAAGACTTGCAAGTAGCTCAAGCACGACAAGCACTCTTCAGTGCTGAAAGCCAACTCCTCACCAGCCGCAACGCCTATCAGGCCCAGCTCGACAACTTCAAGATCACGCTGGGATTGCCTCCGCAGTGGTGCATGAACGTCGACGACCCAATGCTCGACCAGTTTCAGCTGATCGATCGCGAAACGGTGAACGAGCAGGAAGTGCTCGATGAAGTGATCAATGAATTTGGTGCCGTTCGTTTGCGAGTGACCTCGCATATCGAGAGCCGCGAAGTGCGTGATGAAGTTGATGCCGATCGCACCCGCGTGCAACGTGTGCTGGCGTGGTATCCCGAGCTCCCGACCGACCTCGCTGAACTGAAGGATCGTTTACAGCCTCTGCGAGAAGCACGCGAGCGATTCCTGAACATCTACTTGCCACGCACAGAAGCCGACGTGAAAGCGTTCGAGGAGAGTATCGAACATCGCAAGGCGTTCATCGCTCGCTTGAAAGCACGGATCGAAGGGGATCGCGATATCGCATGCCCTTTGCTGCCGATTCCCGACATCAATCAAGAGATCTTTAATGTGCAGCGTCTCGAAGTGACGCGCGATGAACTCCGTCGTCAGCTGGGCGTGATCAAAATCAAAGTCGAAGAGGGATACGGGGCGCATCTCGACAAACGTGTCGCCTTGATCGACAAAGTGCTCGCCGAAGGGGAAACCTGGACTCCCGAACAACTGTTCGAGAATCTCTATGAAGGGGTCCTCTACCCTAAGCGTGCCGAGGGGGAAACACTCGACGCGGTTACCGATCTGCTCGTCACGCTTCCAAGCGACATTCTCGGCATGCAGCTCGTGCAGGCACGTGCTCGGGCGGAAAGCATCGAGCTCTCGAGTATCGATATCCGGGCGGAACAGGCGATCAATGTGGCCCGCGAATATCGCCGCGACTGGATGAATGCACGTGCGGCGCTTGTCGATTCGTGGCGTCAAATCGAAGTGCAAGCCGACTCGCTCGAGAGTTCGCTCGACATCTTCTTCAGTGGCGATGTGGGCAATGTGGGACAAAATCCGTTCAAGCTCCGGAGCACCACCGGAAGACTCCGTGCGGGAATTCAGTTTGATGCTCCGCTGACACGTCTGGCGGAACGCAACAACTATCGAACCGCGCTCATTCAGTATCAGCAGGCTCGGCGCAATTACTATGCGTTTGAAGATCAGGTGGCTCGTCAGCTCCGCAGCACGCTGCGAACAGTGGCTGCTAACCAGGTGAACTTCGAACTGCAGCGGCTGGCGGTGCTCGAAGCGGCTCGCCAAATCGATCGCAACGAAGATATTCGAATCGATCAGGAACTCAACAATCAGTCGAGTGGTGTCACGGCAGCTCGCGATGCTGTGTCGGCGTTGTCGGACTTGCTCAACGCCCAGAACAGCTTCCTGGCGATCTGGGTGAACTACGAATCGCTTCGCCGCTCGCTCGATCTCGACCTCGGTACGCTGCAGATCGACACCGAGGGTCTCTGGATCGATCCCGGGACGATCAGCGAAACCTATGGCGAGGATGATCCTTGGCTCCGCAAGTACGACGCGATGTCGGTGGAAGAGGATCTCGAGGGGATGCTCAACGGGGAACCGATCGGACCTGGATCACCACGGCGTCTCGATAACGAAGCGCCAGCGGAAGATGTGCCGGGAGAACTGCCACCACTTCCCGCTGGCGAAGAGACCCGCAATCGTCCGCTTCCTCCACGCGTGGCCGGACCAGTGCTCGATCGCGAGCCCGCTGTTCGACAAGCGACCCGCGAACTCCCTTCGCGCAATCGCTCGCAGCCAGCCCCTCGCTTGGCGGTTCCTCGACCAGCAGCACCTCGCAATTTGAAACCAGCGGCTGGCCCTGCCCCGCTGGAACTGGGCGAAGCGATGGGCCCCTCGCTTGGTAGCCCGCAGGATGAAATCTCCGATGAAGAGCCGCTGCTGGTACCACCTGTCGAAGGAATTACGCCAATTCCGGTCCCTGAAGCCGACGGCAAAGAAGCATCAACCGATGCACATGCTGGCACCACTATCTCGAGCGAAGCGAGCCAAGCTAGCTTCGCTGATGAGGATCAGCCAGCAACAACTGGTGCGGTTCGGCCTGTGCAATTCAAGCGGATCAGCCGCGATCCAGCTCCGGCACCTTCGTCGCTACCAGCCGGACCGGTCCGGATGCATATCGAATAGCTCTCGAGCACCACCGATCTCCGCAAACAATTATCCACAATAGACTTACATCTATTTCTTCCGAGCAATTCGCCGTGATTCCCGGAAAACCATCGACACCCTGCCGCTGGCGTGGGGTTTAGTGAAGTACCGGGATCACGCGTCTACGCCCATTCCCGGTGCTCCCAAGGATCGCTTGGAACCTCCTGGGGCGTCGATGGAATCTTTCTCAGCCCTCTGCTTAGCGGCTGACTCGGCAACATCGACGAACCTTGATGGCTTAGTTGGCACCAGTAAACGACTTACGCTTCCCACCCCTGTGGTTGCCGTAACCTGGCGAAACTAGCCAAGAAAGATGTTTCCCGGCGATCCCCCAATAGCTAGAATACTGGGAGAGTAGCGATTGAATCAGCACCGACTTGCCAGTAGGAATAGTCGTTTCGACGATGATTATCTACCTAGCGAGTCTTGGAGCAGTCTCGATCTCCGCTCTCCCCGCCAGAATTTGTCCCCGCCCGCTTGCTCGACGACTCATAAAGGGTCCCAACCATGTATGCACCCCACTCGCGTGAAACGCTACGAAGCACGCGTCTCTTTTTGGGCGTGAAACACTCGCAGCGGAGTGGCAAGTTTCTCTTTAACGCCATCAGCGGGCTGACGGTGCTGGGCATTACCGCCGCCGTGGTATGGGCCGTTTTCTTCCGGGAAGTGAAGCCGGTGGAGGGCTCTGGTCCGATTGTGAACACGGTTTCGCAAGGGGCTTACGAGTTCGTGGTGACCGAGCAAGGGGAAATCGAGAACTCGAGCAACATCGAACTTCGCTGCGAAGTGAAGTCGCGCAACAACGGTGGCGTGACGATTCTTGAAGTCGTCCCCGAAGGCACACTGGTTCAAAAGGGAGATGTGCTCGTTCGTCTCGACAGCAGCTCGCTTGATCTCGAACGGGTGCAGCAGCAAATCACCTGCAACACCAGCAACTCGCTGGTGATTCAAGCACGCAATACACTCGAAGCTGCCAAAATCTCGCGCATCGAGTATCTCGAAGGGACGTTCAAGCAAGAAGAGAAGCTGATTCTGGCCGAAGTGTTCGTGGCTGAACAAGCGTTGCGAAGCGCTCAGCTGGCACTCGAATCGGCACAGCGTTTGGCTGCAAAGAACATTGTGAATCCGCTGCAACTCGAAGGTGCCCAGTTTGCGGTTGATAAAGCTCGCAACGAACTCGAAGCAGCTCAAACCAAACTCGAAGTGATTCGCAAATACACCCGCGAAAAGATGCTCAAGCAGTTCGATAGCGATATCGCTACTTCTGAAGCAAAACTATCGGCTGAGGAGAACAGCTATCAACTTGAACTCGACAAACTCAAGGATGTCGAGCGTCAGATTGCTGGCTGTACGATCCTCGCTCCTGCTGCTGGACAAGTGGTTTACGCCAACAAGTTCAGCTCGGGGCGGAGTGGTTCGACCGCTGAATTCGTGGTCGAAGCGGGAGCGACTGTTCGCGAACAACAGCCGCTGATTCGCCTCCCCGATTCGAACTTGATGCACGTGAAAGCACTCATCAACGAAGCACGCATCACGCTGGTTCGTCCTGGCATGCCAGTGACGATTCGTGTCGATGCCATTACCGACGAGCTCCTGCGGGGAGAAGTCACCAAGGTCAATCAGTATGCCGAGCCAGGTGGCTGGTCGAGCGGTAACGTGAAGAAATATGCCGCGTTTATTCGAATCTTCGATCCACCAACCGCTCTTCGATCGGGCATGAATGCTGAAGTGCGCATCCACGTCGAAAGCCGTCCCGATGCCATTCAGGTTCCGGTGCAAGCTTTGGCAGAAGTGAAAGGTCATTACTTCTGCATGGTGAAAAACGGTGATAACTATGAGACTCGCGAAGTCTCGATCGGCAGCACCAACGACAAAACAGCGGTCATCGAAAAGGGGCTGCAAAGCGGAGAGTTGGTGGTGATGAATCCACGCGGCTATCCCGATCGCTTGCAACTTCCTGCGATCGCCGATGAACCGACAGCAGCGATTGCATCGCGCGGTGCTGACGGAAGCAGCGTAACGCCTGCCAGCATGAATAATGCCCCCGGTGCCATGACTAAAAATGGCCCTCCTGGTCCTGGTGCAGCTCCCGGCCCTGGCGGCCCTCCTGGTGCTGGTGGACCCGGTGGTGGTCCTGGCGGCCCCGGAGGACCTGGTGGCCCACCCGGCGGTATGAATCCAGCGGCGATTGTGGCTCGCGCTATGGAGAGCGATACCGATGGGGATGGAAAACTGTCGGCTGCCGAGATTGGTGCGATGGAAGAACGTCGCCAGCGGATGGTGGCCGACGCCGATACCAACGGCGATGGCTTCGTCGACCGTGGCGAGATCACCACCGCAGCCGCCGCCGTAATGCAGCGGATCAATCAAGCTCAAAACATTGGCGGAGGGGGCCAATGAGTGTTGCCGCTCAAATGGTGGACATCAAGAAAGAGTATGTCCTCAAGAGCGAAACCGTTCGAGCGCTGCGAGGCGTCAGCTTCACCGTTCCCGAAGGGGATTATGTAGCGATCATGGGCCCTTCGGGGTCGGGTAAAAGTACCCTCCTCAATCTGCTCGGCTGTCTCGATCGCCCGACTTTTGGTTCGTTCTATCTGGGGACCGACGATGTCTCGAAGATGAACGACGATCAGCTGTCGCACATTCGGGCGTCGCGCATCGGATTTGTCTTTCAGTCGTACAACTTGATCCAGCAGCTGACGGTGGTAGAGAACATTGAAGTTCCCCTCTACTACCAAGGAAGAGTGAACGCCGCCTCGCGCAAACGATGCCGCGAACTTGCGCAGCTGGTGGGGCTTGGCCAGCGTCTCGATCACCGTCCCACGCAGTTGTCGGGTGGTCAGCAGCAGCGTGTGGCGATCGCCCGCAGCCTGGTGAACGATCCGTACTTTATTCTGGCTGACGAAGCGACAGGGAACCTCGACTCTGTCACCACTGAAGAGATCCTGGCTCTTTTCGAGCGACTGAACGACGAGGGGCGCACGATCATCATGGTGACGCACGAAGACGAAGTGGCGGCCCATGCCAAGCGCGTGATTCGACTGCGCGACGGTCTGCTGCAATCCGACATTCAAAACGAAACTCGTATCCACGCGAAGCCAAAACCACGACCACCCGAGCCCGAGATGGCTCACTAAGCAGCCACCATTCGCAGCCATCAGCACGGCGCACGCTGACTGCGATTCGGCCGTCACCTTAGGTTTTTGTCAGCTCCGAATTGCGGTCCGATTTTGCCAGAGCCTATTAGCCTTGCTCGTAAATTAGTGAAGTAGCTCGTGCCATGTTTTTCTTACGTACCTTTCACCTGGGACTCAAAAGCTTGCTTTTGCATCCCATGCGCTCGCTCCTCACGGTGCTAGGTATTTTCATTGGCGTGGCAAGCGTGATTTGGCTCCTCGCCATTGGCGAGGGGATTAGCCAAGAGGCGCAGCGACAAATCGAGGGACTCGGTGCCGACAACATCATTGTGCGGAGCATCAAACCACCAGCCGAGGCAACCTCGGGCTTCAGTGGACCGGTTCCCTACGGCCTGAAGCGCGACGAGTTCTATCTTTTGCGCGATACCATTCCCACGGTTCGCAGCGCGCTGCCGATTCGCGAAGTTCGCCGCACGTTCAACTACGAAGGACGCAATGTCGATGGCCGTCTGGTCGGCTGCACCAGCGAATACTTCGACGTGATGCATCTGGAGCTCGATCGTGGGCGACTGCTCACGGATGCCGATGGCCAGAAGCGAAAAAACTACTGCGTGCTGTCGTACGATCTGGCACTCGAACTCTTTCCGATCCTCGACCCAGTCGGCAAAGCGGTCTACCTACCTGAAACACGCGATTTCTATGAAATCGTCGGTGTGCTGAAGTATCGCAATCCGAGTGCGGCCGTCGGCGGATCGCTAGAAGCCCAGGACTTTGGAAGCGACGTTTACATTCCGATCGAGACCCTGCGTCAGCAAGTGGGGGATACGGTCGTGACTCGTCGCGGTAGTTCGTTTAGCGCTGAAACGGTCGAGCTGAATCAAATTACGCTCCGCATCGATAGTGTCGAACGGGTGCGTGATACGGCGGTGCTCGTCCGAAAAACACTCCGTTTGCGAGATGATAGTTCGCGTAAGGCAGTGGCCAGCAAATCGAAGTCCCCAGGTCCGGCAGCGAATGAAGTAAGCGCCACTGAAAGCATGGAAGGGCCGGTGCGAACCGATGTCGCCCTGATCGTTCCCGAGGAATTGCTCGAGCAAGCCCGCGTGACACGCATGATGTTCATGCTCTTCATGGGACTGATCGCTGCCATTTCGCTGCTTGTTGGTGGCATCGGCATTATGAATATCATGCTGGCCACCGTGACGGAGCGGACGCGCGAGATTGGTATTCGCCGAGCGCTCGGGGCCACACGCAATCATATTGTGCTGCAGTTCCTCGTCGAGACAATCTCGCTCTCAGTGGTGGGTGGTCTCACAGGTATATTGGCCGGACTCTTATGTCCTTTGGTCATTAATGGTGTGCGGGAGTTAATGTTTATGTATGCTCCCGAATTAATGGCCGACCTGCCCGATGTCGCTCGCACCCTAGAACCTCAAATTGTTTGGGGTTCGCTGCCGCTGGCATTTGGTATTTCGGTCGCGGTGGGTGTGGTGTTTGGTATCTACCCCGCCATTCGCGCCGCTCGCATGGACCCGATCGAAGCCCTGCGACACGAGTAATCACGACGATCTCCAGCGCGAGGCGAATGTTTTTGTCCAAGCGAATTTATACTCGCGCCTCTGCGTCACTAATCTGCAGCGGGATAGCTCTCGATCCACTGCAAGTGACTGTGGCACTGCGGTTGCCGCCCGATGCTCAGTTTCGCAAGGATGAACCACGCCTCGTACGAAGGCGTTCGGGGAAAATAGAAGAGCTTCCGGCTCATCAGTTTGGGCACTGGAGCATAAGCTCCGAAAAATGGGTCGATTCTCCGCAGTTACACATACATCTTGCGTGGCTGCTCGAGCAACTAGAGCCAAAATTAGCTGCCATCAATGATCTGAAATCGCTGGGTTCCGATTTCAAGTTCTTCTGTTTTTCTGTGGGAGCCACTCAATCTCCCCCGTCTCTTCCTCGCACGATTCGAAGTCGTGCAAAGCAGCTCGGCATTGAAATCGTGATAGACCATTACGACTCGTCGACCGACCCAATCGAGTCAAATTCTTAACAGGCCTAAAGCTCGCTAGCAACGAGCCCCAACAGCCTTTGCAAACTCTGCGGCCCCCCTGTGCGTAGCACTTCTCGCCTGCCGCGCCCGCAAATGAACCGCTGCGGACTTCCTGCGTACTGACTGGGAGGGTTGTAGGGTTTGTAGGGGCTAAATGTAAAAATACATGAGCAGGCGAAGCTTTAAGGTGCGCGCCTGTCGGCAGTCGCCTTAAGAATCTTCAAAGAAATTTAGAAAACGTAAGCTATTGTCCATACGTAGGTTAACGTGCGGACTTTAGCCCCTGTTAAAATAAATGGTTTGCCAGGGGCTCGAAAGTTCTGCACACTCATCTGTAGGGTCATTTTGTCGCACCTTGGCAGGGCGACGTGCGGACTCGAAGCGCTCAGAAACGAGCGGTTGCATGCGGTGATGCCAGCAGGATGCTACCAGCCGCAACTTGATTGTCAGCATTTGAAGTTCTGTTGGGCGCTTGGTCATCTTGTGGGAGTGATGTTTATGAAGGGTACTCTTCGAAGCCTTGTGGCTCGCTCGTTCTGGGCAGGCCTGCTTGCTGCCGGTCTATGCACCGCAGCTACGACGGCACGTGCTCAGGAGTGCTGCACCCCGGCCTATCGCGTGGTGCAGAAAGTGGTCTACGACCAGGTTCCAGTGACGACTTATCGCCTGGAATATGAAACGGTGATGCAGCAGCGGCAAATCACCACGCAGCGTCCGGAATATGTCACCGAGGTGCGTCAGCGAGCTTATCGCGTCGCCAAGCCGGTGATCGAAACCAGCACGCGCGAAGAAAAATACACCGTTCTCAAGCCGGTTTATGAAACCGAGTATCGGGAAGAAGCCTACGACCGCGTGACTTATGTCACCGAGACCGAGACTCGCCAAGAGCGCTACACCGTCGCTCGGCCGGTCTACGAGACGCAAATGCGTCAGTCTCAGCACATGGTGCGGCGTCCGGTGCAAGAGACCGTGATGCAGCAGCAGAACTACACCACCTATCAGCCAGTGACGACCTACCGCACGCAGACGGTCGACCAAGGTGGATTTGTCGACAACATGGTCTATCAGCCAGGTCGCTCGCGAAATCGCTTGGCGTGGCTCGATCGGGGCTATTTGACCGATCCTGTCACCGGCCAACTGGTGCAGCAGCGTGGTGGCTTGCACTGGGTTCCTTCGCAGAATCCTGGTGTCTATCAGGTGCAGCGCCAGTACGTTCCGAACTTGGTGACGCAGCAGATTCCTGTGACGCAGTATCAGCCTCAAGTCGTGACGCAGCAGACCCCTGTGCAAGTGACGCGTTACGTCGATGAGATGGTGACGCAGGAAACGCCGGTTCAGGTGATGCGGACCGAGTACGTCGAGGAAGTTCGCGACGTCCCTGTGACGGTGCAAAAGCCGGTGACCGAACGGATCAGCTACAAGGTTCCCGTGCAACGCGTGCGCTACGAGCAGCAGGAGATGGTTCGCCAAATCCCGGTGCAAACGCAGCGGATCGAGTACGAGGATCGCGTCGAGGAAACGCCAGTGACCGTGTGCCGCATGGTCTCGGAAACCAAGACGGTGGAGGTCCCTCACACGGTTGCCAAGTGGGTCGCTCAGCAGGAAATGCGAGCCAAGCCACGCGTGGTCACGATGCGTGTTCCGCTGGATGGTTCGTACGACGGCGTGATCTATGAAGGGCCCACCACGACCTACATGCTTCCCCCTGTTGTTCTGCCTCAATCGAGCGCCGTGGCCCCTACGATCACCAATAAGGTGATCGAGGCGAAGAAGGCCGAGTCACCCACTCCCGCCACTGAGAAGCCAGCTGCTGAGGCCCCAGCCGCCGAGAAATCGACGACTGAAAGCCCGATGACTCCTGTCGCTCCGGGTGCTAAGCAGCCGACCGACACCGACGAGACCGGCAAGCCGAGCTTGCTGGAAGAGGGTCCTGGCTTGAACGCTCCCGCCAACGAGAAGAGCGCCTAGCATCGGCTGGCCGCTCCATGAAAAAACTCGAGCCAGCGATCTCCTGGGGATAATTCCAGTGGATCGCTGGCTTTTTTCGTTAGGGTACCTTGCCTGCAAAACTCTATCTAACCACTGCAGATAGGGCCGCAATCGACTAGGCGAGTTACTCTGGAGCTGAGAGACACCCTGGGAGCCGCGAATAAGGCAATTCCTTGAAAAAATGTTTGCGGCAGCCTCTGCTCCGCTACGAAAGCCTCGCCAGTGGTCGGCTCTGGTGTTTCACGGAAGTCCGCTTGCTTGTTTGAATTTCCCCTTAACGGGGCTCAGCGGGGTCAGTGGAGGGGCAACGGCCCGTGAAACTGCCGCAGTGGGAATGGTTTCGGTCGCTTGAGTCACTCACCCCGGGGCTGAGTACGGCACGCCGCACGCTGCAGAATGGGTCTAACCGACCTTCTCTTAAGTTTCTTTTGAAATTCACTAGAAGCTGTAGTTGCATTCGACTGCACGGCGTGGCGATAATGCTTAATGGCGATCAAGGTCGCGCGAAGATGGCTTGTCGGTAGCTCTAGTACCCCTTATCTCACGATTCGGGTGCTGGCATGAACAGGCTTGCTCACCACGAAATCTCTGGCGAGCGGGGTCCATTCCGATGGAAACTGTAACTTCGCAACCCCTTTTCTCCACTAATCCTTGCGGCAGTCCGCCACTGAAATCCAGATAATTTATCTTTTTTCGTTTTACATCTGGAAATTCTCTGGCAGTCCTGCGAAGTCTCGGTACAGTGAGACGCCAAGTTGATTCCTGAAGGTTCGTTTTCGGGTGTCTGTATGCCACGGTAGGTCCGTCGGATTTATTGTTCTCTAAGGCGTGGGCAGCAGCCTGACTCGAATCAGCAAAGGGAAGGCACGAAATGCAAGTGCGTGTCAAAATTCTGCAAGGGTCGCATGCAGGCAAAGAAGTCAAGATTCCCGTACCGAAGTGTGTGATCGGACGTGGGGATGAATGTCACCTTCGCCCGCAGAGCGATGCCATTAGTCGCCGGCACTGCGTGATCATTAGCAATGATCAGGAAGTGGTGGTCCGCGATCTCAATAGTCGAAATGGGACGTACGTCAACGGCGAACGCGTTGCTGAAGAAGCAGTGCTCCTTACCGGTGATGTGCTTCGCGTCGGTCCGCTCGAATTCGAAATGATGATCGAGCAAACTGCCGCCAAGATTAAGCGTCCGAAAATCACGGACATCAAGCAGGTCGTAGCACGAACCGCTGAGGGCTCGTCCCACGGCAGCAACGGCGACCTGGAAGATGTCACCCAGTGGCTGGAAGAAGGGGACGCTCAGCACAAGTCGCGAACTCCGGAGACACGTCAGTTCCGGCTCGACGACACGGCGATGCCAGCCGCTCCTGCCGCCAACGAAACGAGTGTGGTCGACACCAAAGCGATGGCACCCGATGCCGCCAAAGCTGCTCGCCCCGAGAAGAAAGCTCCCGGCAAACTTCCTCCGCGTCCTGATGCTCAGGCAAAGGACTCGCGCGAGGCAGCCGCCGATATGTTGAAGAAATTCTTCAACCGCCGTTAAGCGATCGCACCCGAAGCATCCACCGAAGCCCTGCT
Source organism: Pirellula staleyi DSM 6068 (assembly GCF_000025185.1). Lineage (NCBI taxonomy): Bacteria > Pseudomonadati > Planctomycetota > Planctomycetia > Pirellulales > Pirellulaceae > Pirellula > Pirellula staleyi. The sequence goes on from NC_013720.1 coordinate 6,154,270, forward strand.
CTCACGAGTAGGGCTTTTTTGTTCGATGTCGGCCCCCTCTCGCGGCACTTCCCTCCTGGTGCCCGGCCGACTGCTGCTCTATCCCCTGAAGCGGCGTCGATTTTGCCGACAGACGGGTCGCTGAGATCGACACCCGATTCGCTTGCCGAGTGTCGTTGATCCTCGTCGATAACAGGCTGTTTCGGCCGGATATGCCCCGTTTTCGACCTTTCCGAGCGACCCTCGCAGGGTTCACACTCCCCAATGGCATGGTCTTTGCAATGACATCGCAGCAGCTAGCGATTGTTGAGCGAGCTAACTGCAGGGTCGGCAGAGACAGGCACTTAACGCCACGGCCCAACATGCTTGGGGATTTCTGGAATGCAGCGTAAATCGGGCTTTACTCTCGTTGAACTCTTGGTGGTGATTGCGATTATCGGCGTGCTGGTCGCACTGCTGCTTCCGGCTGTTCAAGCCGCCCGCGAAGCAGCTCGTCGCGCTCAGTGCAAAAACAATCTCAAACAGCTGGGACTGGCAACCCTGAACTACGAAAGCACGTTTCAGTGCCTTCCGCCGAGCGCGATTGTCGATTACTCGGTGACTAGCACGGCGAACAACACCTCGTGGGGTGTCCATGGGCGGCTGTTGCCGTTCATTGAACAGGGAAGCTTGCAGGACAAAGTGAACCTGAATGTCGGCTGGGACTTTCAGACTCCGATCGACAGCTTGAAGATCTCGAGCTTTCAGTGCCCCAGTGATCCGGGTGCTTTTCGGCTGCGTGATCCAGGGAGTGGCAAGGTGAAGCTTTGGCCAACCTGCTACGGCTTCAACATGGGAACGTGGTTTGTCTTTAACCCGGCGACTCGAACCGGTGGAGAAGGTGCGTTCTATCCCAACAGCTTCCTGCCACTGGCGGCCTTTACTGACGGCACCAGCAACACCATGCTTGCCGCCGAAGTGAAAGCGTGGACCCCCTACACCCGCAACGGTGGTCCCTCGTCGACCACCATTCCCGACACTGCAGCAGCGGCCAGCACGATTGTCGCCAGTGGTGCCGAGTACAAAGATACTGGCCACACTGAATGGCCCGATGCGCGGGTACACCACACCGGCTTTACAGCCGCGATGCCTCCGAACACAAACGTTCCCTACGTGACGGGTGGCAAAACGGTGAGTGCCGACTTCAACTCCTGGCAAGAGGGTGCCAACGGGGCGGCTGGGTCCCCGACCTATGCCATCATTACCTCGCGCAGCTTTCATCCCAATGTGGTGCAGGCTGCCATGGTCGACGGTTCGGTGCAAACGATGTCGAACAACATTAACCTCGCAGTTTGGCGAGGCTTTGCCACACGCAGTGGCGGCGAGATCGTTTCGGCGCCTTAGGTACTCGTTGCCAGCCAATGGATCGTTCCCACCGACTGCCGCCACCAGCGGCAGTTTTTCATTTCTTGATGGCGCCAAAGACTCCTCAGGAAGGGAACTGGCTGGCACGCCACTCGGCTGGGTGGTTTTTAGGGTAATTCTTGGAGCCTCGCTGGGTTTTTCTTCTCTCTTTTCCAGTGTTTACGTAGGATGAACCGCCAGCGGAGCCTCATTTCACCCGTCCGCTGAAACCGACGACCGGGATCCTAGGTAGTAGTGAATGAAGACTGGTCCGACCAACGATCCAGAGACACCTGCTGCCGTGCTGAGCACCGACGACAGAACGCGCGCCGAAACCGCTTTACGGGGACGCTTGCGCGCTGCGCGGGGTGCTACGGCTGAGGTTGACGCTGCGGATCCCGTTTTTTTGAACGAGTCCGAGACACCGATGCAAGGCGACCGCGATCCCCACGACCGCAAGTCGCCTGCGCCTCGAGCAGTCGACCACGAAGCACTGGCCCCTGTCCGCGCGCTCATCGCACGCTGTGTTGTGGGTGAGCAGGCAGCGATGCTGGCTTTGGTCGATCGTTTTCGAGGTCAGGTGTTCGGACTTTGCTACCGCATGCTTGGTCAGCGGCAGGATGCCGAAGATGCCGCGCAGGAAACCTTTGTGCGAGTCCTTAAAAACTTGCACCGCTGGGATCCGACGCGTGAGTTCGAACCTTGGCTGCTGGCGATTGCCGGCAATCGCTGCCGCACAGCGTTGTCGACGCGCAAGAGACGTCAGAGTGTCGAACTTGTCCCGGAAACGATTGCCGACAAAACGCCCGACAAAGCAGATGTCGACAGCCTCTCGGAAGAAGTGGCCCTCGCGCTTTCCGAGACCAGGCCCGAGTATCGCGAGGCGTTTGTATTGTTTCACGAACAGCAGCTCAGTTACGCCGAGATTGCTGACGCGATGAATGTGCCGCTCGGGACCGTGAAGACTTGGGTCCACCGCGCACGACGAGAACTCATAGAACATTTGCACCGCCGCGGAGTGGTGCCGGAGTGTCGAGATGCACTGCCACGCCTTTGAAGAAAAACTGAACCAGCTGCTCGATGATCGCCGCGATGTGCTGCGCGACGCCGAACTCGTGGCGCATGCCCGTGCGTGTCAGCCTTGCCGCGCGCTGCTGGAAGGTAGCGTCGCGCTGGTATCGAGCGTTCGAAAGCTGCCGCTTCCCGAGCTCCGCAGCGATTTTTCGTCGATGGTGATTCGCGCCACACTCGCCGCTGGCGATACCGAGCATGCGATGGAAGCCGTGGTGGTCGAAGCTCCGCTGAACACTGCCAGCCGATCGGGCAACACGTTTGCCGCCGATCCCACACTCGACGCTGAAGTGATGCTCCACACGCCACCCCATGCTCGCAAGCGTGGGCTCGGCTGGTGGGCGCTAGCTGGCGCGACCAGCGTCGCCGCCTTGCTCCTAATCTCGGCAGGCGTGGTGATGATCGCCGCACGCAACCAGAACCAGGTGGCCCAGGATAATCGGGGGGAAGGCTCGGGAACGCTCGGAGTCGGAATGCTCGGCCCGCGACGCCAACTCCCGGTGCCACGCGCTCATGGCTCGGGACTTGCCTTTTCGGTCTACCAGTACAAAGGGGCGATTCGCAACTTTGCCGACCAATTGCCAGTCGCTGCCCAGCAGTTTGAAGGGATCGAATCACAAACCCCCGGAATCGATACGATTCGCGCCACGCTGTGGGTGGCACTCGATACCCTGCTCCGCTCGATGGGAAGTTCGGCCGATCATCCCGCCGAACAGCCGAGCTACGACCCGGCCCCTGCAGCTGCCGGAAACTGGCTCGAAAAGCTTTGGAGCTGATCCTCGCTCGCGACTTGGCTCCTCCCGATTGATAGCCAGGAGCCAAGTTTTGCCGCTCCGAGGCTGTTAAACGGCCCGCATAACCGGCCCGCTCATCTCGGCAGCCGATTCCTCCGCGCTATCCGGTTGCTCTCTCTCAACATAGGGCGTTCTTGATCCGAAGCCTTGAAAACCCCTGATCAGGCATGCGGATTAGCTGCAGGCGTTACAGGCGTTACAACGTGCGCAGTTTCAACCGGAAAGTTTGCGCCACCCGACAAGATCGCCAGAAATGCGAAGGGCCGCGCCGTCCTACATTTTACCCATGTGGTAGATTTTCCCAGGTGAGGTTGACGATTCTCACCCTCGTCCACCACTCGGCTGGACGCTCAACATCTCCTCTGCCTGACTCGTCTCTTGGGGAATCTGCTGTGGCTAAGTCTTCCAAAGCTGAAGTGCAAATGGATCGTCGATCAAGCGAACGCCGCGATGCCGCCAATCGTCGTAAACAATCGACCCCGGTAGCTGTCGAACAGCGTACTGCGGAACGTCGCACCAAAGTGGCTCGCCGTCGCCAGATCGATCCCACCACCTGCGAGCGCGACTACTCGGGGGATGAGATCGAATTCATGCAAGCCCTCGATGCCTACAAGCGCACCAGCGGACGCATGTTCCCCACCTGCAGCGAAATCCTCGAAGTGATTCGCGCTTTGGGCTACATCCGCGTGAACAACGTCACGATCGTCGAAACACCAGCAGAAACCAGCGTGGGCGAGCTTCCTGCTCTTCCCGAATCGATCCCTGCCGAGATGCACGCCTAAGTCATTAGGCCGACTCTCTAAAACAACAGAACTAGCCTCCTTCTCCGGAACAGAGAAGAGGCTGATTTCGCCGCAAAACGTCGCCGAGCCTCAAAACTCGCGCGACGTTTTTTATTGCGCGCACCTTTCGCCAGAGTTACTTGGTCGATCGTCGCGACGGTTCTGGTAGCACATAGTCAAGCCCCGCGCTATTCAAAGATCGATCGACGTGCTTTATGTCGCGACAATTCTCGCTGACAAGCTTACTGGCAATCATGCTGGGATGTTGCATCGTCTTCGCGATGTGGGGACAAGCAGGAAGTGTGACCGCTACTCTCTTCACGGCCCCTCTGCCATTTGTGATCGGAGCACTCTGCTATACCCATCGCGCCGAAGATTCCTCCACCATGCAATGCATCTTTGAAGATGCATTTCTGGGCATTCGCAGCGGAGCTATCGGCGGTGTCGTGGGACTGTTTGTAATCCTCGAAGTGATGTTGGCTGTTTGGTGCTGGGGTAACTGTTCGCCCGCCTTGCCAATCTTCGTGATGCTGACTCCCATCGCCCTGCTATTCTCGATTTTTGTAGGCATCTATCCAGGGTTCGTGGCCGGACTCGATGTCGGCAAGCTTTGGGGAATGGCGAGGTACCTGACCCATCGATCGCGCCCTGCACTCGCAGCGACACCAGCAAACGCATCGCTGTCGGAGATTTCGCGTGCCTCAGGCTGTTAGCTGGCATCGGCCAGCGTAACTCTCTTGCAGATTTGCCCTTGAGTCATCCATGGGGCGTTTGGTAATAGGCCAAGGTGGAAGTGGGCTCGGCTGTTTGAGTAAGCTGGCCCGAATCAATCTGCTAGCAGTCGCGCCCCGCAGCGTGCTGCCAGAAGGACCTTTACCGTGAAACACTCCTCGACCATCGCCACTTGTAGTCCGCAACACCGCTGGCCTCGGCAACGTACGGCGCTGCTGCTCATGGCAAGCGTGATCATCAGTTCGCTCGCCACCTCGCTGGGCTGTGGACAAGTGGCCCGCTTTCGCAATGTCGAAGGGGTAAACTACTTCCAGCAAGGGAACTACCAAGCTGCGCAAAAGCAGTTCCAGTCGGCACTTGCAGCGAACCCTCGATCCCCCGACGCCTACTACAACCTGGCTGCGGTCTATCACAAACAGGGGCTCTCTACTCGCAACCAGAACGACCTGGCCCAAGCGGAATCGCTCTACCGTCAGTGCCTCGACTTCAACCCCAACCATGTCGACTGCCATCGCGGTTTGGCCGTGCTGCTGACCGAAACAGGCCGTGCCGATCTCGCCTTCACCGAAATGAAGAACTGGAGCATCGCCAACCCGGGTCTCTCTGACGCAAGAGTTGAACTTGCAAGACTTTATGAAGAGTACGGCGACAATCGTTCGGCTGAGCAAATCCTCTACGAAGCCCAGGCAATTGATATCAACAATTGGCGTGCCCACGCCGCGCTGGGGCGGATTAAGGAACAATCGGGAGATGTGCAGCAGGCGATCCTGAACTATCAGCGTGCCTACGCCCTGAACGGCAACCAGCCGCAGTTCCAAGAACGGATTGCCATGCTTCAGCAGCGTGCTCCCGGTGTATTTCCCACCCCTGGAGCGACCTCCCCGATCCCCGGTGTCCGCTCCGCGACCAGTCCGCGGCCGCAAATGAAGTACTAAGAGCCGACCAATCGCTCGGGAAGGCTGCCAGCTACGCTCCAGAGCGGTCCGCTCGCTTCGAGCCAGCCGAAACTAACCACGCCTTGCGCCAGCCACCCCGAAGAGCTCCCTGGCACTTTGCCCCAGAAAGTCGGGTTCCGAGCGGCTGGGCGTGCAGCACAGCCTGCATGCACTTTGTGCGGAGGTATGCGGTAAACTCTCCCCCATTCGTTCTTTTCTTGCACCACGAACGTCTTTTCCCCGGCGGTTGTCACTCTCTGGATCGTAGCGCGGCCTACCGCGCCGTAGCCACGCTGCTTACAATCAGCCCCTTCGATTTCTTCCTAATCTCGCTTTCGACAGGCTCGCTGCGGCTCCTCCACCACCTCGGGGGTCGGCTGCACTGCTGAGCCGCGAACGCCCGTTTGCTCGAGGTCTGGCATGTCGACCACCGTTGCTCAAGAACGCGTATACAACTTCTCCCCTGGCCCAGCCGTTCTGCCGGTTTCGGTCCTGCAGCAAGCCCAGCGCGACTTGATGTGCCTGCCGGGCTATGGGATGAGCATCCTCGAGATGAGCCACCGCGCTCCAGGCTTTCTCGACATCCTGGCCGCTGCCAAGCATAACCTCAAAGAACTGCTCCGCATTCCGGACAACTACAAAATCATCTTCCTGCAAGGTGGCTCGCGACTGCAGTTTTCGATGATTCCGATGAACCTGCTGCGTGGTCAGTCGCAGCCTGCCGACTATTTGATTACGGGCAGCTGGAGCAAGATGGCCCTCGACGAAGCGAAGCGCGAAGGTCTCGCCCGGGTCGCTTGGGACGGCAAGAGCACCAACTACGATCGCCTCCCAACCCTCGCCGATTGGCAGCCTAACAAAGACGCCCCCTACACCTATCTCTGCAGCAACGAGACGATCCAAGGGGTGCAGTTCGATACCGACTTCGACCTCAAGAGCCCGGTCGTGGCCGACTGCAGCAGCGACTTTTTGCATCGCCCGCTCGATGTCGCCAAGTATGGCCTGATCTATGCCTGTGCGCAAAAGAACGCTGGCCCAGCTGGTGTCACCGCGGTGATCATTCGCGAAGACCTGCTCGCTCGTTCGCAAGACAATCTGCCGGGCTACATGAACTACACCGGCCACGTGAAAGAAGACTCGCTCTACAACACACCACCCACGTTTGCCATCTACCTGATGGGCCTCGTGCTCCGTTGGCTGAAGGACGATGTCGGCGGCCTTGAAAAGATGCATGCCTTCAATCAAGAAAAGGCCAAGCTGCTGTACGACGTGATCGACGGCAGCGGCGGCTACTTCAAGGGACACGCTCAGCCAGCCAATCGCTCGCTGATGAACGTCACGTTCCGTTTGCCCAGCGAAGACCTCGAAAAGAAGTTCTGCAAAGAAGGCGAAAAACGTGGCCTTGATGGCCTGAAGGGTCACCGCAGCGTGGGTGGCGTAAGGGCTTCGATCTACAACGCCATGCCGCTTGAAGGTGTGAAACAGCTGGCCGAATTCATGAAGGAATTCCAGCAGCAAAACGGCTAGTCGATCTTCGACTGGCTGCTCGTTTTGAAGCGTGATTTTTGTTCGTCGCGTCGATTTCGCTTAGGGCGATTCGGCGATCTCCCCGCTACGAAGCTAACAGATTAGCAAGAGTGTTTTGGACTATGGCACGCATCCTCATTCTCGATCCGATTGCACAAGAAGGTTTGGATATGCTCGCTGCCGCTCCCGGCATTGAGTACGAGGTGCGCACAGGTCTGAAGGGCGAAGAGCTCAAGAAGTCGCTGGCTGAATTCGACGGCGCGATCTGCCGCAGCGGTGTCACCATCACTGCGGAATCGCTCGAAGGTAATCGCCGTATGCGAGCCATCGCTCGCGCGGGTGTCGGCACCGACAACATCGACAAAAACGCTGCGACGCGACTCGGTATCGTGGTGATGAACACCCCGACGGGCAATACACTCAGCACCGCGGAGCACACCTTCACGCTGATGCTCGCCCTCTCGCGCCGCGTGGCCGAGGCCTATCACAAACTGATCGGCGGCAAGTGGGATCGCAAGACGTTCATGGGAACGCAGCTGGCCGACAAAACGCTCGGCATCGTAGGCCTGGGACGAATCGGCCAAGAGGTCGCCAAGCGAGCGATCGCCTTCCAGATGAAGGTGCTCGGCTTCGACCCGTTTCTTTCGACCGAGCAAGCCGCCAAGCTGGGGATCGAGCGCGTTGAAACCGTGCAAGAGATGCTGCCACGCGTCGACTACCTCACCGTCCACACGCCTCTCACGCCTGAGACCACCAACCTCGTTGGTTTCCCTGAACTAGAAGTCCTCAAGCCGGGCGTGCGACTGATCAACTGCGCTCGTGGTGGTATCTACAACGAAGATGCCCTCGTCGAAGGTTTGAAGACCGGCAAGATCGGCGGCGTCGCGCTCGATGTGTTCGTGACCGAGCCTTGCGACAAGCATCCGATCTACGGCATGCCGAATGTGCTCTGCACGCCTCACCTTGGCGCGAGTACCGAAGAAGCACAGCAGCAAGTTGCCATCGAAGCGGTTCAGCTGCTGATCAACTTCTTCACCACCGGCGAAGTGCGCCATGCGGTGAACATGGCCTCGGTCGATCCGAAGACCCTCGCCTCGATCAAGGGCTACTTGGATCTGGCCTATCGCCTCGGCGTGCTGCTGGCGCAGTGTCAGCCTGGCGGCACCAGCGCGTGCCATCTGACCTATCGTGGCGAGCTGACGCAAAAGAACACCAAGATGCTCACCGCTGCGTTCTGCGCGGGGCTCTTGGACCGGGCACTCGAAGAAGATGTGAACATCGTCAACGCCGAGATCCTGCTGAAAGAACGGGGCATTCAGCTGACGCAAGAATCACGCAGCGATATGGGGGCGTTTAGCAGTTCGATGACCGCGGAAGTGCACGGCAGCAGCGGCTCGCAAGTCGCCGCCGCTACGCTGTTTGGCAACAACATGCCGCGTCTGATTCGCCTGGGAGACTATCGCCTCGAAGCCTATCTCGACGGCAACCTGCTGATCTTTACGCATCACGATGTGCCAGGCATCATCGGCGCCGTGGGAACGATCTTTGGCAATCACAAGGTGAACATTGGCCAGATGTCGGTCGGCCGCGCGGGAATCATTCCTGGTGGCGGCGCCGTCGGCGTACTGAACCTCGACAACGTGCCCCCTCAAGCCGCCATCGACGAAGTGCAGCAGCACCCCGACATCCAAAGCGTTAAGATCATCGAACTTCCCCCCGCCGGCCAATTGCCTCCTTGGCTGCAAGGCTAGTGCGCGAGGCCAGCGGAACTCAGAATTGCAACATGTATGGGTGGCCCGACCTACGAAGTGGTCGGGTGATGAAAGTATAGGAAGCTCTCGTCGTTGGTTAAAATCATGCTCGCGGTCGCTGAGAACTTTCTTTTTCGGCTGCGAGCCACATCCGCTCCATGTAACGTTGTACCTAAAGTCCCAAATTCCATGTCGCTTCCACAATTCCGAAATGAAGACGAGTTTCGCAAGCTCTGGATAGCCCCATTTCTTTCAAAGATGGGGTTTATACTCCCCAAAAACACGCACGGACCCGACGAACAAGGCAAGGATTTTATTTTTGCTGACTATGATCGCTTTGGTCACTTGAGGTTCCTGGCAGCGCAAGTCAAGCTTGGCGACATCACCACAACGAGAAACGCTGTAGAGCCGCTTTTGAGTCAGATAAAGCGGTGTTTGACCGTAACCATCAAGTACCACAAAGAAGCAGAAAACAAGAAAGTTTCGGCTGTATATGTGATGGCATCTGGAAGAATCACCTCGAACGCGAGAGAACATATCGCTGATGCGTTGCGACAGGAACAATATGGCGAGAACGTTTACTTCCTCGACGGAGATCAACTATTTCGCCAGGATCGATATTCGACATATAATGAAGACAAGGCCATTCGTGAAAGAATACTTGCCTTTCAGCTCGAATTGGAGTTCAACGCCAAGACCATTCTGTTTAGCCGAAAAGAACTCTCAAATGGCGGTGTGAATCTCATACCATTTCAATTGACAGCACTTAGTGATGTCCTAGCTTCGCCTATAACGTTCTCTGAGATCTCCAGATTAGAGTCCAACAAACTTTGGTACTACTATCAGGAGCTAAACCGCATTTTCAGCACCCGAGACTTTTCCACCCCAACTATCGAACTAGTAGATGACATTGCGGTCTACGCAAATTATGCAGAGGTAACAATCGAATTGCTTCTCACTCAATGCAGCAAGATGCTAACTAGCATTGACGCAAAGTACGACCTTTACATCGAACACTAAGTTTGTCGGCTACGCTGTAGCCGACAAAGAACACGCACTCCAATTGCAGCAGCTCGTGATGGGCGCGAGGAGTATGGGGTGGTTTTGTGTGCAGCGCGAGTGCGTCAACGAGCCTATCGGATGGTGAGTGAGAATTGACCACTGAAAGAGTGTCGGCTACTCTTTAGCCGACCTAGAATTAGCCCTCTTCTCCCGCCTCTCGCCTCTTCCTCTCTGGCCCCTGCTCTACCGGCCAGGCTGTTTATCGAGGCCAAGGCGTTTCATCTTTTTGTAGAGCGTGGTGCGGTTGATTCCCAGGGCGTCGGCGGTGGCGTTGCGATTCCACTGATGCATCTCGAGCACGTCGAGAATGATCGCTCGCTCGGGACTTTCGAGTGCTTCTTTGAGCGCCTTGTTTCCAACGGGGTCGATCGACACGATCTGTCCCGAAGCGATGGCGGGTGTGAGATCTTCCACTTGCACTTTGGGGCCACGACCCAGCAGCACGGCGCGTTCGACTACGTTTTGCAGTTCACGTACGTTGCCGGGCCAGTTGTAGCGCTGCATGGCGGTAATCACGTCGTCGGAAAAGCCTTGCGAGCGTTTGCCCGACTCTTCACAAGTGCGCTGTAAAAAGTGATTGGCCAAGAGTGGAATATCGGCGATGCGTTCGCGTAGTGGTGGCACTTCGATGTTGATCACATTCACGCGGTAGTACAAATCCTGCCGGAACCGGCCAGCTGCTACCGCTTGCTCGAGCTTCTCGTTCGTCGCGAGAATCACGCGTGTATCGACGCGCTGCGTCTTCGTGCTACCAACGGGCTCGAACTCGAGCTCTTGCAGCACACGCAGCAATTTGACTTGCAGGCTGGCTGAAGCGGTGCCGATTTCGTCGAGGAAGATGGTTCCCTTATCGGCCTGCGTGAACTTGCCGATCTTGTCGCCCGTGGCGCCGGTGAACGATCCGGCAGCATGACCGAACAGTTCGCTTTCGAGGAGCGATTCGGGCATCGCGCCGCAGGCGACTTCTACGAATGCCTGATCGCGACGACTGCCGCGCCGATGAATGGCGCGAGCCAGCAGCGATTTGCCCGTTCCACTTTCGCCGGTGATCAGCACCGTGGCGCGGGTGTCGGCAATGCGTTCGACCATGTCGAACACTTTTTGCATGCGGTGTTCGTGACCGACGATGTTCTCGAGCCCGAAGCGGAGATCGAGTTGGGCCTTCAGCTGAACGTTCTCTTCGACCACCTTGCGCTGCGACAGAGCGCGCTCGATCGAGAGGAGCAATTCTTCGTCGATGAGTGGTTTGGTGAGCAGGTCGAACGCCCCGGCGCGAAGCGCTTCGATGGCGGTGTCGACGGTGCCGTAGCCGGTGAGGAGAATTACCGACTGTTCGGGGCGATTTTTTCGACTGAACGCCAGGACGTCGAAGCCGTCGCCGTCGTCGAGACGGATATCAGAAAGGACGATATCGAATGCGCGATCGCGCATTTTGGCAATCGCTTCTTGGCAACTGGCAGCGGTTTCGACCTCCACATGCTGCTCGCGCAGCCAGAGCGCCATGCTTTCGAGCAGGTGTCGATCGTCGTCTACAAGCAAAATCGTGCTGTTCTTCATCCGCCCCATCCTCAAGATTTCGTGGCTGGTCGTGGTCGAGCCAATACCTCCAGGGAGGTAGGGTTGCAAACCGGACCGATGTGCGGTACACCGCACCTATGGGTAGTAAGACCTTGGACTAAGCGAGGAGGTTGGAGGCCCCAAAATCGGGCGTAAACCTCGCTTCGAAGCATGGTCGCGAGCTAGCAGGAACGATGTGGTGTTCCGCCAACGCGTGCTCCCTACGGTTTATCTACGTCGCCAAATCGCAACGTCAATTGTGGGCGTGGAGATTGTGAAGATGCGCACTGGAGAGGCACTCGCAGCCCCCCTACGCGATGGGAGTTTGCGTACGCAAGGTCTTGTTGGGTCAATGCTTGCGGCAGATTGCGGTATAACGCAAATTATTACAACTGTCGTTTATAGGCTTGCCGAATCCCCTCGAAAGGCTAGGATATACGAGTCGACGTGAGCTTGATTTCTCGGTCAGAAGTCACCTAGTTTACGAACGCAAGGATTTTTCATAAAATTCCGCAGTCGCTCTTTCGGAATACATGCATCACTGGTTCTTCATGGAACCGAAGATGCAGTAGTACGAAGTGCAATCAATTTTCATGGTGAAAATTGATACTCATCCAAGGTGGATGAGGCGGAACACGAAAGGCATTCCATGACAATTAGTTTGTTGGTCGCTGATGATCACGAAGTGGTGCGTGCCGGCGTTGCAGCGATGCTGCTAGGCTCGGACGTCAAAGTGATTGCCGAAGCTACCTCCGGCAACCAGGCGATCGAACAAGCGATGAAGCTGCGCCCCGATGTGGTGCTGCTCGATGTCCGCTTGCCTGAAACCGATGGCCTGGAAGCGCTGGAGCGGATTCTCGATCGCTCGCCACAAACCAAAGTGGTGATGTTCACCGCTTACGATAACCCCACCTACATCGCCCGGGCTGTCGCCCTGGGAGCTGCTGGCTTCCTGATGAAGGGCTCGACGAAAGCCGATGTCCTCTCGGCCATTACGCGGGCTCACACCGGTCTTCCACCGGAAAATGAAAGCCTGATGGGTCGCGTCCGTAACACGATGGCTCGCCGTCGCCCCACTTACGACGAAGAAATTCCACTCACCAACCGTGAAGTGCAGGTTCTTCGCCATGTGGCGCTCGGTTTGTCGAATCGCGAAATCGGACGCTCGCTCGATATCAGCATCGAAACCGTGAAGGAACATGTGCAAAACATCCTTCGCAAACTCGAAGCTGGCGACCGCACTGAAGCCGCCGTCTGGGCCGTGAAGAAGGGCCTCGTTTAAGTCGCTTGGGATTAGTTGTTAAGCCTGAGCCGTTCCTGATTTAGCAGGCACCTGACTGACGCTTCGGTACTGACCGCAGCAGACAATGCGGCGGCAAGCATCCGCCTCCTAATACTAAAAAGCCCTTGAGTAACTAGCGATTAGCTACGACTCGAGGGCTTTTTCTTTTTCTTGCTCACTGCAGGTCCGCTCGCGCCAAAGCGGCGCTGATTCCGCAAGCTCTAGTCCCCGAACTTGACTTACCTAGCGCGCCCTTGTATTTTACCACCTAGTTAAATAACCATCTGGTTAATTAACCAGTGAGTTAAATACCGATAGGCACTGCCAGGCCAAGGTGAAACGATGCCGAGCGACACCCTCAGTTTGACGTTTGCAGCCCTTGCCGATCCAACTCGCCGGGCCATCTTGGCGCGGCTGAAGTCTGGCAAACAGTCGGTTGGCGACCTCGCGCGCCCCTTCAAAATGAGCCTCCCCGCGATCTCCAAGCATCTGAAAGTGCTCGAGAAATCGGGACTCATCACCCGCGATCACGAGGCGCAGTTTCGTCGCTGTCAGCTGCGCACCAAACCGCTCGAACAGGTGTCGGCCTGGATCCAGTCGTATCAGCAGCACTGGGAAGAGAGCTTCGAGAGGCTGGAAATTTTTCTCACCGATGCGACGCCCCAGCCAACTGCCTCGTCCCCCAAGAAAGGAAACAAGAATGTCCGCAAAAAATAGCCCTGCCAGCGGCGAAGTGCTGATCACGCGCGATTTCTCGGTCGCTTGCGATCGCCTGTTCGAAGCGTGGTCGAGCCGCGAGAATCTGGTCCGATGGTTTGCCCCTACTGGATGCGAGATCGCCTTTCGGAAATTCGATTTCACCGTTGGTGGCACCTATCTCTCGTGCATCAGCGTGCCGGCTAATGGTTTTGAATGCTGGTGCGTGGGTACCTATCTCGAGATTGTTCCGGGGCGGCGCATCGCTTACACCATGGCGGTTGCCGACGAAGCGGGAAACATCGCCGACCCGATTGCCAAGGGAATGGACCCCGCGTGGCCGCAGCAAACGATCGTGACGATCACCTTCGAGCCGATCGCAGGCGGAACGCGTCTGACGCTGCACCAAACGGTCGATGAAGCGCTGGCCAAGAAGACGGGGGCTCATCCAAGCTGGCTGTCGATGCTCGAGAACCTGTCGGATCTAGTCGCCGCGCGAAGCTAGAACTGCTGGCAGGCCTGCACCACTTTCTCGCGCACACTCCCCTTCCACTTTGCCGCGCCGTAAGATGGAAGGACGTTGCAAGCGCGCTGAAGGTCGGCCCGCTCGACGCAACGAAGCGAGCAGCGCAGCCTCCACAGGATTAGCGGCGATATGGGCTATCAGGATCGCGACTACATTCGCGATGAAACTCCGTATGGAGGTGGACTCGCCAACTTCAGCGCCACAGTGCAGCTGATGATCGTTTGTGGCGTGATCTACCTCGCGGACTTGCTCACCACCTCGAACGGGAAGCACTACATTTCCGACACCCTGTCGGTGAACGCAACTTCGTTTCTCCATCCCCTCGAGTGGTGGAAATTCCTGACAGCAGGTTTTGTCCACAGTGCTCGTCCGTCCCACATCATTGGGAACATGATCGGGCTCTACTTTTTTGGAACCGCGATCGAAGGACGTTCCGGACGCTGGGAATTCCTCCGCTTCTACCTCCTGGCGATTGTCTTCAGCTCGATCTTTTGGTGCGTCACCGAGTACTACTTTGGAAATCCACTTTCCACCGCACGTGGAGCCTCGGGTGGTGTCACGGCAGTCGTCATTCTCTACTGCTTGCTCTACCCGCGTAGCACCATTCTGCTGATGATGTTCATCCCAATGCCTGCCTGGCTCGCCGGCATTTTGATCATCGGCGGCGATGTGTTGCAGCTGCAAAATCAAGGGGCGAACATCGCCTTCACCGCCCACATTGGCGGCGCTCTGTTTGCGCTCGCCTACTGGTCGCTGGGGATCAATTTGGGGCGTTTTTGGCCGGTGGAGAAGGCTCGCGAGTTGCTGTCGCGGGTCACCAGTTCGCGCCGCAATTCGCCCGACCTGCGTATCCACGATCCCGAGCAGTATTACGACGATCTTGACGCCGAGGCCGACCGCGTGCTCGAAAAACTGCACCGCGATGGCGAATCGAGCCTCTCACCGCGCGAGCGCCGCGTCCTCGAAGACTATGCCCGCCGCATGCGCCAAAAACTACGCTAGGTGTCGACCAATCAAGCGCTCTCGGGCGGCTTCTCCGTTGGTATTGCTGACCTGTTTAGCAGCGCGAGAGCTCGCAGCAGGCCACACCTTTTACCGGTAGTTCTGTCGCCGCGATCCGCTCCCCAGGACTTCTCACGCACTCGCTCCAAGACCATGCTGCTTGGAGCCCACGCACGAAAAAAGCTCTGGAGAGGAGGCAGGCCTCTGCAGAGCTTCTGTTCGATAACTTCGTTCGACGAGGACGATTCCGTCGATCACCCAAGGGGGGAGCGACAAATTACGCTTTAGCGCGGGTGCGCGATTCGCGGAGACCGCGGCTGAGGATGTCTCGCAGCAGTGGCGAGTAATCTTCGTAGCGTGCGGTGTCGGGAGCCGAGCTGGCGTATTGAAAAATCGCGTCGCGGGGCTTTTTGCCGAGGGCAATCAGCGTGCTGCTGACCGTTCCACGTTCCTTGCCACGCACCACCATGCCAGGCCGTTCGGGACCAGCTGGGGGACGAGCAAAGGCTTTGCTGGCCACCGCCAGGAATTTCACAGCTGAGTCGAGCGTTTGCAGTGTCAGGAGCCGGCGAGCCAGCTTCTGTCGTTCATCCTTGGGATCGTTCACATCACCATTGCTGATGATATTGAGCCCTTCGATCAGTTCCACTACCTCAGGATCGTCACCACCATGGACCGCCCACCCCGACTCGAAGTCGGCGACGATGAAGTTCACGCCGTCATACTTGTTGCCGGAGAGTTCTTCCATGGCGATATCGACCGCTTGTCGCGCTGAATTAGCACGGAGCATCTCGCGGCATAGAACACCACGCGAACGTGGCGATGCCGGAATGCCGAGCTTCATGCGATTGCTCGCGCCGACAAACAGTCCGTTTTGATTGACCCCCAACCACGTGCCGCCAGCTTTGGCGTCGACTCCGGAGAGGACGCGAGGCTTACCGGGTTGGATCGAGGGTACGAGCGAAGTGCGGTCGTACGCCTCTTCGCGATTGGCTGCCACAAGAATGGGAGCCTCGGAAACACTTCGATACTGAATTGCCAGAAGGCACATAAATCTATATTCTGTCGCTAGTTGCAGCCCAGCGATCTGGCTCCCAAGCCCGAGCGCCCTGGCCGTCTTTGGTTCTTTAGCAATGTATCGAAACCGGACCTGGGGGGACACCCTCTTTTGGGTGGAACTCGGGAAATATTTCACAGTTCCACTTTGCCCGTGTTCGCCCCGCTCACCAGTTTCCCTAGGCCGCAAGACCTGCGAAACTACAAACACCTCAGCGTAAACCACGCCCGCCAATCAACTTCCAGCTTGGAGCAAGCGATTTTCACCTTAGCTAGCGGTACTCCCCGAACTGCCAGCTCGCGAGGGAAAATTCTTCCCCCTACAATCAACCGCCGTTGATCCACACGCGCGACATTTGGACACCTCTGGCCCCCAATTCACCCAACCTCTCCATTTCAGTCGAGGAAGATCGCAGTATGAAGGACCATTCCGACAAGCAACCGGTTCGCATCGCCATCGTCGGTGCCGGAGCGGTGAGCGACTACCACCACGTCCCTGCCATTCGGATGGACTCCCGTGCCACCTTGGTGGCTGTCTGCGATAGCAGCCAAGCGCTCCTCGATCAGCGCAAAAACGACTGGGGCTGTGAGAAGGTAACTACCGATTTCGAAGCAGTTTGCGCCGATCCCGAAGTCGATGCCGTGATCATCGCCACCCCCAACTTCACCCACCATGCGATCTCGGTGGCAGCCGCCAAGCATGGCAAGCATGTGATGTGCGAAAAGCCGCTGGGGCTCAACGCCGGTGAAGTCCGGCAGATGTACCACGCTTGCCGCGACGCCGGTGTCGTGCACATGACGGCATTCACCTATCGTTTTGCGCCGTCGATGCGCTATCTCCGCTTTCTCGTTAAATCGGGCGCTCTGGGAGAGCCTCGTCACTTCCGCAGCCAGCGCTTTCTCGACTGGCCTGAGACGAGTTGGGGCTGGCGGCAGTACAAAAACACCGCTGGTGCCGGCGATCTGTTCGACATGACGATCCACCGCATCGATTTCGCGATCGACCTGCTGGGACCCATCAAGTCGCTGTCGGGAGCTGTGGCTCAGTTCGTCCCCCGGACGAAGTTCCCCGATGGACGCGACTGCGCCCCCTCCGAGGTCGATGACTGGTCGAGCCTGATTGGCGAGTTCGAGTCGGGTGCCGTCGGCGTTTGGGAAGGAACCACGCTCGCCAAAGGCTATGGCTTCAAAGGCTTTGGGCACGAATGGGCCGAGATCAACGGCAGCGAAGGGTCGGCCGTCTATCGCCTCCACATGCCCAATCAGCTGATGATGGGGAAGACCGGCCACGATCTGGCGCCGGTGGATGTTCCGGCCGAATTCCTCAAACCAGCTGGCTCGCCACGCGATCCAGCGGTGGGAGAACCTGCCACCGTGTTCCGCTACGATCTGGTTTATGAGTTCGTCAGCGCGATCTGCGAGAAGCGTCAGGCGGTACCCAGCTTCTACGACGGTCTCCGCGCCCAGGTGATCGCCGACACGGTGCTGCAATCGCACGCCGAGCGACGCTGGATCGACATCCCAGCGGAACCGCTGTAACGGTTCCCCGCCACCCTCGTTTCCACCGCGATCCACCTATCGCCGAACGGCTCGCGGGACGATACGATTTTCAGTGGACTAGCTTGTTTCGCGGGGAATTTGCTTCACCATTCAGAGACCGGCTCGCAAACTCCCCATTCTCTCCTCAAGATCGCCGCTATGCTTCAAAGATCTGCTTCCGATGGCATGCCTCAATCGGAAGTTGCTCCGCGCAATTGGTTCTTCCCGATCACCGGCGTAGCGGTCCGCGCGATGGGTGCCTACGTCCCGCCCCGCATCGTCCCCAACGAAGAACTTTCGAGCCTCGGCTGCGATGCCGACTGGATCGTGCAGCGGACCGGCATTCACGAGCGTCGTCGCGCCGATGATGCCGTGGCTACGAGCGACCTGGGAGCGATGGCGGCTCGCGTTTGCCTCGATCGCGCGGGGATCTCGGCCCGCGATCTCGATTTGATCGTCCTCGCCACCATGACCCCCGACAGCCCGAGCCCGTCGACCGCCTGTCATGTGCAGCGACTCCTCGGCTCGAGCGCCGCATCGATGGATGTGAGCGCTGCTTGCGCGGGATTCATGTTCGCGCTCGTCACTGGCATGCAGTTTGTCAAAACGGGCGCTTCGCAGAATGTGCTCGTCGTCGGCAGCGATCTGATGACCCGCACCGTGCACCCCAAAGATGTCAAAACCTTTCCCCTGTTCGGCGACGGAGCCGCTGCTGTCCTCCTGGGACCTGCCAGCGAATCGCAAGGCTTCTTGTCGGTCACCCTGGGATCGCAAGGTGAAGGGGCTCCGCTGCTGCAAATCCCCGCTGGCGGCAGCCGCGAACCACTCACCGCTCAAGCGATTGAAGAAGGGCGTCAATATCTCGCGATGGATGGCCGCGCGGTCTTCAAGTGGGCAGTCCGTCAGGTTGCCGATAGTTGTCGCGAAGCAGCCGCTCGCGCCGGGGTCACCCTCGCCGACATCGATCACTTGGTGCTCCATCAAGCCAATCTGCGCATCATGGATGCCGTCGCTCGCGAACTGGGGATCCCGATGAGCAAAGTGGCGGTCAACGTCGACCGCTATGGCAACACCAGCGCCGCGAGCATTCCGCTGGCCCTCGAAGAACTCGCCCAAAGTGGCAAACTCCAGCCTGGTCATCGCGTGCTGATGTCGGGCTTCGGCGCGGGACTCGCGTGGGGCACCGGTCTGTTCGTGTGGTAGATCCCACAAGATTCACGCCGATTCGAGCGCAGCAGTCTCGCTCCTGCACTACTGCGACCACTATCCCTGCACACTTCACTCCGTTCTCACTCTTTCGAAGTTAACCATGAACAAGATTGTCCGCCTTCCCAAACGTAGTGATGTCAAAACGGCTGATACCTGGGACCTTTCGAGCCTCTCGGCCAACGACGAAACGTGGGAAATCGAGTTCAAGAAGATGGAGAAGATGATCTCCGGCTTTGCCAAGTTCAAAGGGAAGCTGGGAGATAGTGTGAAGCAACTGGTCGCTTGCCTGAAGTTCGATGAAGAGTTCGACCGGGTCGCCGAAAAGGTGGCTGGTTATGCTTTCCTGAAGACCACTGAAGATCAGGCCGACGCTCGCTATCAGCGGATGATTGGTCGCTATCAAAGCGTCGCCACGAAGGCCTCGGAAGCGGCGAGCTACATTCGCCCGGAAGTGATGGCCCTCTCGGAAGAGACGATCAAAAAGTATCTCGCGGCCAAAGAGATGCAGCCGTTCAAGCTCGTGCTCGAGCGCATCTTGCGCTACAAGCCCCACACGCTCAACGCGCGCGAGGAACAGATCCTCGCCATGCAAGGCGAGATGGCGCAGGTAGCCAGCAAAACGTTTCGTCAGCTGCTCGATGCCGACCTGAAGTTCGGAGTCGTGAAAAACGAAAAGGGAGAGCAGATCGAGCTCTCCAACAGCACCTTCTCGCGTCTGCTTGTCTCTCCCGAGCGATCAGTT
Organism: Pirellula staleyi DSM 6068; assembly: GCF_000025185.1. Taxonomy (NCBI): domain Bacteria; kingdom Pseudomonadati; phylum Planctomycetota; class Planctomycetia; order Pirellulales; family Pirellulaceae; genus Pirellula; species Pirellula staleyi. The sequence continues at coordinate 6,173,895 of NC_013720.1, forward strand.
CGCAAGAACGCTTTTCACACCTACTACAAGCAGTTCACCGCGCACGAGAACACGCTCGCTTCGACCCTCAGTGGTTCGATTCAGAAGGATGTTTATTACGCCCGCGTCCGGGGCTACAAGAGCTCGCTCGAAGCGGCCCTTTATCCCGATAACGTGCCAACCAGCGTCTACGACAACCTGATCGCCGCCGTCCACAAAAACTTGCCTGCAGTTCACGAGTACTACGACGTACGCCGCCGCAAAATGAAGCTGCGCGACATCCATCAGTACGACACCTACGTGCCGATTCTCAGCAATCTCGAAGTTAAACGGACCTGGAAGCAAGCGGTCAAACTCGTGATCGAATCGCTCGCGCCGCTGGGCGAGCAGTACTGCAGCGTCCTCGAAGCAGGACTCAATGGCCGCTGGTGCGATCGCTATCCCAATCAAGGGAAACAAAGCGGCGCGTTCTCGAGCGGCAGCTACGAGGGAATCCCCTACATCCTGATGAACTACAACCCCGATGTGTTCAACGATGTCTTCACGCTCACGCATGAAGCAGGACACTCGATGCACACGTGGCATTCGGCCAAGAAACAGCCATACACTTATTACAGCTACGTGATTTTCGTCGCGGAAGTCGCCAGCACGTTCAACGAAATGCTGCTGAGCCACCACCTGATGCAAGGTGCCAAGACCGACGAAGAGCGGGCCTATCTCGTCAACCGCGAGCTCGACGATATTCGTGGCACCCTGATTCGCCAAACGATGTTCGCCGAGTTCGAGAAGATCACCCACGGCATGGCCGAAGCGGGCGAGCCTCTCACCGTCGAGGCGCTCAAGAGCACCTATCGCAAACTGCTCGAGCAATATTTTGGACCCGAGTTTGCCCTCGACGACGAGTTGTCGCTCGAATGCCTCCGCATTCCGCACTTCTATCGCTCGTTCTATGTCTACAAGTATGCCACCGGCATCAGCGCCGCGATCGCCTTGAGCCAGCGCGTGCTCAAGGGCGGCAAGAAGGAACTGGCCGACTACATCACGTTCCTCAGTGGCGGATGTTCAAAAGATCCACTCGATCTTTTGCGCGACGCGGGCGTCGACATGGAAAAACCTGAGCCGGTCGACACCGCCCTCGCCCACTTCAGCAAGCTGGTGAAAGAACTCGACGAGTTGCTTTAGGATGGGGCTAGGAATTAGAGGCTAGTTTTTGTGTGGCAGGCTCCCGACTGCCGCACGGCGAGCGTACGCCTCTGCACTACCCTCGTTGGCGGACCGTTTTACGGCGGGGGGCTAGTTCATACTGCCGCGAGTTGCCGATTTTTTCGAGCTCGCGGATGGTGCCGATCCGCCGGAGCGTATAACAAATCTTCTGGGCGATGTGCCGCTTAATGCTTGCCGCCTGCGCCAGTTCGAGACTCCCAAACTGCTTCGGCATGCTGCCAGGGAGCAGCTGAGCCAGGCACATCGCGGTCCGATACTCGGCCGTCGCATGCACTTCCAAAAGCTGCTGATCTTCGACCTGAAAATCCTTTTTGCTCCACCGCCGACGACGTCCATGCCCTTCAAAGCGGCGCTCTTCGATATCGACGAGAACCGTTTCGAGCACCAGATTTTTGTGCGGGAAAACGCGGGTGAAATAGACCAGGTCTTCAAACAACTCAAGCGCCGAGGCTTGTTTGGGGCTCAGTCGGCGGCTGATCTCAGTGCCCCCCGGCGCATCGAGCCGCACCAGCACTTTGCGGCGAACGATCGGCTTTACCACGCGCACGATATGCTTTTCGCATAGCTTGGCAATTTTATCGCGAATCGCCGAGAGCGAGCCATGCTGCACTTCCACCAGTTCCAGCTTGCCCCGCGAGAGTGGCCGCACCGCATCGATCCGAAAGCCATCCACACGCTCTTCCGTGCGCGGCGGATCACCGGCGTAAAGCATTTTCAGCTGTTTATGGAGACTCGTTTCCATCGCGCTCGCTCAAGGTGCATCCGTGCCCGGCCCTGAAATTCCAGGCCGCGAGCTTAGCTGCTAACAACCCCTGCCAGCAATGGCAGTTCGCTAGCCGCGAGCGTTTTGCCTAGCCCGCGCGCGAGAGCAAGTTTCACTTTTTGTAGCGGCAGTTTCGTCAATTTTCGCTAAAATTAACGGGCGTCACGCTCGCTGCTCGCCCGCGTGCGACAAGCCCTAGAACCAGCCTTCTCCTCTCTCTGGCATAGGACCGATCGATGTGCATGTTCTCTCTGCCCGTCTCACAAGTCGCCAATACACGCATTTTCGCGCGGCTGACTGGCCAAGGGACACAGCTGCTCGCCTATCAAATGGAGTACATGTCGCGGACAGAGAACGCGATGATTCTGCCTCTGCCGGTGCGGCAACCTGCTGAAGAGGGCTCCCTTCGATTCATCGACTTCGAGAAGTATGACAATTTCTTCGACGACTTGATCACTGGGTTCCCTTACATCCAACGCATCGGGATCGGCTGTTCAGATGCCGCCCCCCTTACGTCAGAGAGTCTGGATGTGGTGAAAGTCGGAAACTACATCGCGTCGTTCGTCCCTACGCTCGCCGATTTTTCACGTCTCGACGAGCGTTTTCGACTGAGCCCGGAGACCTGGGATAAATTGCCGCAGTACCAGGATTTTAGCTTCGCCGTGTTTAAGCTAGCCGATGGCACGCTGCGACCACATCCCATGGCGATGGAATTCCAGACAGCGAGCGATGCGATCTTTTTCCCTACGGTGCACGTGCATGACGGAGAGACGCATCCGACCGAACGGTTCGACCATATGCTCTATTTGCAGCACGCCGGACTGGATAGCGTTGTCGATGCTTACCGGGGCGATGCTCATGTCGATCCAACCACAGGACTGGTGCGATCCCAAGAGAACGCATCGCAATTTTGCCGTATCGATCAAACCGCAGGTCTGGTGGATGGAAACTTGCTGGTTCACCGCCGCGACCTACGCGGCAAGCATCCCAATCAAGACACCATCATCGCCGTCGTGGGGCATCCCACGCAAAAAACGTTTAACTTCAAAAGCCTGTGGTCGTATGTTCCGTGGGTGATTTTTCTATCTGCTATGGGATGGCTGTTTGCACGAAGATCAAAGCTTAAAGCAGCGTGACCAGGAAGATCGTTTGTCACCCAAGCCCAACGACTAAACGATGAATAGGTTGTGTACGGCTCTCACTTCTAGTGCAGCTGTAGCGGTTCCCAATCTTTGCGCGTCAAGCGAGATCTACTTCGTGGGCCTGAGCAAATAATGGGTGACGCCCCACTCGTTGCCACCGCGATAGCCAAAGAGTTCAGCGCACGAGAGATAGAAGATGCGCCAGCGCTGCAGCACCACTTCGGCCGGATCGCCCGAAGGATGTCCCGCCAAGAGTGGCAAAAGCTGATGGTAGTGAGCGTCGAGATTTTTGAGCCACGCCTCGCTGGTGAGTTGATAGTGGCGGCCACTCACTTCCCACTGTTTTTCGATCGTCAGATCGTCGGCAAAGTGGCTCAGCAAATCGCGCGACGGCATCTGTCCGCCGGTAAAGAAATGCTGCCCCATCCAGTTCGATTCACCCTCGGTTTCGAAGGTGTAGGCGAGCCTAGCGTGGGTGAAAATATGGACGAAAAGTTTTGCGTCGTCGTGCATCCAGCTGCGAATGCGCTCGAGCACGATCGCATAGTTCCGCATATGCTCGAGCATCTCGACCGAGACGACCCGGTCGAACTTCTCGGCGATCGAGAAGTCGCGCATGTCGGCGGTGATGATGCGGAGATTTGTTAGCCCACGCTCGCGAGCTTGCGCTTCGATGTACTCGCGCTGTGGACGCGAATTCGAAACGGCAGTGATTTGCGACGTGGGAAAGTGCTCCGCCATCCAGAGCGAGAGCGAACCCCAACCACAGCCGAGTTCGAGAATCTTCATCCCATCGACAATTTCAGCCCGCTCGCAGGTGAGACGGAGCATTGCTGCTTCGGCCTCGTCGAGCGAGGTGCTGGGGGTCTCGAACAAGCAACAGCTGTACTTGAGATGTTTGCCCAAACATCCGCGAAAGAACGGAGGCGGAACTTCGTAGTGCTGCTCGTTGGCTTTCTCGGTGGCGACGGCAATCTCTTGCTGGCGCAGCCAATCGGCGTACTCTGCTACGGTGATGTTCGGCTCACCATGTCGGCGACGGTTTTCGAGTTTCAGCCGATCGGCGACGAGGCGTCGAATACCAACGCGGATCAAAAAGTCGGGAAGATAGCCTCGTTCGGCCAGCCCAATCGGTGTCGTGAGCATCAGTTGATCTCGCGCTGCGGAAACCAAGGGACAAACGAGCTCGTCGTGCGCTGGTAGGCCTTGTAGGCCTCGCCGCGGCTGGCAATCGCTTGTGCTTCGGTTGGTGGAATGCCAGTGACGTAAAGCAGGAAGTAGAGCAACAGCAGTGGCGTGATGGCGGCGAGCAGCCACCAAGGATTGCCGAGCGCGAGGAACAAATAACTCCACCAATGAAGCCACTCGAAGAAGTAGTTCGGATGCCGCGAGTAGCGCCACAGTCCGACCTGGCAAACAGCCCGGCGATCGGTGGTGGTTCGCTTGAAGCGAGCGAGCTGCGCATCGGAAAGGGCCACGCCGCCGACACCAAGCAGCCAAACGATGACGCCGATGATGTCGGTGAAGGACCCCAGCGGCCACTCGCTTTGTGCTGCTAGAAGGACTGGCCAAGCAAACAGAACAACGGTGGCAGCTTGGAGCTGAAAAAACCAAAAGAGACGGCGATTGACGTCGGCACCCCAGTCGCGTCGCAGCGTGGCGTAGCGTCCCTCTTCCGCATGCCCCACGACGCGGAGGAAGAGGTACGTGGTTAAGCGCAGCGACCAAAGCCCAATCAGCGCGGCGAGCAATAACTTCCGATTGCCGTCCCCCGTCGAAGTGAGGGCAAAGAAGGCTCCGACTACCCCAATGCCAGCACCCCAAGCGACATCGACAATCCCGGCGTTTTTCGTGCGCAGCTGAATGAGCCACATCGTGGTCATGAGCGCCACCGCTGCTGCCGATCCGATTGCGATTTGCACTGGCCAGGAGAGTTCCACGCCCATTACCTATTTCATGTTCACACCCCATGGGGGCGAGAATATCAGGTCGATCTCGGGCGGAGTTAGCCGTGCCCTATCGCTAGGCTCATCAGGCTCGCCAATGTCGAGCGATGTCCCAGCGATGCTGCTTGCACTGCGAGCATTCCTCCGCAGCTACGTTCTAGGGGGATGAACGAAAAAGGCAAGCCTTGCTCCTCGGGCAATTTCCGAACTTTACGATTCGATCAGTGCGAGCCTGACGTTCTTCGAGAATGCTTTAGCTGGCAGCAGCGGCTGCCGAGCGAGGAAATGTCGCGGGAACCTCCATCATCTCGCACGCTTTACGAAAGACCATGTCGATGGTGATCCCCCGCATGCACATCCCGTGGCTGAGGGGGCATTTCGGCTGTCCGCAGGGAGAACATGGCATTGCCAGCTGAATGACGCGGCTGTCGTCGTGATAGTTAAAACTCGTCCGGGCATCGATAGGCCCTAGAAGCCCCAGCGTGGGTGTTCCCATCGCTGCCCCAAGGTGACGCGGTCCGCTGTCGGTGCTAATCAGCAGCCGCGAGCGGCGGATCACACTCTTGCTCAGCCCAAACGGCAGATTGGGCTCGTCGGCCAGACTTCGTACCAAGGGATGACTCGCCTCTTCTTCGATTCTCTTCGCCTCGGCACGTTCCGACGGTCCGCAATGGATCAGAACCCCCATCCTCAGTTCACGAGCAATGCGGCGGGCCAGTCCGACCGTATGTTCGGCCGGCCATTCTTTGCTCGGGCCAAACGCTCCAAAGGTATTCAAGACCACTGTTTGTTTCGGCGGTGGAAGTTCCAGGCGTCGCCAAACATCGTCGGCCAACTGCTCGTCGTCGGCAGTCGTCGCCAGTTCGAGCTGTTTATTGTTGCTGTAGCAGTTCAAAGCGCCGGCGAGTTGCAGGTACTGATCGACGCACGAAGTGATCTGTTTTTTCCCGTGGAGTCGAGGCATTTCGAGCGATTGGTCGAGCAGCCAGGTGTGCGGAAAACGGGCATAAGCAATGACACGCTTCACGTTGCAAAACCGGGCCACAATGGCGGCTCGAAACGTGGGACGCAGCAAGAGCATGGCGTCGAGTTGCAGCGGGCGGAGCGTTTTGGCCAGGGCGAGCGAATTGCTGAGAAAGTTCTTTTTGTGTTCGTAGGGAATCATCCGCGAGAGCCAACGGGTCCCCTCGAGCACCCCTCGGAGATGAGGCTTCAGAATGCCGATCAGTTCGGCCTCGGGACCAAGGCCATGGCGCAAGGCACGCAGCATCGGAGTGGCCATCGCCACATCTCCGACCCAGTTGGGAAGCATGATTGCAACACGCATTGGCCGACGTCCTTCCATGGAATCCCGCCCCTTTCCAAGAACGTGGGAATAATAAGTCAGGGGGGACGAGTGGACCAACGTCAATTCGTGGGAGTTTTCCCGTGCCAGCGACGTAAAGCAAAGCAATGCCAGCACTTCTAGTCACCACTTCTTTTAATTGACAAAACCACCCTAAAATACTACTATTGCCGCCACCAAATCGTCGAGGAGGTGGCTGATGTCGGTAAAAACCAAAACGATCGTGCTCCTTTCCGATCTCGAGGATGGCCAGGAAGGGGATTTCTTCGCCGCCCTTTCGGCCCGCACGAGTTCGCAAACACGCGAGGGGAAGAAATACTGGCGCGTGACGTTTCGCGACGCGCAGCGCGAGGTTTCGTTCCCGATTTGGAACGACAGCCCTTGGTCGAAGGCTTGCGAGTCGGAGTGGCAAATCGGCGAGTGCTATAAGATGCGGGCGACCTATCGCCGCACGCAGTTTGGGCCGCAGCTCGAGATTCGCAAGATCCGCGCGACGGTGGAAGCCGACACCGCCGATGGTTTCGATCCCCTGCTCTGCTTGGCGAAATCGCGATTCAATCCCGCGCAGCTGATGGCGCAGCTCCGCAGCATCGCGACCGAGGAGCTGATGCACCCCGAGCTTAAAGAGGTGGTGCTGCATCTGCTCGAGACCCACGAACCAGCGCTCCTGAAACTTCCTGCAGCGCGGCGGAACCATCATGCGTTTGTGGGAGGGTGGCTCGAGCATGTGGTGAGTGCCACGCGCAACGCCATCTTCATGGCCGACAAATACCTCGCCGACTATCCCGAGCTCCGGCCCCCCTTGTCGCGCGATTTGGTGATTGCGGGAACAATCCTCCACGATATCGGCAAGGTGCACGAGCTTCAGCTATCGCTCGATGGTGCCGACTACACCGCTGCCGGGGAACTGATCGGTCACATATTGCTCGGCCGAGACATGCTGCGCGACGCAGCGCGCGAGTTCGATCTCGAAGGGGAAATGCTGCTCCGTCTCGAGCACATCATTGTCTCGCATCAACGCCTCGCCGAGTGGGGTTCACCCAAGCCGCCGATGACCCCCGAGGCGATGTTGGTCCACTACTGCGACGATATCGACGCCAAGTTCCACACCTTTTTGACCGCCCTCGAAGAGTCGGCGGAAGGAGAATTCACGAGCACCAGAAACCCGATGCAGTACCGAATATTCCGTGGAAGCGGGTTGTAGCGGAAACTAGTGCGCAAACTCATGAAGGTCGGAGTCGACGCGTTCATTCCGCCCGGCAAATGTCCCTGAGCAACGTAGCTTTTTCATACCCACCTTGGCAGCACTGCGCGCCGAGACGTGGTCCTCGAATAAAGCCCCCCCTCGGGGAACTTCCTATTAGGAAGCCACCTGAGGCCGAAAGGTACGGATCGCTCGCCGGCGAATGTCATGTTTTTGTTCCTAATGTTTATCGCGATGCTCAACGTCACGCTTGGCTATTGCCTGGCGGTGACAACGTCGCCCCATTGGGAGTGGCCTAGCCTGCCGCGATTTCGTTTCTCCTGGCCACGCCGACCACAGCATGCCAGTGAGCCGGTGGCGGCCGAAGCACCCGCACAACCTGCCGCTACCTGGGTCGACGATCAGGTGACGCCGCTGACCGAAGTTCCCCAAGTTGAAGAACTTCCGACCGAGTGGCTCGACCAGTTGCAGGGCGAAGGGATTGTGGCGCAGTCGTTTGTCGAGGCGTCGGTGCAGGTGCTACGGCTCGAAGTGGGCCGCTATCGCGAGCAGCTGATTGCCGCCGAAGGACGTACCAAAAACTACCTGACTAGCAGCGATGGCGCTGCGCTCGTTCAGCTGCGCGACGAACTGCTGCAGATCAACACCGAGTGGCTGGGAAAACAGACTTCAGCCGCCGATATGCTTGCCGATCGTCGCGGAAAATTGGGTGATTTCGAAACGCAAGGTGTGGGACTCGAGCAAGTGCTGCTCGATCAAACAGCCCAAATCGAAAGCACCGGCAGCAATCTCTCGCAGCTCGATTTTCATACCGACGCGGTCCTCGCAGGTCGGCGCATGCTGCTCGAGATCGCGCGCCTCGTCGATCTCGCACATACGCTGCGGGACCGCATGCATGACACGCTCGCCACGATCATGCGTTCGCAAGAGCGGCTCGACTCGGTCGACAAACGGATGCAACTCGACAGCGGCACCGGACTGCTTAACCGCGTCGGGCTCGAAGTGCTGCTACACGAATGGTGGCGCGACGATCCTAGTCGACAACGACTTGTGAGTGTGGTGCTGGTCGACATCGACCGCTTTGCTCGGCTGAACGAGCGTGTCGGAACGCGCGGCGGCGATCGCTTGCTGGTCGCTTTTGCGCAGTTGATGGAGCATCTTGTGCGGCGCGATCGGGGTTTCGATCGTGTGGTGCGACATGCCGGTCAACAACTGCTGCTGTTCCTCGGCGATACCGGCCCGCGCAATGCCACCAGCGCTGTCGAGCGGATGCGGCAAACGATCGAGGCGACGACGTTCGACTACCAAGGGACCGAGTTCGAATTGACGATCAGCAGCGGCACGACCGAGATCAGCAAAGATGACGATCTCCCCTCGCTGGTTGGACGTCTTGAACTAGCACTTCGGACTGCCAAGAAGGGTGGCCGCAACCGGACCGCCATCGATGAAGGGAAGGGAGCGACTCTGGTCGATCCGCCGCAGTATCAAGTGAAGGGTCGCGTGGTGAAGGTCGACGATTAGCGCACGTCGCGATCAGGCTTTTCGCGTCGCGCGAATCACGCGCGCATGGCCTGCAAGATCCTTCAGCGACTCCACCCCTTCAAAACGGCTATCAGCCTTCAATAGCGCCACCACTTTCTCGGCGAGCATCGGGCTGAGCTCGAGCAGCAGCAGAGCGCCGGGCTGCATGCGCTCGGCTGCTTGCGGCAAGAGTTTTTCGATGAGTTCGCTCCCACTAGTTCCGCCAACGAGCGCCAGTTTCGGCTCAAAGGCTTTCACCGAGTGAGGCAACTCTTCATACTCGGCGTCGGATACGTAGGGCAAATTGGCGGCGATCACATCGAACTTCGTAGCAGCTGGAATCTCGCCGAGTAAGTTACTTTCGATCAGCGTGACGCGGGCTTCGAGTTTGTTGTCGACGGCGTTTTGCTTGGCGACAGCCAGCGCGGCGGGACTGACATCGACAGCGGTCACCTGCGCGGTTTTCATGTTCTTGGCAATCGCAAGAGCGATCGCGCCACTACCTGTGCCGACGTCGATCACTGCGGGTGCTGCAATCGCTTTGGCCTTGATGAAATCGATGGCAGTCATCACCACGAGTTCGGTTTCGGGACGTGGGATCAGCACGTCGCTCGTCACGCGAAGCGGTAGCGAATAGAACTCGCGTTTTCCTACGAGATAGGCGACCGGCACACCTTCGCCACGCTTTTTCACCAGTTCGCGAAACTTAGCGCGCACGTCGTCGGCCACCACTTGATCGAACATGGTGTAGAGCATGATGCGCTCGCAACCTTGCGCGCTGGCCAGCAGCACTTCGGCATCGAGTCGCGCAGATTCGGAACCACCTTTCTTCAGGTAGTCGGTGGTCCAGATCAGAAGCTTCTGCACGGTCCATGTTTCGGCGGTCGACATCGGCAAATCCTTTCAGCCCGAGATGCAAGTCATCGACTCGGCATCTTGACGTCAGAGTTCAATCGCAGCGGCGAAGCGCGCGGCTCACTTTTTTCGAAGCAGTTTTTTCGTCAGGTCTGGCTAGGTTTTCTAGCGCCATGCACGGAGCACATCCGCGCGCCAGGCCTTAGATTTCTAGCACACCCATTTGATCGCGCAGCTCGTTGCGATCGTGCTCGATCAGTCCATCGAGAACCGGCTGGAGATCGCCGTTGATGATCTGATCGAGTTTGTAGAGCGTTAGTCCGATGCGGTGATCGGTGCAACGATTCTCGGGGAAATTGTAGGTTCGAATACGTTCGCTACGATCGCCCGATCCGACGAGGCTCTTGCGCTCGGCAGCCCGTTTGGCTTGTTCGCGTTGGCGATAAAAGTCGTAGAGGCGGCTCTTCAAAATGCGTAGCGCTTTGGCCAAGTTTTTGTGCTGGCTCTTTTCGTCCTGCATCGAAACGACAATGCCAGTTTCGTAGTGCGTGAGCCGAACAGCCGACTCGGTTTTATTCACGTGCTGACCACCCGGACCACTGGCGCAGAACTTATCGAGTCGATACTCATCGGGCTTGATGTTGACTTCGACATCTTCCGGTTCGGGAAGGACGGCGACCGTGGCGGCTGATGTGTGGACGCGTCCCTTGGCTTCGGTTTCGGGAACGCGCTGCACACGATGGCCACCCGATTCGTACTGCAGTTCGCGAAAAACGCCTTCCCCTTCGAAGCCGAGAATCACTTCTTTGAAGCCGCCCATGTCGGTGGGAGAGGCTTCCATCAGTTCGACTTTCCAACCCTTCTTTTCGCCAAATCGCTTGTACATCTGATACAAGTCTTGCGCGAAGAGAGCCCCTTCCGCACCACCAACACCCGCGCGAATTTCCATCACGCAGCGCGAGCGCTGGGCGTCTTCACCACCGACCGTCATGTCGAGCACTTCACTCCAAATCCGTTCGCGTTCGGCGCGCACGTTGGGGATCTCGGCTTCCGCCATTTCGCGTTCGTCGGGGTCGGATACCTTGCTCATCTCCACCAGGGCGGCGACTTCATCGTTCAGCTGTTTGAAGCGACGATATTTCACCGCGAGCTTCGCCAGCGAACCATGTTCGCGAGCGACATTGCCCATCTTCGACGAGTCGGACATCAGCGAGGGATCGGTCATCATTCGCTCGAGCTCTTCAAATCGAGCGAGCTTTTGTTCAAGCATGTCACGCATGATTGTTTCTCCAAAGCGCGAAACACAGGTGTGGTTCGCAGCCAGCGGTTCCGTGTTTGTTTTTTATGGGGCCGGGTGAGCCAGGAGATCCGAAATCTTGGTTTCGTGAGTCCTCGGCAATTCCCTGGCAGCTAATTGTGGGGAGGATGGTTTCGACGCAACTTCGCGCAGCAGATTGGCGCAGCTACCGGTACGGTGGATCGACCAGGTGCGACTGAAAGTCTCGGCGAAGAGGTCGCGCGAGTACAAGACGAATTGCTACGCGCGGAAATCCGGGGAAAGAGCGACCGGTACCAGCTGCTGCCGAGCATGCTCGCAGCGGCGGAGACGGGCGCTGCTGTGGAAAGCGCGCCGGGCGTGGCAACAAAAGAAAGCGGCATTGCCGACTCAACATCCCGGCGCGAGAGAAAACGTCGCCGGGGTGGGCAAAACCGAGGAACGAGAGCGGCTTCACGCCGAAGCGCGAGCAGCCCGTCGCGCCCTATTCGTCGCTCGAAGCGGCTGCCTTCTTCTTCTTGGGAGCAGGCTTGGCCAAGCTGGCGTAGCTGCCAGCAGCGAACTTGTTTTGGAACTTTTCGATACGTCCGGCGGTGTCGACGTACTTCAGCTTACCCGTAAAGAACGGGTGGCATGCCGAGCAGATGTCGACGCGCAGTTCTTTGCGGGTGCTTCGAGTGGTGAACGAGTTGCCGCAGCTGCACGAAACAGCAGTTTCAATGTACTGTGGATGAATCTTCTCTTTCATGGCAGCAAACCCTTCTCGCACAAGACTTTATATCAAACCTATCGGATCCATCATTCGCTCGAAACAGTTCCTGATCAGGAAGCGAGCGGTAAATGGTCCCCTGTTTTGCGAAATCGCAAGCCCCACAATCTATCGTTTGCCGAGGGGCTCTGACAAGACCTGGACCGGGAGAATTCCGCAGCCAGCCATCCCGCCAGCCAACTATCTCATTACGAGAGAATCACTTACACGGTTCACTCGAGGCTGATGCGAGACTATTTCAGTCCCGACCGACGCTTCAGCCAGTCGGCCAGTAGCGTATCGACAAACAGCTGACCAATGTGGTAGGTGATCATCGGCAGCACGCTGTAGCCCGAGTCCATGGCGACCTTGAGTCCCACCATCAGCGTTTTCTGACTCCCCGAGAAAGCGACGGCCGTCGAATCTTCTCGCGAAAAGCCGCAAAGCTTGGATGTATAAAGACCTACGAAAAACATCGTGGTATGCAGCAGCACCACGCCGGTGGCCATCGCGAGCATCGACAACCAGCCCGAAGTGGTCTGTAAACCTTGCCGGAGCCCTTGTGAACTTTCGATCGCGCCGAAGAAGACCATCGATAGCAGCCCGCACTGCACCAACACTCCCAGCGGAGTGCGATATTTGGTGGCTAGGTGGGCAACCGGGCCGATACGGCGAGCGATTTGGGCCAAAATCATCGGGAGGACGACGAGTCCGGCCAACTGCGTGACCATGCGGACGAAATCGAGCCCTTGCGGCGTCAGACGCATGATGGCGAGCCAAGCGGGGGCGACCAAAAAGCAGCTGAGGTTGGTGACAATCGTTACAAGGACGGCGATCGAGTCGTTGCCCCCCGCTTTGCGCGTCCAAACGGCAGCCGAGGCTTGTGTGCACGGGACAATCGAGGCAACCATCAGTCCGTGGCCATAGCTGGGGCCGATCAAGCTGCCGATTCCCCAGGCCACAGCCGGGAGCAGACCGTAGCTGATTGCCACCGCCAAAGCGGCTGGTGCTGGGCGAGAAATCGCCCCTTGCATCTGCGCGAGGGCAATCGGCAGGGTCATGAAAAACATAACCAGAAAGAGGTTAACGTCTTTAATGCCAGGGACTTTCGCCAGCGGCATGAGCGCCGGCCCAAGCAGAGTTCCGACCACCACCAGCACCGTTAGGCCGATCAAAAACCAGCGGTCTATGAGGAACTGCTTCACCGCGCGTCTGCTTTCAGTAGCACGTGGAACTCCTGGCATCAGCGGCCCAAAGAAACGCCCTATCGTGGGTTGCCGCTTACAACTAAAATCTTCTCTTCCGCTCGTCAGCGACAATTGCTTCGGGTCTGTAGTTCACTTGGGCGAGCCACAAAACAGCCCAAATCACCTATTTTCACTCACTAGAATCGGTCGATGCTACGCTACTCCACCGCCGGCGAATCCCATGGTAAAGCGCTGCTGGCGCTCGTTGACGGCTTTCCTGCCGGTGTGACGATCGACAGCCAGATCATCGACGCCGAACTGCGGCGTCGCCAGGGGGGATATGGTCGCGGCGGACGTCAGCGGATCGAGACCGACACGGTCGATATCCTGTCGGGGATTTGGAAGCAGACGTCGCTCGGCAGTCCGATCGCACTGCAAGTGATCAACAAGGACTATAAGCTCGAGCGCCTCGAGGACCTCACGCGGCCGCGACCAGGTCACGGCGACTTGACCGGCGCGATCAAATACCTCGGCCCGATTCGTGGCATCCTCGAGCGGGCAAGTGCGCGGGAAACTACGGTGCGAGTAGCAGCCGGCGCGCTCGCGCGTCAGCTCCTCCGTGAGTTTGGCATCGAAGTGCTGGGCTACGTGGTGGAACTCGGCGGCATCGCCTGCGAAGTTCCCGACGCAACACTCGACGAGAAACGTCGACTGCGCGACGCGAGCGACATCTACTCGCTTGATCCAGCACGCGATCCCGAGATCAAAAAACTGATCGACGAAACGGGCAAAGCTGGCGACACGCTCGGTGGTGTGGTCGAGACGGTCGTGGAAGGTCTCCCCTTCGGTCTTGGAACCCACGCGCAGTGGGACCTCAAACTCGATGGTCGCATTGCTCAAGCGGTGATGGCAGTGCAGGCGATCAAGGGGGTCGAGATTGGCCTCGGATTTGAGGCGGCTCGACGCCGTGGATCGCAGGTGCATGACCCGATTCATTTCGACGCCACGAAACGCGAAACGCACACGCTCGGTTTCGAGCGTCCTTCGAACAATGCCGGTGGACTCGAAGCAGGTATGACCAATGGTCAGCCGCTCGTAGTTCGCGCCGCCAAGAAGCCGATCAGCACGCTTCGCAAATCGCTCGACAGCGTGAATCTCACCACGCTCGAGCCCGAGGCAGCCCAGTACGAACGAAGCGACGTTTGTGCCGTTTCAGCCGCCAGCGTGATTGTCGAAAACGTGATTGCCTTTGAAGTGGCCCGCGCGCTAGTTGAGAAATTTGGGAACGATAGTTTGGTGGAAATGAAAGCTCGCTACGACCTGTTTCAGAAGATGGCTCGCGAGCGTTAAACGCCTCGCAGATCGATGCCACTTCGCTGGCAGTGATTGAGTTTTAAGACAGAGTCTGAAGCACAAGGAGGTGCCAGATGACGACAAGCAAACCGACCTCTGCTCAGCTGCGCTGGTGTCGCGCTGGGTTCGTGATTTGCTGCGTTTGTCCCACGATTTACGTGGCCCTCTGGATTGTCTTTCGCGCCGCCACCGGTGCCGCCGATGCGCAGCTCGCTGAATGGCAACATACCCTTTCGCTCCAGCTGGGGGTCAACGTTTCAGCTAGTTCGCTCGACTATCCCACGTTCGACACCGCCGTGCTTCGCGCCGTCGAACTGCGGGATGGAGAAACGGGCGATCTACTGGCGTCGCTGCGAGCCCTGGAAGTGACCGTGGGAAGCGATGGGACCGAAGTGGTGCTCGTCGATCCGGTCGTCACACAGGCAGGTTCGCGCTCGCTGCTCGCGATCACCCGCGATCGTGTGCTCCGGCATCAAGGGCCGATCTTGCCGGTGAAGTTCGTCGCGCATCAGCTCGTGATCGAGACTCCGGAAGGACCGTGGTCCGTGCACAATCCCGAAGCGTGGTGGCACATCACACAAAGTGGTCCCGAGCTGCAGCTGTCGTTCACCCCGCCCGAAGCGAGCACCCGCAACGATCGACCGGTCGTGCGCGTCATTGCCTCGCGCAATCGCGAAATGACTCCGCCGGTCACGCGTTGGCAGGTCGATACCGGGGCCCTATCGCTGCCGATGTCCCTGGTGGCGAGTGTGGCTCCGAGCTTTCAACGACTCGGCCCCAGCGTGGCGTTTTCTGGCAATCTTTCGCTCTTTGAAGAAGCCGAGGGACTGCGCGGAACGCTTGCTGGAAAGCTTTCGCACATCGATCTCGATGCGCTGATCACCGAGCAATTTCCCCATACGATTTCGGGCGATGCCACCGCGGTGCTCGAGCGCGTGGTGCTCGAGCGCGGACGTATCGCCAGCGCACGCGGAACACTGCAAGCGCAGCATGGTCAGGTGAGCCACTCGATGCTGGTGGCTCTGGAGGAACATCTCGGGGCGACAGCCGCCATCGATTCCCGGGGGATGAATCCGTCGCAAACCACTCCCTATCGGCAGCTGGCGATTGGATTTCATCTCGACCAGCAGCAGTTGCAGCTCACAGGGAGCTGCGATCCGACGCGCGATGGGGTGATGCTCGCCGCGGCCAGTGGTCCGCTGGTAGAAGTTCCTCAGCAGCACCGAAGCCAGCCGATTGCGCTCTTACGCGTGTTGCTTCCGCAGGCCGATTGGCAAGTTCCGGCGACACAAGAGACTGGTGGTCTGGTCGCGCTGCTCCCTGCTCCTCCTTTGTCGCAAGCAACGGCCACGGCTCGCGCTCAGCAGCATGTTCCCACGCGACTCGGACCCTCTGGCAATCGCCCCGCCATCAGCGAACCACGCTAGTCGCGCGTCAGCGTGGTCTTTCGCTGGCTTCACGGCTGGTTGCTATCGGTCATCTCCGAAACTCGGCATGCTGGCCGCTCGCTCGTGCTCCTCCCTCGCTTGACACTCCTTGGCTCGGGTAAGATGCAGCAAGCAGATCCTGGCGATCTGATCTCACTTGTCTAGGCACGGAGGAACATGATGAAGGCTCAACTTGCGCGGCATCTGACGGTATCGCTCGTCACCTTACTAGCTCTCGCGGCAACGTCACTGGCGGACGACGCGGCGGCTGTCAGCAAAGACACTGCCAAGAAAGTGGGACCTGTGACCAAGACCTACAATTCCATCGACGATGTCCCTCTGGTTCCTCGGGCCAAGTTTTTTGGGAATCCCGAAAAGGCTCGCCCCCGTCTGAGTCCCGATGGGAAGCAGATTGCTTATGTCGCGCCGGTGGAAGGGGTGCTGAACGTTTGGGTCGGTCCGGCCGATGATCTCGCTAAAGCCAAGCCGGTGACGCTGGATAAGCATCGCGGAGTCACTTCGTTTTTCTGGGCCTACACGAGCCAGCACTTGCTCTACACCCAGGATAAAAACGGCGATGAAGACGATCATCTTTACAGCATCACGCTGGCAACTGGCGACATCAAAGATCTGACCCCCATCGAGAAGATCAGCGCCACCGTGGAAGGTGTGAGCGAGAAGTTTCCCGAAGAGATTCTCGTCGGGATCAACGACCGTGGCGAGCGCCACTATCACGACATCTACAAGATCAACCTTGTTACGGGCGAGAAGAAGCTGCTGCTCGAAAACCCAGGTCTCGCCGGGTTCATGATCGACGACGACTACAAAGTTCGCTTTGCGCTTAACTACACGCCCGATGCGGGGCAGATGTACTACAAGCCCGACGCGACCGAGGGGTGGAAGGAGTGGATGAAGATCGACGCGCTCGATGCGATGACCACTTCCCCCGCAGGCTTCGACAAAACGGGCGAGAAGCTCTACATGCTCGACAGCCGCGGTCGCAACACTGCGGCACTCAAAGTTGTCGATCTCAAGACTGGCGAAGAAAAACTAGTCGCCGCTAGTGAAAAAGCAGATCTTTCGGGCGCTCTGACGCATCCCACCGAAAAAACAATTCAGGCGGTGAGCTTCACGTATGCCCGCACCGAATGGCAGATCCTCGACGAATCGATTCGAGGCGATCTCGACTACCTGAAGACGGTGGCTGATGGGGAACTGCAGATCACCAGCCGCACGCTCGACGACAGTCGCTGGACCGTCGCTTACTTGATGGACAACGGCCCGGTGCGGTTTTATCTCTACGATCGCAAACCCACCAAGAAGGCGACCTTCCTGTTCACGAGCAATCGCGCACTCGAAGAGTTGCCGCTGGTGAAAATGCATCCGCAAGTGATCAAGAGTCGCGATGGCCTCGAACTGGTGAGCTACCTGACTCTTCCCGCTTGGAGCGATCCTGATGGAGATGGCCGCCCCAATCAGCCGCTGCCACTGGTGCTGAATGTGCATGGTGGACCTTGGGCTCGCGATGAATGGGGCTACGATCCCGAGCATCAGCTGTTTGCCAATCGCGGCTATGCCGTGCTGGCGGTGAACTACCGAGGCTCGACCGGATTTGGCAAAACGTTCATCAACGCTGGTGATCGCGAGTGGGCTGGCAAGATGCACGACGATCTGATCGACGCCGTGAACTGGGCTGTCGAAAACAAGATCGCCGACAAGAGCAAGATTTGCATCTCGGGCGGAAGCTACGGCGGCTATGCGACACTCGTCGGTCTCACCATTACGCCCGATGTGTTTGTCTGTGGCGTCGATATCGTTGGTCCTTCGAGCCTTGTGACGCTGCTCGAGAATCCACCTCCTTACTGGATGCCTTTCATGCCGGTGATGAAGCGCCGCGTGGGGGATCATACGACTGACGAAGGGCGGGCATTTTTGCTATCGCGCTCGCCACTCACGATGGTGGAGAAGATCACCAAGCCACTGCTGATTGCTCAAGGTGCAAACGACCCGCGTGTGAAGCAGGCGGAAGCGGATCAGATTGTGAAGGCGATGAACGACAAGAAGATTCCGGTCACCTACGTGCTGTTCAAAGATGAAGGGCACGGCTTTGCTCGGCCACAAAATCGGTTTGCGTTTTACGCGATTACCGAAGCGTTCTTAGCCGAGCATTTGGATGGTCGCTACGAACCAATTGGAAACGCGTTTGATGGCGCGTCGTTCGTTGTGCCAAGTGGTAAAGAGGGAGCCAAGGGTTTGTTGCAAGCGCTCGAAGCTTTGCCGAAAGCTGAAGCGACCAAACCGTAGCGCTCGAGCTTGGAAAGTGATCGTATGACAGGTGATATCGAGCACTTGGGGTCGCTCCTGTTCGTGGGGCTACTGGCCGAACGTCGGCAGCGACTCTTTGCTCGGGATCGACTGTTTCTTTTGGCGGGAGTTCTAGCTCATGGACTCTCGCTCCCCGAGATCGCGGCCTATTGCCGGTCGCGCATCTTGCTCCACAATCGGGGGCATCTCGTTGCGCAGTGGCCATCGATCGCGGATGCTTGTGGCGAGGAAAACTTTGTGTCGCTAGTGCGACAAGTCGAGCGGCGTTATGGTGCCGAACGGGTCGAGCGAATTGCGGCGAGCGACGATTTTGAACCGGCTCGCGAGCGTCTTTTCTACGCGACCGATGGTGAATTCGCGGCGGCGATTTTGGGACTCGCGTGGGAGGATCTTCGCCGCGAGTATCGGTCAGGAAACTTATGAGGCGCGGGTTGCAAGTGATATGCGGATCGAGCCGCGCCCGATGAGTTTCCAATAGTAGCAAGCGTGAGAGCGTCGATGAACCGATGTGGTTTATCCTCGCTTTCCGAGGTCTTGCACGCGATGTTTCAGCGCCCCCTGCTCTTCTTGGCTGTGCTCGCCGCAGCCGGTTTGATCCCCTACATTTTGCTCGATAAAGAGCTCTCCGCCACCGCGCGCTCGCAGTGGAATTCGCTCACCGGCAGCGCCGGTTCGAGCAGCCAGCAAGAGACACAAAACGCTGTCGATCAATTCGCCGCCAGTTTGCTCGAAGGTGGTTCCGCCGCGATTCCGCCACAACTCGTGGTGCAGCAAAACGCGCCGATTCCACTCGAGCATGCACTGCGATTTGAAGTTTCGCTGCCGTGGGTCACGGCGGTGTTTCCACGGGTGACCACGGTGCTCGGCGATACGCAGCTGCAAGGCTTGCGTGTGCCGCTGGTCTCGGGGACGCAGGAGCACGATATCGCGGGGTCGCTCACCTATTACTTCGATCGCGAACAAGTGCTGCGGCGCATCACGTTTCAAGGCTACACCGGCGACGAGCGCCGCGTGGTGATGTTCCTCTGCTCAACCTATGGCATGGTCGCTCAGCCAACACTCGATCGCGGGCTCTATCGAGCCGCTGGTCCCAACGGTGAAGTGAGCACTTTGCTGATTCGCCACGTTCCCGTGGTATCGCAAAACGCTCCGAAACAACGAATGGAACTGGTGATCGATTTGGTGCGCGGGCCACTTCCGAAGGGCTATAAGCTGCCAGAACTTCGCGCGCCAGGTGTCGCCGAAAACGAAGTGGTGACACCCACGGTCGCGCCACCTCCAGCAGCTCCGGTGGCAACTGCTCCTGCCACTCAACCGGTCGCTGCCACGCCAGCGGCGACCAAACCAGCAGCTGCAAATTCACCGCGCCCCACATGGCGGTGGTAACACCATCGCCACGCCTCCACTTCCAACATCAACCGCCCACTAAGGGAGTTGATTCTTCGGCTTGGCTGGTGGTTCGAGCAGCAGCGGATCGTCGCTCGTGGGCTTCTTCGTTTCGGTTGCAGGCGCGCCGGACATCTTGGCTTCCAGATCGGCCAGCTTGGCTTCGAGCAATCGCACGCGATCTTTCAGTTCGGCGATTTCAGCCTCCATGGCAGCGGCACCTTCCATCGCAGGAGGCCCCTCAAATCCAGGGTCACCACCAGGAACAAATCCAGGGTCACCACCAGGTGCAGCGCCGGGCTGCGTGAACTGCTGCAGCAGTTGTTCGACTCGCCGAATCACTGGCCGATCGCCAGCCAGTGGCGCGCCAGCGGCTGGTGAACCGGGCGCAGCAGCGGCTGGCCCCGCCGAAGCGAGTCGCACCGATTTGCGAGCCAGCGTGGCCCCTTGGTAATACGTCAGCTCCACCATATTTCCGGGTCGCGAAGCAGCGATGATCCCAACCAGCTCATCGGCCGTATCGATTCGACGTCCATCGATCGCCACGATCACACCACCGACAGGCAAGCCCGCCGTATCGGCTGGACTACCAGGTCGCACTTGCGCGATGAAAGCGCCGCGGCGAATCGAAAGGTCATACCGCTCGCGAAGTTCTTCCGTGAGCGGAATCACCGATACACCAAGCGAAGCACGCGATGCTTCGGCGCTGAAAGGACGGAGCGAAGGGGTCTCTTCTCCCACTTCGATATCTGGTGTCGCAGGGCGCTCGCCGAGCGTCACCGCAACTGTTTGCACTTTACGATTGCGATCGATTTTGAAATCGACCTTGGCTCCCACGGGAAGACCACTCAGCAGTTGATGCATCACATCGACCGTCGGCACCGGTTCGTCGCCGATCGCGGTGATCAGGTCTCCCACTTCCAAACCCGCGCGAGCGGCAGGCGAACCAATCTTCACCACTACGACGCGCACCCCTTTGCCATCTTCCAGCGAGTCGTCGCCCGTTAAACCCAAATAGCCGCTCGGCATCGGCGCGGGAAGTTCGTCGGTCGCTCCATCCGCTGGCATCGGTTTGGCCGGTGTCGGCTCACCCGTGGTGGCGGGCGGCGCTGCGGGATCAGCCGGCGCAATGGCACCCTGCAAGCGCTTCTCGAGTCGTTCCAGCAAGGTTTGCCCGCGCGCCATTTCAGCACTCGCCAGCACGACGAGCATCGCCACCGACAGGAAACCTACTGTTTTGAGTCGCACGTTCATCGCCTCGCTCCTTCTACTACCTTGCGGCTGTTCAATCGCTGACCATTCTACCCCTGTGTACACGATGCAAGCCAGTTTCCACCGATTTTATCGCTACTGCTCCTCTCACCGTTTGCCGCTAAACTTCAGCAGCGGCTGACTTTGCTACACGTAACAGGCCCTCCATTTTTTGCGAGAAACTATGCCCGCAGGCGACACTTGGACAAGCTCCGATGAGAATGCCGACCTGCTACTGCTCCCGCCGCAGCGCTGGCACGAGGTGCTCCCCGAGTTGATTCACTGCTGGAGCGAAAACGAGCGTCAGCAGCAGCTCGATCGTTTAATCGCCGCCGCCGAAGCTGGTCAGTTCGATCATTTTCGGCTCTACGCAAAGGTCGAAGGGGAAAAGATTTGCGTAGCGATGTTGGTCGAGCTTCTCACGGGCAACGTCGCCAACTGCTGGCCTCCGGCGGTGATCCGCACGAATCTGACCGACCTGGCGCAAGAAAAGCGCAACTTAGCGCAACTTGGCGCAACTATTCGCGCGCCCCTCGCGCGCGAGCACTATCCGCTCGTGCAATCGCTCATCGACAGCAGCGCGACCGAGCATGCCGAGCGACTCGCGGCCACCGGTTTTGTGCATGCAGGCCGACTCGCCTTCTTCGGAGCTGCGACCGCGCGTCTGCTGACCCGATCCAACTTGACTGATGCGATGCTGACACTCGAGCCCGCTTCGTCCCTCGCGCGGGGAGACCTCGAAGCACTCATCGAGTCGACCTACGAGCAATCGCTCGACGCGCCACTCATCGAAGGGATCAGAGCGACACGTGATGTCCTCACCGGCTATGCCGCCGTCGGAACAACGGGCGAGTCGCTCTGGCACATTGCTCGCAACAGCGCAGGGCAAATCGTCGGCTGTCTGCTCTTGGCGCAGCACACCAGCGTGTCGCAACTCGAGCTGGTGTATGTCGGCATTGTCCCTCAGCATCGTGGTCAGCGCTACGGCCAAGCCCTCACGCAGCAGGCGCTCGCCATCGCGCGCGATCGGCAACTCGCCTCGGTCGTGCTCGCAGTCGATCTGGCGAACGATCCAGCGATTGCGATGTACGCCGCCTGTGGTTTTGTGCAGTTGGCGGCACGCGATCTGTGGATCTTGAAAACGAATCCGTAAATTTTCTGAAACAGAGCGCGGCCCGCGCCGCACACGACAGGCAATTCCCTAAAGCACGTTCTGATGGTAACTTATGAAGCATCCGAGGAGGTTTAGAGCGGATGCTCGGAAGCTAGCGGCGACACGTTTTCCACACAGTTTTTCGCTCCGCGCCGATCTTCACAATACACCCGAAGGACCGGTTTTTCCGCAGGAAACACCAGGGCGTGAAACGAGCGTG